>NZ_JBNJMX010000007.1:0-262951 GCF_050936375.1 Plantactinospora sp. CA-290183 | reverse complement strand
CAACACCAGTCCGTCGGGGCTGACCGCGACCCCGAGGAATCGATCGGAGGTCAGCCGACCGATTCTCGCTCCCGTGTCGATGTCCCACAGCGACACCCCCCAATCCTCGTCATGCTCGAAGGTATCCCCCCAGGTGACGAGCCGGCGCCCGTCGCCGCTGAACATCAGCGTCCGTATGCCTGTGGTCGGCCGAAGCGGCGCAATCGTCTGGCGGGTTGGGACGTGCCAAAGCTGCCAGCTGTCCGAGTCGCCCACGGCTAAGGTCTGGCCGTCCGGGCTGAAGGCCCCCCGAAGCCGGGACTCGCTCATTTTTCCAGCGGGGTCGTCGCCGTCAAGATCGGTGGACCATCCGGTGAAGGGATTCAGCAGCCGCAACCCGTCTTCATGACTGTCGACAGCCAACGTATGTCCATCCGGGCTCAGGGCGACCACGGAGTCGACCCTCGCGAGGATGGTTTCGGCGCCGGTGCGGGTATCCACGGTAAGCACCGACGTACCGGTTGGGCAGGGGAGCGGGGCAGAGGCGCAGAAGTCCTGGTTTGTGACAACTGTCAGACCCGACCCGTCGGCGGTGAACTTCATGATCACACGGGCGTGCAGGCCGAGCGGGCGCTGGGTCTGGGCCCGCGCCTCGCCCGTATGTCCGTCCCAGAAGTAGATCTTTCCGCTTTCGCCGACGGTCGCTACCAACCGCCCGTCGGGGCTGAAGGCCGGATCCGCCGTTGTCGTGCCGAGATCCGCGAAGGAGCGCGGGTCGGTGAGTCGGGCGGTGACGGGCAGCATCGCCAGCACGGTGGTGGCCACGACGAGGACGGCCAGTCGCCGGCGGGCCGTTTTCCACCGACTATCCGACACCGGGTCCGGCTCTGGTGACGCCGTATCACCGGGCGGCGCTGGTGCCCACTGGTCAGCGACGTATGACCGGACCAGATCGTGACGGATCTGGTAGGCGGCGCCGGCCTGCCGGAGTACTCCGGCCTGGTGCGCGTCCCGCAGGAAGCCCATCAGTCGCCACGGCAGTCGGCCCGTCATGGCGAAGGACACCCGGGCGAGCGAGTACAGCAGCCAGGCCGACGCCGAGCCGGACAGGACGAGAATCCCGGTCAAGCCGCCCACACCGATGCCTATTATCGGGCTGTAGGTGGGATGGGCATTGATGAACGCCCACATCGTCACCGTCACTGCCGCGACGACACCACCGACCGTTACCAGCAGGGCGGTCCGGTCGGCCGCCAGGACCGATTTGGGTGAGGGACTGTGCCGTGTGTCGGTGACGGGAGAATTCAACCAGCGCCCGACACCCAGTACCACGGCGATGAACGCGATGGTGACGCTCGCGGCGGCCAGGGCATAGTCCAGGGTCATCTCGACGACGGCTGGGCCGATGAGTGCCACTGGGACCCCGAAGACCAGGCCGACTCCCAGACCGGACACCAGATGCGACGGCAGCGCCCGGAGCTGGGGCGTGCTGCGACGCGGCAGCCCCGCACGACCGGACCCGAGCCGGTAGACCAGCACGCACGATAGTCCGATCAGGGCCACGATCAGCGTGACGTCCTGCCAGGCAAGGTAGTAGATGGTGTCGACAACGCGCACGCTGACCGCGTCCGCCGCCGATCCGGCGACCCTATGCAGGGCGAGCACGACGACCGCGCCAAGCCCAGACATCGCCGTCGCCGCGAGGTAGATGTCGCCGACGCCCAGGACAATGCCCCGCAGGCCGGACCAGCGAGTCGTTCCCGGCTGGTTGGGCGACGTGACCCGCGCGGTGTGCAGGGCGCCGATCAGCCCGAGGAAGAAAGACGTGATCCCGAACAGGAACAGCGTTACCAGAACGTCTTCGTAGAAGACGTTACCGAAGATGAGCCCGTAGAGCAGGCCGAGGGCGGTGGACGCGGCGGTGATCCATGCGATCAGCAGCCAGCGCGGCAGCGCCGCTCCCAGCCGCCACCAGTACAGGTCGGGGTCCGCCGGTCCCGCCGGCAGACGCCGGATGAGGAACGCGAGCCAGCGGCCGACCTGTTCGGCGCGGTCCGCCCCGTACACCGACGGGAGGAACCGGGCGAGTAGCTGTCGTTGGACGGCGTCCGGGCCGTCCAGACCGACCAGCTCCTCCGGTCTGGTTTGTGGTCGCTGGTAGACCTGTCGGGCGAGGGAGATCATCAGTGGGGTCGACAGCGCCGCCGCGATCGCGCCGCCAGGATCGGTCCGCAGCGCGGTGGTGACCTGGTCCCAACGGGTGCTGTCCCGAGTCTCGCGATCCGTCAGATAGGTGGCCGCGTCCTCGGGGTCGACCGGTTCGATCTCCAGGACGGCGGCCTGGGGTAGCACGCCGACCTCGCTCGTTGCCTCCGCGAACTCGCCGGTTCGGCAGGTCACTACCATCCGCAGCCCAGCGCCGGTCGCCTCTTCGAGCTTTTCCAGGGCCGCGCCGCGCAGTCCGGACGGCATCTCGTCCAGGCCGTCGAGGACCGGGATCACCTGGTGCTGGCGCACCAGTTGGTCCGCCTCCGCAGCGCTCAACTGCGGATAGTCCTGGCAAATGCGTTGGGCAATCCAGCCTTCCACCGTGTCGTGCCCGGTCGGATCCCAGGCGGCGACCGAGAGCGGAACGGGCACCGCGTCCCGTTGGTCGCCGGTCGTGACGGCGGCGACGACATACAAGAGCACGACTGTGCTCTTGCCGGCCCCTGGCTCGCCCAGGATCACGACCTGCCGTACAGCCGGATCGGCGAAGGTGTCAACCAGGACCGCCCCGGGCGGCGCCTCGTCGTCGGTGACCAGCACACCCTGAGGCTGACGGATTCGTGGCCCGCGATCCGGCGCGACCTGCACGCCCCGCAGGCTGGTCGGACGCCACCGCAACCGGATGGGCCGCGGTAGGTGCAGGTTCCGGGAACTGACCTCCCGCGTCCACGTTCCCCGCACCGCCTGACGCAGCCGGACCAAAGCCGCCTGGTCGTCCACCTCCACCCGGCGACCCGCACGGTTCACCAGCCACACCACGACCCCTACGGCCGCCACCACATAGGCGAGCAACGCTGCCAAAATGCTGGCCCACCTGTCCGCCCTCTCGACGCCCTGAGCGGACATGAACCAAAGCAGCACCCCGAAACCGCCGACGGCGACGAACAAGAACGCGACGACCACCCTGCCCCACCATGATCCCATGTGACCGTCCAACCTCCCCCCGCCAGTATCACCCACGCTGATGTCATCCAACGGCCCGCACCAATCGCGGAACCACACGGGATCACGCCAGCGAACTCCGCCCACACATCGGACCCGAACCGATGGCACCATCCAGTCACAGCCGGGCGCCTTCGTCACGCACCCCTCACTCCGGCTACCGAGACACAGAACTCCGCACGCGGAGACCATGGCGGTCTCGACGCACTCACATGCCGCGATCCGGGTGTCATCTCACGTCCACCGATTACTCATCGTGAGTGGCGGAGGTAGGTCGCCGGGGCCGCCGCCGTCGCGGCGTATGGAGCGCTTCGCGTCTCGGACCTCTGCACATTGGCGTACCCGCCTCTGCACTGGAACCCGTACGCTGACACCACCGTCGCCAGCCCACCCACCGACACGGCACTCACCGGCATCATGACGCTCGGCCACGCTGCCGAAGACCCAGCAGTGCCCACCGCCCACCTTGCTAAACGGCGGCGACCCACCGATCTGGTCACCTGGATGCGCTAGGCAAAACCCACCCCGTGTCTCACGAGACATCCCGAGTCTGGAGAAGGACGGCTGGCTTCTCTGAACTTGTCAACTCTCCGCGCAACGGATGTGGCGCCGCCCCTGAACTGGCGAGTGCACTGTTCGCCATCGGGAGCGCTGTTACACCTCGGACGTGTCGAGGCCGGCGCGTTCAGCAGCAGGTGAGTAGGTACGCCCGTAGGTCGTCCAGTACGTCCAGGACGCCGGCCCGGTCAGCGCGGTACAGGACGATCTTGCCCTCGCGGCGGGAGGTGAGGATGCCGCCGCGGCGTAGCAGTGGCAGCTGCCGCAGTTGGCCTGCTTCAAGCGCAGCACGGGTATCGAGACTGCCGTAGAACGGGCGTGGCACCGATCAAGGATAGCTGTCGGGTTTTTCCTCTCAGCCCTCAATTCTGTGCAGAACTGAATCCGCCGGCAACGGCAGCCGAGGTTGACCGCGTTGCAACTACCCATGGGGAATGGAACTCCGAGGCGTCCTCTCTCCTACGTAATGGCATAAGCCTCCGCATCGGGCGTCAGGCGGGCACCCGAGCCGCCCGTGACGGGACTCCGTCCGTGAAGGCATGCCGTCAACAGTCACCCGAGCCATGAATCACCGCCGATGCATCCGCAGCTGTCGAGATTGGTGCGCCAGAGCCTGGCGTTCAACGCGTCGGTGACCTTCTGGCTGCGATGTCCTGCAGGCCGGGACAGGAGCCCTTGCCGGAAGCGGCCATCTATAACGAACCCAAGCTTTCATGTAAAAGTGTTCGCGTTAGATCCTCGGCACCGCCAGCCGCCGGTTTCCTATTGATCCGGACCGGCCTGTATCACCCATTTGGGTGAGCTGTCGGCGTAAGCTTCCGCCCTCACACTGGACTGATATCGTCATCGGCGATGGGTTCGGTGGCGGACGCACGCCAGAAGAGGCGGTTTTTCTCATATTCGCATCCGCCACCGAGCCCATTGCTGCAGCGGCGCTTCCTTGTCTGTTCCGGGTAGCTACGTCGAGCCGGACCTGATCACCAGCGGGCTGCCTGTTCCGTCGCGATTTGGTGATGACAGGGCAGCGTTTGCCACAGCTGACTTCCGTCTGCGCGGTGTGTGAGCCGAAGGCCGACGCTCCGCTGCCGACATGTAGGACACCGACGCTCGCGCCAAATGCTGGTCTCCGAGTTGTCGTATGCCGCAAAACTGCGTGGACCGGGCAGCCAGCCCATCATCTGAGGCTCAGTTGCGGATTGTTCATTCGGATCTCTCTGTATGCGCTGTAGGGTGTGGGTTCCGTCATGCTCGGCATAGCTTGCAGGGTCGGTCATGCGTGTGGTTGCTTGTTGAATCCCGAGGCTCGTTCCGGTTGTGGGGGATTCAGCAGTGGTTTCGGGCGGGAAGGTGAGGTAGACGGTGGCGCTGCTGCGCCGGTCGTCGCGGACGAGTTGGTAGGTGAACCGGTCGGTCCGGCCGTGCTGCGGGTTCGGCCGGTAGAGGATCCGGCGGTCCGAGAGGACCTGCACGGTGCCGTATCGGGGTGGGACGGTGACGACCACGTCGGTGTCGGCGGCGGCCCAGTCGTTGGCGAGTACGTTGATCGCGATCGGCCTGACCCGGGTCAGGTAGACCCGGTCGGTGTTCGCGTCCGGCCCCCGGACGAAGGTGCCGAAGCCGGTGCCGTGGTAGATCTCGACCTCGCCGGTGGCGATGTCCGTGGTCCGCACGTCCGGGATCCGGTCAGGGCTGGAGTAGACGACTGCGACGCGCCAGCGCCGGGTCCCCGTCGGGTCCAACTCCAGTTGCCGTGCCGTGCCGTCGTCCAGCAGCACGACCACTCCGCTGCTGTTGTCGGCGCAGGCACCGCTGTAGGTCAGCAGCGTGTCCATCGCCCGGTCGCCGTCGAAGTCGATGTGCTGGAAGCCGGGCGTGTTGGCCGAGCACCATTGCTGTGGGCCGGCTACGGGAGTGGTGTCCTGCATCAGGGCAGTCGCGTAGCCGCCCGGCCCGACGGTGAAGGGGGTGAGGACGCCGGTGCCGGCGAAGTCCTGCCGGCCGACAAAGGCCGGCGCGACGATCGGCGAGGTGTAGGTGGTGATCGTGTCGAAGTCGTGGTCGATGGCGAGCCGGTTGTAGGCCACCCCGGGCGGTGGGCCGGCGCTCCAACCGACCCAGAGTTCGTCGGCGTGGTCGCCGTCGGCGTCGAAGGCGGTGCCGATGTCCGGGCAGACGATTCCGGTGTGTCCGCCGGGACGGGTGTAGACGTGCGCGACCGGCGGCACGTAGACCCCCGGTCCGGCGCCGTACTGCACGATCACCGAGCAGAGGTCGGGTTCGACCGCGCCGAGCACCGCGCGGTCCTGGATGCCGTCCAGGTTGAAGTCGCCCATGATCGGGTCACCGGGTGCACCGGCCGTGGCGGGTGGGGCCGCCGCCAGCAGGGCGGCGGTGGTGAGGATGGTCAGGGTGGTGCTGCGCCTGCTCCACATGGCGCTCTCCTTGCTCCGAGTGCCGCACCGTCAAGTTGCGGCTATTCGGTGAGATTAGGAGCCTTCTCCGTAAACGAATCGGCACTGACCGTGATCTGACAGCTACGACCAGTTACGGGAACTGTGGGACGGATGGCCCGCAGGACGCGTACGCCCTGGTCCCGAGTGCTGTCGGGGGAACAGGTAGCTCATGGCAATCGGCTGCCGCTGCCCGCTAGAGATGACTTCCGTCCGCCGTCTTCAGGAGCGAATTTTTAACGCGTTCTTGACGCTCGTTAGTCGTGGTACCGCTCCTGGGAAACCTAATCTGCTGGGGTGGCCGAGCGAAGGATTTCTTCTCGGATGGTGCCGCTGCTCAAATTGTCTCGTTCGATTGATATCTCGCCC
Organism: Plantactinospora sp. CA-290183; assembly: GCF_050936375.1. NCBI lineage: Bacteria > Bacillati > Actinomycetota > Actinomycetes > Micromonosporales > Micromonosporaceae > Plantactinospora > Plantactinospora sp. CA-290183. Next base: position 256,385 of record NZ_JBNJMX010000007.1, on the reverse strand, counting down.
GCTTGCACGGCTTGTCGCGGGGCGGTCGTGGGACGGGATGTGACGGAGGTCCCGTTCCCCAGCTCACGGGTATGGAATCGAGCCGGCGGGGGTACGGTTCGGCGCTGTCCTGGGCCGGCGGGGAAGAGGACGAATGGACGTTTCTGAGGATCTCGCGGTACCGGCGGTGGTGGACAGTCCGGCGCGCCGCCCCCAACCGGTGGGTCCGTTGGCGCGGTGGTTGTTGCGCCATCAGGTACAGCCGGTCGGGCCCGCTACCGGTGAGGCGCATGCTCGGCCGCACGCCTGGTGGAAGGTGATGTGCCTGACCGGGGTGGACTACTTCTCCAGTCTGGCCTACGTGCCGGCGATCGCTGTGCTGGCGGCGGGGGCGGTGTCACCGCTGGCCACGTTGTTGATCGTGGCGCTGACGCTGTTGGGCATGCTGCCGATGTATCGGCGGGTGGCCCGGGAGAGTCCGCACGGTGCCGGTTCGGTGGCGATGCTGAAGGATCTGTTGCCGTTCTGGTGGGGCAAGCTGTTTGTGCTCGTGTTGCTGGGTTTCGTCGCCACGTCGTGGATCATCACGATCACCCTGTCCGCGGCGGATGCCTCCGTGCACGTCGTGGAGAACCCCTACCTGCCGCACATTCTGCACGGACATGAGGTCGCCTTGACCGTGTTCCTGCTGCTGGTACTGGGTGGGGTGTTCCTCCTCGGCTTCAGCGAGGCGGTCAGGGTCGCGATTCCGCTGGTCGCGGTCTTCCTCGGGCTCAACGCGGTGATCGTTGCCGTGGGGCTGGTCGAGGTGTTCACCATGCCGGGTGCCCTGTCGGCGTGGACCGCCGCGCTGGCCGACGGCGGGAGCGGGTTCGGTGGTCTGGTCGGGCCTGCCCTGCTGGCGTTCCCGCTGCTGGTACTGGGCCTGTCCGGGTTCGAGACCGGTGTGAGCATGATGCCGCTGGTTGCCGCCGACGGCGACGACCAGCGGCAGCGGCTGGAGTCCAGGATCCGCAACACCCGCCGCCTGCTGACCGGCGCTGCTTTCATCATGAGTGTCTACCTGCTGGCCAGCAGCTTCGTGACGACCGTGCTCATTCCCGCTGAGGAGTTCCAGCCGGGCGGTGAGGCCAACGGTCGGGCGCTGGCCTGGCTCGCCCACGAACAGCTCGGTGAGGCGTTCGGCACCGCCTACGATCTGAGCACCATCATGATTCTCTGGTTCGCCGGGGCCTCGGCCATGGCCGGCCTGGTCAACATCGTCCCGCGCTACCTGCCCGGCTACGGCATGGCCCCGGAGTGGGGCCGGGCGGTGCGCCCGGTCGTCATCGTGTACACCGTGATCTGCGTGGTCATCACGATCGCGTTCGGCGCCGACGTCAACGCCCAGGCGGGGGCGTATGCGACGGGCATTCTGGCGATGATGGTGTCCGGCGCGTTCGCGGTCACGGTGTCGGCGGTCCGCCGCCGACACCGGTTCGGCGTGGCGGGCTTCGGGTTGCTGACGGCGGTGCTGCTGTACGCGCTCGTGCACAACATCATCGCCAAGCCCGACGGCATCGCCATCTCCGGCATGTTCATCGCGGGAATCATCGTCGTGTCGCTGATCTCCCGGGTCACCCGCACCACGGAACTACGCGCGGATCGTATCGAGTTCGACCCCGAGGCTCGTCGGTTCATCACCGAGTCGTTGGCCCATGATTCGGCGCTCAACATCATCGCCAACCGCCGCCAGGCCGGTGATGCCGCCGAGTATGCCGCGAAGGAGCGGGAACAACGCAGCAGCAACCCGATTCCAGAAATCGCCGACGTACTGTTCCTCGAGATCGACGTGGTGGATCCGTCAGACTTCAGCGACGCTTTGGTGGTGCGTGGTGTCGAGGTCAACGGTCACCGGGTTCTGCGGGCGGCCTCCCCGGCCGCGCCGAATGCCATCGCCGCGATCCTGCTCGCTCTGCGGGACACGACAGGCGTCCGTCCGCACTGCTACTTCGCCTGGGCCGAGGGCAGCCCCTTGGTGCACATGTTCCGGTACCTTCTCCTCGGTCGCGGTGACACCGCTCCGGTAGTACGGGAGATCACCCGCCGCAACGAACCCGACCCCGACCGCCGGCCCGGCATCCATGTCGGTGGCTGACGACCTCGGCACATGCTCCCACCGCAGCCCTCCGCCGCGGCGGTGTGCCACTACTGGGAATCGGCCACTGCCTGGCGCCCTGGCATGACGCGGACGGCTGCGGTTCAGGGCGGCTACGCTAGCGGCCGGAGGCATGATCGGCAGCCGGGAGGAGAGCCGGACGTGTTCGGCGGTGGTGAGGCATGAAGGATGCGACTGGTCTGGCCAACCGGGAGCGCAGCCGGTTCCGCCGGGCGATTCCCGCGTTGCTCGTACTGGCGCTCACCCTCTGGATCATCGCGATCATCACGCTGATAGCTATCGATCCAGTACCAGGTAGCGGAAATCCGATGGATTGACCTGCATTGGCCTCGCTGTTCAGACCCGCTGGGCGTATGGGAAGTTTCGAGGGGAAGGTGTGTTGATGCGACGCGGGCATCGGCAACTGCGAACGGGTGACGACCAAAAGACGTCGGGCAACATTCCGGATCCGGAGACACCGGGACAGGTCAATGAGCGCGGAGTGATTGACTACGCGCTCTATGTCGACGGCATCCGGCAGGCCGGAGAGCGTCCCTTCACCGACCTGCACGCCGAGGCGCAAAGCACACCCGGCGGCTTCGTGTGGATCGGACTACACGAGCCATCCCCCGCCCTCCTGTCGGACATCGCCCGCACCTTCGAGTTGCATCCCCTGGCGGTCGAGGACGCACTCAGCAGACAGCAACGCCCGAAGCTGGAGAGATACGAGGACGTGACGTTCCTCGTCATCCGCGCTGCGGGTTACGTCGAACACGCCGAGATCACCGCCAGCAGCGACATCATCCACACCGGGGAGGTCAGACTTTTCGTTGGGGAACACTTCGTCGTCACCGTACGGCAGGGCAGTGTTGGAGAACTGGCTTCGGTGCGCTCCGATCTCGAAGCGCACCCCGAGTTGCTCGCCGGCGGCCCCTGGGCCGTCGTCCACGCGGTGTTCGACCGCATGGTAGACGTGTATGTGGAAATCACCGCCGCGATGCAAGCCGACGTTGACGCGATGGAATCCCAAGTGTTTGAACGCACCGCAGGCGCCAGCATCGAACACATCTATCAGCTCAAACGGGAGCTGATGGAATTCAAGCAGGCAACTCTGCCACTGCAGCGACCACTCGCGATGATCCTGGACGGACGTACGGTCCGCCTGTCAAAAGAACTACGCCGCTACTTCCGCGATGTCGCCGACCACCACACCCGTGTGGTTGACCAGGTCCTCGCCTATGACGACCTACTCAACACTGTGGTGCAGGCCCGCCTGGCACAGGTGACCGTCGACCAGAACAACGACATGCGAAAGATCGCCGCGTGGGCGGCAATCGCCGCCATGCAGACCGCCATCGCCGGAATATACGGAATGAACTTCACCTTTATGCCGGAGTTGCAATGGCGCTACGGGTATCCCGCCATCCTCACCGTCATGCTGACCAGCGCCGTAGTGCTGTACCGCTACCTGCGACGCGCCGGCTGGCTCTGAACGCCACACGGTTCGCGGGAGCCGGACTACGACTCGTGCACCGGGCAGGCGGGCGTCACGAATTACGCTAGAACAGTCAGCCCGGTGGCGATTGGCAGGACAATGCTGGCGGGCAGGCAGGCGCGAGTTGGCGCGGGCATGGACTACAGCGGAAAACCTACCGGTGGTCCTGGATGACTAGATGCGCAAGCCGACGCCACGACTTCATGCGACTGAGCGCGCCACGCCTGGCTGGGTCTCACACCCGGCTCTGGATGAGCTACCGGTTGTAGGACCTCGCGATGGTGCTCGCCCGGGTCGTGATGTACCAATGGCGGTATGTCGTTGCGCGCCCGTGTGCTGTTGTTCGTCGCCCTGCCCATGGTCGTCGTGGTGCTGTTCGCCGCCGTCGGGGTGGTGTGGTGGCGTTGGGACAGCGCCCGGCAGCCGGACGTCACCGATGATGTGCCGCGGATGAACGAGGTCATCGCCGCTGCTCTGGTCGCGGCAGGGGATGAGGCGGCGGTTGCCATGAGCGGGGTTTACCGGGCCGCCACCTGCTCGCTCGGGCCCTTTCGTGGGGGTGGGCAGTTCACCCGCACCGCGGACCTGTACACCGACCCGGGGAGCGAGGACGCGTTGATCAGCCGTATCGCCGCCGGCCTCCCCTCGTCCTACCGCGTCGGGCGAGGTGGGACGGCGGTCAGTGGAAACGCCGCGCCGCTGACCGCCAGCCTCGGTGGGGTGCAGTTGTCGGTGCGGCATCTCGGCCCGGGATGGGTTACCGCGCGGGCGCGTACCGGCTGCACCGGCGGCGCGCAGGGATCGGACGGCGCTGGGGACGCCTCCGGTGGGGCGGCCGGCGAGACGATCGATCGGCTGCTGTCCACGCTGGGCGCCAGCGCGGGCGAGGCGTACCGCCACAGCGTGGACTGCCCCACTGGCGGACAGGTGGTCACTCTCGCGGTGCTGAGTCGGCCCACCGGCAGCGCGGCGCTCGCCGAGCGGCTGCGCGGGTCGGTACCGGCCGGCGCGCGCCAGTTCACGTCGCCGTCGAACCGGATCTCCTACCGCCAGGGCCCCGTTTCTGTCATTGTCGCCGCCTCTGATGACAGCACGGCGGTGACTGCCCGGCACACCACCATGTGCTGAACGCCAGCGGGCGACCGGGACCGGCCCGGGGTCACCCCGGGACGGCCCCATCCGTCAGGCAACACCTGTGGGAGATTGGGCCCCACCTCGCGCGCCGCTCGTGGCCGCCAGTTGGGTGGTGGCGTGAGGTAGAGCCTCCAGCTAGAGCCAGGTACGGTGCTTGAAGATCACGTACAGGCAGACGGAGGCCAGCAGCATCAGACTCAACGCGAACGGGTAGCCGAAGGTCCAGTGCAGCTCGGGGATGTGTTCGAAGTTCATCCCGTAGACGGTGCCGATCACGGTCGGAGCGAACAGGATCGCCGCCCAGGCGGAAACCCTTTTGATCTCTTCGTTCTGCGCGTAGCTCGCTTCGGTCAGGTTCTTGACCTCCTCGTTCTGCGCCTGCGATACCAGCGTGGCGTTGAGGGTGAGAATGTCGGCCAGGATCTGCCGGAAACCGTGGACGCGCTCCGCGACTGTGGTCGCGTGGTCGGCCACGTCGGTCAGGTAGCGGCGCAGCTCCTCGTCGATGCCGTACTTCTCGAACCCGGCCTGAAGATCCCGCAGGATTTCCAGCAGCGGTCGGGTTGCCCGCTGGAACTCGATCACCTCCCGCGACAGCTCGTAGATCCGCCGGGTCACCCGCGGGTCACGTCCGAACACCTCTGTCTCAATCTCGTCGATGTCGTGCTGCAACCCCCCAACCACCGGCGCGTAACCGTCAACGACGGCGTCGAGGACCGCGTAGAGCACCGCCTCCGGGCCCCGCGCCAACAGGCCCGGGTCGCCCTCCATCCGCCGGCGTACCGCGGCCAGGTCAGGCGCCTGCCCGTGTCGGACCGTCAGCACGAAGTTCGCCCCGACGAATACGTGCACCTCGCCGAAGTCCACCTCCTCCGCCTCGTCCAGGTAGCGGGCCGCCCGCAACACGACGAACAAGGTGGCGCCGTAGCGTTCCAGCTTCGGCCGTTGGTGGGCGACGATCGCATCCTCGACTGCCAGTTCGTGCAGGCCGAACTCCTCCGCCACCGCCAACAACTGTGCCTCGCTCGGCCGGTATAGGCCGATCCACGCCATCGTGCCTGGCTGGTCCCGCAACCATCGCCCGGTCTCCGCGACGTTCGACGGCACGCCGGCCCGTCGCCCGTCCCGATAGACAGCGGTGGTGACGACGCTTTCCTCCACCGGCGCGGGAGCGTCGTCCGTTCGTGGGTCCATCGACAGCTCGGGCGGTGACTGCTGCGGATGGCGGTCACGGAATCGGCGCCACCGTTTCGCGGGACCAGGCAACCGCGAACGCCCATCTCCCATCACTGCCTCCCCATCCGGCGCAGCCATTCGCCCCGTCAACCCCGGCCCTTCCCAGCCGGCCGGCGAGGTCTCTCATCCCATCAAACCAGCGACATCCTGCGGGAACGTGCCAGTTGCGTCCGACCCGGCGGCCCTCGGGATGCTGTCGCTGGGGCACCCGCACCGGCACGGATTGCTGCAGCACGTCCACCACCGCTCAAACCTTCCGGGCACCACAAGCAGCCTGGCGACGTGACTCGTCGGGTAGGCCGCCAGCAGGTTGTTCGAGGCGACAAGCCGGAGCCATTCGAGAGAGTTACTTCCGAGTTTCGGACACCTGAGGCCGGCCGCGAACGGTTGGGGTGTCAGTATTGTGCCCGTGTCTGGCCGTCATCGCATGCATCGACGCCGCCCGAGGATAGGTGCCATCGCCGTGGCGGTGGCGGTTGTCGCCGTGATGTCGGGCGTGCCACTGGGCTACCAGCAGCTGGCAGCGTCACGCTGCACCGGTCAGGTCAAACTCACCCTGGCTGCCGCCCCGGAAATCGCCCCGGCCGTGCAATCCGCCGCCGAGGTTTGGACTGAACAGAACGAGGACGCCGGGGCGGTGTGCGCAGCGATCTCTGTCATCCCAGCCGAACCGGCCGACGTGGCCGCCGCGCTCGCGACGGTGCATAACGTGGGCTTGGCCGGGGTGGGCCAGGGCAACCGCACGACCGTCATCCCTGACGTCTGGCTTCCCGACTCCTCCACCTGGCTGCTGCGGCTGCGCGGCGCCGCCTCGGACTTCACCCCAACCGACGGTGGCTCGATCGCCCGCAGCCCGGTCATCGTCGCCATGCCCGAGCCGGTCGCGGCCGAGCTTGGCTGGCCGAACGCCACACCAAGCTGGGCCAGCCTGGTGGAAAAGATCACCACCGGTGTCGGGCTGCGTACGGGCATCGTTGAGCCCACCCGCGACGCGGCGGGTCTGTCCGGGCTGATGGCCTTCGGCCAGGCCGGTTTCAACGCCCGGCAGGAGAGCACAGCGGTACTGCGGGCGCTGGCGACCGGACGCTCCGTGCTCCGCGATGACCTGACCGCCCAGTTTCCCCGGTCCGCCGACATGGGGACGCTCAGCTCCGGGTTGAGCATGGCGCTGCTGTCGGAGGAAGACGTGATCGCCTACAACGCGACCCACCCGCCCGTGCCACTTGCCGCGCTGTACCTCGATCCGGCGCCGGTACCGCTGGACTATCCGTTCGCGGTGCTGCCCGGCACCGACCCGGTCAAGGTGGCCGCCGCCGACCGGTTGCACCAGGCGCTGGAGACCGAACGCTTCCGTACCGATCTTGCCCGCCAGGGGCTGCGCGCTCACGACGGCACGTGGGGTGCCGGCTTCTCCGCGCCGACCGGTGCGCCGAGCCCCTCGGGCGGCACGGCGTCGGCGTCGCCGAGTACCGGCGGCACGGCGGCCACACCCGCCGACTCCGCCGCGGTCGATCGGGCCCTGGCCGCCTGGTCGGCGATCACCGCGCCGGGCCGGATGCTCGCCGCCATCGACATGTCCGGCTCGATGCGCGGCCGGGTACCCACCGCCGGCAACGCCACCCGCATGCAGGTCACTCGGCAAGCGGCCGAACACGGCCTGGCCCTGTTCAACGACGACTGGACCGTCGGCCTATGGGTGTTCTCCAGGCGACTGGACGGTGCCAAGGACTACCGACAACTCGTTCCCATCGGGCCGCTGTCCACCCAACGCGGCCAGTTGCGCGACGCGCTCAGACAGATTACGCCGCAGCCCAACGGCGGGACCGGCCTCTACGACACCACCCTCGCCGCCTACCGGCAGGTGCAGGACGGCTGGCAGAGCGGCCGGGTCAACTCCGTGGTCATCCTCACCGACGGCGTCGGCAACGACGACCGGGACGGTCTCTCGTTGGAGGCGCTGCTCAGCCAGCTCACGAAGCTCAAGGACGAGATGCGCCCGATCCAGGTCATCATCGTGGGCATCGGAGACGCGGCCAACCGGGACGCCCTCGACCAGATCACCAACACCACCGGCGGCGGCGTCCTCATCGCCGAGGACCCGGCGAAGATCGGCGAGGTCTTCCTCAAGGCGATCGCGCTGCGCCCCGCACCGCGCTGAATTCCCTCCGCCCATCCACCATGCTCGCCGCGCAGCATGCAACAACTCCCGGACGGACGGGACGTCCCTTCCTGGCTCCGTCAGGCGGTGTCCCTCCTTGCCACCCCAGCCGCTGGCACCCGGCCCGGCGGCGGTCATGGTAGGCGGGCGAACCACAACATCGAGCCGGCCGCCGCTGCCATCGCCAACAACAGGCCCAGCCCGATGAAGCGGGCCGAGATGTCCTGCCGTTCGGTGCGGTAGCCGATGGACGTGCCGAGGTCCTCGTACACCGTGCGCAGTTCTTCCTTCGTTCCCGCCTCGTGGAAACCGCCGCCGGTCTCCTCCGCAACCACTCGCAAGGTCTGACCGTCGACCGGTACCCGGACTGCCCGTCCGCCCAACTGCATGGCTCCGCCGGCAGTGCCGAACAGGATGGTGTGCACGGGCACCTGCGCGGCCACGGCGTCTAATGACGATTCCATGGGGTCGCGCCCGGCGGTGTTCGCCCCGTCGGAGAGCAACACGATCCGCGCCGGCGGCGGATCCTTCACCGCCTCGGCATCCAGCGTCCTCACCGCTTGCAGGCAAGTGTTGATGGCCTCGCCGATCGCGGTTCCTGGCACGCCCGTGCTGCCCTCGGCCAGACGTCGGATCCCCGCGTGCAACGCGGCCCTGTCGGTGCCAGGCGGGATGAGAACGGCGGCGCTGCCGGCGAAGGCCACCAGCCCGACGTTGAAGTCCTCAGGAAGGAGGTCGGCGAACTCGTGCGCGGCCGTCTTCGCCGCGCTCAGCCGGTCCGGCGTCACATCGGTGGCGAGCATCGACGAGGAGACATCCACCGCGATCATGACGGTGGCCCTTTCCCGAGGCACCCGCACCTCGGCGGTCGGCCGGGCGAAGCCGAGCGCCAACAGCGCCAGCATGGCCAGAAAGAGACTGGCGGGAACGTGACGACGCCACCCCGGTCGGCGCGGCGCCACCCGGTCGAGTAACCGCAGGTTGGTGAACCGCATCGCGTAGCGGCTGTACCGCCGTTGCACGGCCACGTAGACAACCGCGAGAGCGACAACACCCAGCAACAGCAACAGCCGACTGGGAGATTCCCACCTCACGGCGCGCCCCGCACGCCCGGCCCACGACCCCGGCCATGATCTGTGCGGCGTCGCGGTCTTTGGTGTTGACCAGCGTGTCTGCCATGCCACGGCTCAAACACGCCAGGGACGGCAAGCCGTACCCGTATGCGCTGCCGGCGACCGAGGCGGTTGAGGCCAAGGCGTGGGCGGTGCGGGTTGGAGCGGCCCCACCTGTCGTGGTCGCCGCGCGACCCGCCCGCCCGGCCCGGCATGTCTGGCGTGTCCGTCACGGCGCGGCGTTCCCCATCTCGCCAGGTTCCAAACCGCCACGGGCGGTTGCCGGTGGCGGATCCCTCAACGGCTACGGTGGCCCTGGCGTCGCGGAGATCACGTGGCAGCGGCGGCGTCCGGAGACGGTCCGAACTACCGCGGCGTCGCCCGAAGGGGCGGGCCGAGCGTCAAAGCGGTGGACCCGGCTCGGCCGTGTGCCGGCGGGCCGCGCGGTGAGAGAGGGGCTGAGGAATGGGCAGGATGACACCAGATCTTCGTGCGGGCGCTGTTCGGGACCGGTTGACCGCGCCGGTGCGTCGGCTGGTAGCCGAGATGGTCATCGGCGGCGAGGCCCGGCCCTCCGCGTTGCCGTCTCCGCGCCGCCCGCTGGATCCGGTCGTCGACTGCGCCGCGTACGTCGGCGGCAAACGCCTACCGGGTCAGCTCGATTACCGGCGGGCGTTGACCGCCGCGCGGGCCAGCGGAGGGTTCGTATGGCTCGGACTGCACGAACCGAGGGCGAGCGACTTCGCGCCGGTGGCCCGAGCATTCGGGTTGGACGACCTCATCGCCGAGCACGCCGTGAACGCCGACCACCGGCCGGCGGTCGAACGCTACGACAAGACAACAGTGATCGTGCTCCGCACCACCCGCTACGTGGAGCACCAAGAACTCACCGAGACCTCAGAGGTCGTGGAAACCGGCGCGGTGACCGTGTTCATCGGCCCCCGCTTCGTGATCACCGTCCGACACGGCCCATCCGGCGCACTGGGACCCGTACGCGCTAACCTCGAAGCCCAGCCCGCTCTGCTGGCGCTCGGGCCATGGGCAGTGGCCCAGGCGGTGTGCAACCAGCTGGTCGACTCCTATGTTCAGGTAGCCGCCGCGATGCAGGCCGATATCGACACGGTCGAGGAGCAGGTCTTCGCCCGATACACCCACGACCGGATCGCCCACATCTACCAGCTCAAACGGGAGCTGATGGAGTTCAAACGCGCGATCGCCCCGTTGCAGCATCCCCTCGCCGCACTTGTCGAGGACCGGAAGTTGCTCCCGAAGGAAGTCGGCCGGTACTTCGGCGACGTCAACGGCACCCTGGCGCGCACGGTGGAGCGGGTGACGGCCTACGACGACCTCCTCGCCTCGGTCCTCCAGGCGCGACTGGCCCAGGTCACGGTCAGCCAGAACAACGACATGCGCAAAATCGCCGCATGGGCGGCCATCTTCGCGGTCGAGACGTTCATCGCCGGGATCTACGGGATGAACTTCGAGCACATGCCAGAACTGCAGATGAGGTACGGCTACGCGGGAGTGTGGCTGGTCATGGTGGTCGTCGCGATCGTGTTGTACCGGGGGTTCCGCCGCAACAAGTGGCTATGAAGAACCGGCACGGCCGAGGCGACCGAGATCGGAGCCGCGGCGCCGACCAGTAGCCACCGACAGGAGAGTTCGCAGGCCGCGCGCCTCATCCGTACGTCGCCCAGGCCGGCCGGACCTGGCAAATGTCATCGAAGCGACCCGGGAATTGTGCTCGACATGGCCCAATCTCGAAGCAGCGATCACCTCGCCGTGGGCTCATCTCGCGTCGCCTGCGCAGTGAATGGTTTCCTTGCCCTCTGGCCAACTAGGCGGCGTAGTGGCCAACTATCTGTCGCAGTCACAGCTGGCGTTGCGGGCCGGGCCGGACGCCGTTAGGCTCGGCGCTCGAACGTGAGTACGAATCGACTTCCCCCGGTTCGATCGCGACCTTGTGTGCGGGGCAAGGCGCCTGGGATGGCATCTGGGCTACTTATGTCCACGAGATTGACCTGGTGGACTCCCAAGGGGGCCGTGGCCGTGGACGTGGGATAGCTCGTCGCTGCGCGGTTGGGGGAACGCTACGCGCGAGTCGTCCGAGACTATGAGGGCCGAGGGCCGGGGGGATAGCAATGGAGGGCACCGATCCAAGACGGGCCCAGGAGGCCGCCGGCCGGCGTGCCTGTAAGCGGAGGCGACGGCGGCAGGTCGTGGATCAACCACAGTTGCGCCGGGTGGTAATGAGGCGCGGCTTGAAGTCGCCCACGCAGACGCCTGGGGCCGTGATCAGACGTGCGCGGAAGAGACTCGGTTGGAGTCAGGCTCGGCTGATTGCTGAAATGCGTATGGCGGCGAAGCATCACGGGTTGGAATTGCCTGTCACGACTCGCTTTGCTCCATGCTTTCTCGCTGGGAGCGCGGGCACCATGTGCCTGACGAGACTAATCGGCGCTTACTGTGTGATGCTTTAGGGATTCCGCTGAGGAGTCTCGGCCTACCGATTGATCCATACTTCAAGTGGCCGCACAGTTGATGGAGGACGATTAAAACTAACGCTCGTCGGTGGTGAAGCGCTTAGTACTCCAACGTCACTTGATCTTTCGACTGGTGGGGCTACCGAGATCGATTCAGTGTCCTCACTTGCGTCGTAGTCGGTCTCGTCATCGCCGTGACGATCGAATCGGCCGGGCCCGCTTGTGAAAAAGGGCTCTATGTTCCAAATCCACGGCGTCCGAGCGTGGCCGCCGAAGCACTCAACCGTCGCAGACAACGCGTGCTCGGTCTCGTCTACTCGCTTGGAGTTCACCTTCGACCCGGGCAGTCACTCGCGGTGACGCTGGTGGGGTGCCCGCGGCGGCGTCGGCTTGGAGCCGGGGTTAAATCACAGGTTAGATCAAGCTGCGGTTCACCAGCGCGTCCAGTGCGGCAAGAGCCTGTTCGCGGGTGAGGCTCGGCGGCTCGTGCAGCAGCTGGATGGTGAGTCCGTCGAGTACGGCCAGCACGGTGAGGGCTTGGAGTTCGCTGTCCACTGTCGGCGCCACGTCGCCGCTGGCCTTGCCGCGCTCCAGCAGGCCGGCGATGTCGGCGCGGAGTTGGAGCGTGGTAGCGGCCTCGACCTCACCCAGGCGTGGGTTCACCACGGCGCGAGCGGCGAAGGCGAGCCAAACCCGGGCGTCGGTCGCCCGTTCGGCGTCCAGTGGAAGCCACTGGCGCAGCACGTCGCAGAGGCGGTCGACCGCGTTATGAGCGGGTTCGAGGGCGTCGATGCGGCGAACGAGGCGGTCGTTGACGTGGTTCATTGCCAGCAGGAGCATGTCGTCCTTGGTCCGGCAGTAGTACTGCACGGTGCCGATGGAGACGCCGGCCATGCTGGCCACCTCTCGGATCGAGACCTGGTCGAGTCCGCGTTCGGCGGTGATGGCCACGACCGCGTCGAGGATGCGTTCCCGAGTCTCCACCGCGCCACCCCTCATACGTCCGTACTATACGATCGTATTATCGCCACACCCGCCGCCCGGGAGGAAACGCATGACGCTGCCCAGACACGTCCGGTCCGCAGTGATTCTGCTCGCCGTTCTCATCCTGACCGCCGCCGCCCTGCTCTCGGTCACCGGCGGCGCCGAGGCGGCTGCCCGCCCGCGCACTCCGGGCGCGCTGGTCAGCCACCGCCCCGCAGAGCTCGCCAAGCCGCTGCGCGACATCGGAGCCAAGGGGTACCACGTCACCTACTGGTCCACCACGGCCGGGGGCCGGCCGGTGAGGGTGACCGGGCTGGTCATTGTCCCGGGCGGACGAGGGCCGGCGGGGGGCTGGCCTGTACTCAGCTGGGGCCACGGCACCACCGGCGTCGATGACGCCTGCGCGCCCACCCGCCTGGACAGCTTCCCCTACGCGAACCACCTGTCGGCGTTCGTCCGCGCCGGGTACGCCGTCGCCGCCACCGACTTTCAGGGCCTGGGCACCGAGGGCCTGCACCCCTACCTCATCGCCGAGGTGGAGGCCCGCAACATGATCGACGCGGTCCGTGCCGCCCGCGCCGTCGGCTCCCCGCTGTCGAGGACATGGCTCGCGAACGGGCACTCGCAGGGCGGTCACGCCGCCCTGGCTACGGCGGAGATCGCACCGACCTACGCGCCGGAACTCGACTTCCGGGGAGCCGTCGCGCAGGCGCCAGCCTACGACGTCAGCCCCTACGTCGACACGCTGGGACAGATCCTGCCCGAAGAGCAGTACTTCCACCTGGCCATGCTCATCGGCCTGAAAACGCAGTACCCCCACCTCCGCTACGCCGACTACCTCGGCCCCAACGCCCGGGTACTGCTACCGATCGTGCAGAAGGAGTGTGTCGACGAGGCGATTGCGAAGGTAGTCGCCGCGAAGGTGCCACCTACGGAGTTCGTTCCCCGGAGCGCCCGCGCCACCGAGCGCCTGCGCCACTGGTTGGACGCCAACGGGGTGCCGCGCGCGCGGACCCAGGCCCCCCTGCTGATCCTCCAAGGCGAGGCCGACACCACCGTCCCGGTCGACGCCACCCGCGACACGGCGCGACAGGCGTGCGCACTCGGCTCCACCGTGGAGCTGCGCACCTACCCGGGCCAGAGCCATGGTGGCGTCCTGGACGCCGGCCTCCCCGACGCCCTCGACTGGCTGGCGAAGCGCCGCGCCGGCACCCCGCCCCCGTCGACCTGCGGAGCCGCGACCCGCTGACACCGCCGTGGTACACGCCACACGTATGCGGCGGGGCGGGCACCACCGCCGCCCGCCCCGCCGCCACCCGACCCGGCGGGCCGAGCCGCGTGTGGAGGTACTGCGCCAACACGGACCCTGATGTCGCAGCGATCAACGCCGTCGAAAGTCAGTTATGGCGGAGACACGGAGTGTCCAACAGCGTCGACAGGAAGACCCCGACACGGAATCCGCACGACTTGGCGGCTACGAAACGGTCGAAGCCGCGTCCAGGACAAGCAAGACACGCCCTTGAGGCTCTTGTCGGTCGGCCCGAGAAGCCAGTCCCAACCTTGGCTACTTCTAGAGCGGCGTGCACCCTTGGCTGCGATCCCAGCCAAGGGAAGGCGGCGACGGCGCGGCACCTAGCAACGTCACTGGGCTTCGGCGTTGGGTGTGGCGTGGGCATGAGGACGGCCACCGCGTTGATGATCGATGGTTTGTGAGGACAACCGAAGATCGTGCGGTGGCCGTGTGCCACAGCGTAGACCCCGCCGGGTGGCGGGTCTTCCTGGACGAGGCGGTGACGCGTGTCGCTGGCCGGTTCGTGCGACCGGAGCCTCGTTCGGTGACGAGCGGATCGCGGCATGAGCGTGCACCGATCAGGCGGGTTGTTCGCTCCGAGGCGTTTGTGCGGTTTTCGACTATGTGGTGAGGCGTAGTAGGTGTGGTGCGGTGGGGCCCGTGCCGCGTGCGACTTGCTGGGGTGAGCCTTCGTTGATGATGCGGCCACCGGCCGGCCCGGCGCCGGGCCCGAGGTCGATGATCCAGTCGGCGCTGGCGGCCGCGTGTGGGTTGTGCTCGGCGATGACCACTGTGTGCCCGCGGTCCAGCAGGAGGTCGAGGGCGCTGATCAGCTGCTGGGTGTCGGCGGGGTGGAGGCCGGTGACCGGCTCGTCCAGGAGGACCAGGCCCGGGTCGCGTCCGCCGCGGCCACGGACGATCGCTTTGGTCAGTTTCAACCGCTGGGCCTCGCCGCCGGAGAGGGCGGTGCCGCTCTCGCCGAGCGTGAGGTAGCCGAGGCCGACGTCGATCATGGCCTTGAGGAGTGCGGCAAGCGGTTGCGGTTCGTCGAACACGGTGGCGGCGTCGGTCACGGTGGCGGCCAGCACCTCATCGATGGCCAGACCGCGATACCGGACGGCGAGGACGTCCGAGCCGTAGCGGCGGCCATCGCACTGTGGGCAGGTGAGGTAGGTGTCGCCGAGGAACTGCATGTCCAGCTTGACCCGGCCGAGTCCTTGACAGGTTTCGCACCGGCCGCCTGGGGAGTTGAAGGAGAATGCCGAGGCGCTGTCGAGCCCTCGGCTGCGGGCCGCGTCGGTGCCGGCGAAGAGCGGGCGGATCAGGTCGAACGCCTTGGTGTATGTCGCTGGATTGGACCGCGGAGTGCGGCCGATCGGCCGTTGGTCGGCCACGGTGACCCAGCGCAGCGCGTCGAGACCGGTGATGCTGCTGACCGCGGTGGGGGCCTCTCCGGTCAGTGCGGCAGCGACGGAGCCGGCGATGACCTGGTGCAGGAGGCTGCTCTTGCCGCTGCCGCTGATCCCGGTCAGGCAGCTGAGGCGGCGCAGCGGTATCCGGACCTCGTGGGCCGAGACGTTGTGCGCGACGGCGTCGTGCAGCAGCAGCCATCCGTCGCTGCCGTCGGGTGGGCGTTGCGTGCGGCGTAGCCGGTAGTCCGGGTCCCGCAGGTACCGGCCGGTTACCGACTGCTGGTGGTGCGCGATCTCGGCGGGCGGGCCGCTGGCTATCAGTTGTCCGCCGTTGCGGCCGCCGCCGGGGCCGATGTCGATGATCCAGTCGGCGCGGGTGATCAGGTCGGGGTCGTGTTCCACGAGCAGGACCGTGTTGCCGGCGTCGCGCAGTTCGGTCAGGATTTGGAAGAGGTGGTCCTTTTCCGCCGGGTGCAACCCTGCCCCGGGCTCGTCGAAGACGTACGTCAGGCCGGTCAGGGCAGTGCTGATCTGCGCCGACAGCCGGGCTCGTTGCAGC
This sequence comes from Plantactinospora sp. CA-290183, assembly GCF_050936375.1. Classification (NCBI taxonomy): domain Bacteria; kingdom Bacillati; phylum Actinomycetota; class Actinomycetes; order Micromonosporales; family Micromonosporaceae; genus Plantactinospora; species Plantactinospora sp. CA-290183. The sequence continues at coordinate 240,405 of NZ_JBNJMX010000007.1, read as the reverse complement.
TCGCCGCCGGAGAGCGTCGGCGCGCCGCGGGACAGCTCCAGGTGTCCCAGCCCGAGCCGGATCAGCAGGTCCAGCCGGTCGCGCAGCTCGGGCATCAGGACCTGACCGACGGTGCGCTGCGCCTCGTTGAGTCCGGCGTCGACCGCCTGGATCCACTCCTGCACCTCGTGCACGAGGTCGTCCGTGACGTCCCGAAGGGTCTTCCCGTCGAGCGTCACGGTCCGCGCGATCTCGCCGAGGCCGGTGCCGCCGCACGTCTGACATTCCCGCCGGTCCAGGAACGGCAGGTAGATCGGCTTTGCCTCCGCGCTGGCCGCTGCGTACGCCCGCTCAATTTCCGCGACGGCCCCGTCGAGCACCCGCCTGGTCCGATAGGTCAGCTCGGTGCCCTTCCTTCGATTGCTGCCGGTGTACACGACATCGATCTCCGCACCGCCGGTGCCGTACAGCACCGCTCGGCGGAACTCCTCCGGCTGATCCCGCCACGGCCGCTCCAGGTCGATGCCGTAGTGCTTGGCGAGTGAGGACAGGGCGAGTTCCTCACTCGACCGCCCCTGGCCGAACCAGGACGAGCCGCCATCGAGGAGGGCACGCTCGGGCCGAGACACGATGAGGTCCGGATCGGCCCGGACGATCTCGCGGGCGCCGATGCACCCCGGGCAGATCCCCTCCCGGCTGTACGGATCGAACTGCGCCGGGTGCAACGGCCCGGTCCAGTCGTTGCCCGACACCAGCGGCCCGAGCCGGGCGAAGACCAGGCCGAGGTACGCCTCCAGCCCGGTCAGCGTGCCGAGCGTGGAGTTCGGGTTGCTGTTGGCGTTGCGCTGGTCGACCGCGAGCGTCGCGGTGAGTCCACGGATACGGTCGACTTGGGGACGGTCGCGCGGCGTGAGAAACTTCCTCACGTATGGGTCGAACCCCTCCACGTAGCGCAGCCGCGCCTCGGCGTGCAGCGTGTCGAGAACCAGCGAACTCTTCCCGCTGCCGCTGACGCCAGTGACGGCGACGATCGCGTGGTGCGGCAACCTCACATCGATGCCGCGCAGGTTGTGGGTGCGTACGCCGATCGCCTCGATCCAACTGTCAAAAGTCATCCCCGCTACTCCTCCTTAGCGGTGATGACCGGGCCGAACTCATCGAGCCAGCGCATCTCCGCCTCCAGCAGCATCGCCTGGCGGCGGAACAGCGCCGCGTCCAGCGCGGCAATCCGGCCCTGCGCAAGGTGCTCGTCGCGTTCGGCGTCCAGGTCGGCGATCGTGGCCGCGAGCACCTCCCGGCGCTGAGCCAGAAAGCCGGCCAGCTCGGCCGGGTCACCGACCCGGCCGAAGAGCAGCGCGACAGAGAGCGGATCGGGCCCGAACCGCAGCTCGCAGACCGCCCTCTCGCGCAGCCCGCGCAGCTCCCGCCGGCCGGCGTCGGTGATCTCGTACACCGTGCGCACCGGCCGCCTTCCGACCTGCTCGACGGCCACCGCCCGAACCAGCCCCTCGTCGCCCAGCACCCGCAGCTCCCGGTACAAGGCGCCGATACCGATGCCACCCCACTGCGCCACCTCGGTGTCGCGGGCGATGAGCTTAATCTGGTGCCCGTACAACGCGCCCTGACTGCCGAGCAGACCCAACACCATGAGCCTAGATAGATTCACGAGACTAGTATCATGAATCTATCTAACCAGCGCCAGACCTATTCCACCCGCCGGAACCGACCAGCCTGATCTGCCTCCTTGACGACAACGTCCACGCCCCACCTGGACAAAGGACCGCATACAGCGAGGTCGAGGGCGTTCACCGAGCGGCATGGCAGGCACGGAGGCCTGCCGAACCAGCCCAAGCTTGGACACACTCATCTCGGCACGAGCGTGCGTTCGGCAGTTGGACGACGACGTACGGAGGGTGCCGGGGTGCCGGTGTCGGGCGCGCCTGCTCGGCGGGAGATCCGGGCACTTGGCGTCTCCCAGCGTGCCGCCCGACCAACTCTATAAGTATGGTCGCGCACCATGAGCGCCGATGGTGATGCAGCACTCGCTCGTCTGCTTCATAGCATCGTGGCCGACCTGCTCACGTGGCTGGACGACTACCCGGACGATCAGGTCGACTCGAACGCCGTGGTCTCGATTCGGCAGAGCGTCGACTGGGTGATTGCACAGTTGCCAGCCGAGCAGCGCAACCAGCTTGCGTCCGGTGACCCGGATCTGGCGGCGTTGAAGACCCTCACCGGTCTCTTTGTCGACCTGTTGTGGTGGTTGGACACCTGCGAAGACGACGAGGTCGACTCGCATGTGGCGGTGCAGCTTCAGGAGAGCAGTGCCGCCTACGTTGATGAGCTGTCAGACGAGCAGCGCCGACGGCTGGTCGAGGTACTTGACGAGTTGGCCGCGACGGAACAGCACGACGGTCGCCGGTACGAGCTGCTTTTCTTCCCGTTCGCGATCGGCCTCGTCGCCGACGAGCCCTGGGCCGAGCCGCCGCCTTTCCGCGAGTGGATTCGCCCCGAAGCCCGGGCGGCTGGCCCGGCTGCGGCCGGCTGAACACGCTGCGAACCGCAGGGGACATCGCTGCGGCCTCGGGCCTGGCAAGGTATTTCGATGGCATCCGCACATCGTCAGTTCCGGGCGTCGACCGACACCAGAGCCCGGTCACGAAGCGTGACGGCTCCGGCTGCGGGCGCCGCACACGGACGGCGGCAATCCGGATGCCTGGGCGTTATCGCGCCGATGTAACGTTGCGAACCGCGCCATTCGACGATGGCGAGCTCACACCTGCTACTCACCTCGTGGATGATCTCTCACCTGGCTCGAGGACTATCCGGCCGATCAGATAGACCCACCGCGTGGCCGCCATCCGGCGAAGCCTCATCTGGATGATCGGACAGGCGCGTCGCCGTACGGGATCGGCGGTGTTTTTGTTACTTTCTTGTCGCCGCAGCTTACGCGGTCGGGGCGCCGCTCTGATGGAGAGGGTCTGCCACCCGAGATGGGGTGGCTGACCAGCTGGCGAGGAGTCTGAGTCGGTCTTCGGACGCAGTGCCGGGTTCCGGGGTGTAGCTGATCAGGTTGTGCACGACTCGGCTAGACAGCGGCAGGTCGAGGTGCTGGAAGGTCAGCTCTAGGTGGCCGACCTCGGGGTGCCGGAGTCGCTTGATGCCGTCGTGGCGGATCAGGACGTCGTGCGCGGCCCATTGGCCGCGGAACTCGGGGCTGAGGGTGGACAGCTCGCCGATGAGGTCGCGCAGCGCCCGGTCGCGGGGCTCGCGAGCGGCCTCGGCGCGCAACAGGGCGGCGGTGGCGTTGCCGGCGGCGTCCCAGTCGACGAAGAAGTCGTGTGCGCTGGGGTCGAGGAAGATGTAGCGGGCGATGTTGGGGCGGCCGCGCTTGTCGATGGTGGCGCTGTCGAACATCGGCGCGTACAGGGCTCGGGCGATGAGGTTGCTGGCGATGACGTCCGTGCGGCCGTTGCGTACGAACGCCGAGGACATCGTCATGGAGTCGAGCAGCCATTGGACTCGCGGCGGGACCTCGACGTCCCGGCGACGCGATGGCGTGCGCCTGGCGGCCCGCGATGACTGGGCCAGGTCGAACAGGTAGGTGCGTTCGTCGTCGTCCAGTCGCAGGGCGCGGGCTACCGCGTCGAGGACGTCTTCGGACACGCCGCCGATGTGACCCTTTTCCAGCCGCGTGTACCACTCTGTGCTCACGCCGGCGAGGACGGCGACCTCCTCGCGCCGAAGCCCGGCGACCCGGCGATGGGCGCTGGTCGGCAGTCCGGCCTGCGCCGGGGTGATTTTGGCGCGTCGGCCGGCGAGGAAGTCCCGGATCTCGCCGCGGTTTCCGGGCTGCTGGTCCATGTTCTCCACGCTAGCCGCCGGTCGCGGCGCGAGAGGGGTGGAGGTTGTACCCCCATAAACGCGACCTTCCCCGGCCATGGCGATCGCGGTCTTCTGGGATCGAACGCGTAACGGAGGTAGGAGACATGACGAGCAAGACACCGGCCGTGCCAGCGGTGGCGCTGGGCACATGGGCCTGGGGAGACAGCGGTGAGGCGGGCGACGGCTATTTCGGCAGTCAGCTGACGGCGTCCGGCCTGCGCGAGGTCGTCGAGAGGGCGCAGGCGAACGGGTTCACCTTGTGGGACACCGCGTTGGTGTACGGCATGGGTCACTCGGAGACGGTCCTCGCTCAGGCGCTGAAGGGCTACGCCCGCAGCGAGTACCAGTTGTCGACGAAGTTCACCCCGCAGGCGGCGGCGGACGGCGACGATCCGGTCGCGGAGATGCTGGAGCAGAGCCTTGACCGATTGGGTACGGAATATGTAGATCTCTACTGGATCCACAACCCCGCTGATGTGGCTCGCTGGACGCCGCTTCTGATTCCGCTGTTGCAGAGCGGCAAGATCAAGCATGTCGGAGTCTCGAACCACAACCTGAAGCAGATAGCTCTGGCCGACCAGATCCTCGGCGAGGCCGGCTTTCGCGTGGAGGCGGTCCAGAACCACTACAGTCTCCTGTACCGCAGCTCCGAGCGTGCGGGCATTCTCGACTACTGCCGCGAGCACGACGTGCGGTTCTTTTCCTACATGGTTCTCGAGCAGGGGGCGCTGACCGGCAGGTACGGCCCGGCCCATCCGTTGCCGGCGGGCAGCAACCGAGCGGCCGCGTACAACGGCATCCTGCCTAAGCTCCAGGCGCTGACCGACAGGATGCGCGCGATCGGCGGGAACCGAGGCGCCTCCGCCGCCGACGTCGCCACCGCCTGGGCCATCGCCAAGGGGACCACCCCGATCATCGGCGTCACGAGGACGACTTACATCGACGGGTTGATCCGAGCGCGCGGCATCGAGCTCGCCGACGAGGAGATCGCGGAGTTGGAGGCGCTGGGGGACGCCGCGGACGTCGACACGCGCGGCTGGTGGGAGCACGAGATGTATCAAGCACCATCCCCCGTTGCGGAGAAAGCGCTTCGCTGAGTCGGCACCGGGGTCGGGTCATCCTCGGCCCGTCCCCGGTCGGCCGCGATCAGGGCCGCGAGTATCGCTTGGTGCGGAATCTCGATGGAGCGGTTCATCGGTCTAGGTGAGGGGTCCGCGACGTGTCCGTTCCCGTTCGTCAAATCCGCGCCGGCTACTCGGCCGGCACCATCACCGTGTACCGGGCGCATCCACCACAGATCGCGATGCCGGCGGTGACCGCGGGCCGGTTCGCGACCCCGTTCCCGCGGGATCGGATGACCTTTATCAAGCCGTCCTTCCTGGCATCCAGATAAAGGGCAAAGTCCGACGCATGACGCTGCCTGAATTCATATCGCGAACCGACACACTACTTTCGGCACGACCGGACGCCGCGCGACCCTCGAGGCTGACCACGAAGCGTGACGGCGCCGGCTGGTGGTGGCGCGCGGTCTGCGGCAGATGTGCGCGCACCGATCAGCGCGGACCGTGGACCGTCGTAACTGTGACTCGATTGCCATGCCAAATGTTAGCAGCTAACATCTTCATGGTGATCGACGTGTTGATCGTCGGAGCCGGCCCCACCGGCTTGGGCCTTGGCGTGTGGTTTGCTGTCCGTGGGGGTGGAGACGAAGATCATCGACGGCGCCGCGGGTCCGGCCTCGACGTCGCGGGCGTTGGGTTTGCAGCCGCGGGGCGTGGAGGTGCTCGATCGCCTCGGTGCGCTTGGTGATCTTCCGGACCGCGCGGTTCCGATCGCGGGCACCGTGGTTCGGATCGATGGGGTGGAGCGCGTCCGATTGGCGCTGCCAACCGCAGACATCCTCCGGGGCCGCCGTGCGTTGGTCATTTCGCAGGCGGATATCGAGGCGCAACTCCGATCCCGGGTGGCGGAGCTTGGCGGGCAGGTCGAATGGCGTGAAACGCTGCTGGGTGTCGAGCAGTCCGGGGAACGGGTGGTGGCGCGGTTGGCCGGCGGCGCCGAGATCGCGGCGCGGTGGCTGGTCGGCTGTGATGGCGCACGCAGCATCGTGCGGAAGAGCACCGGCATACGGCTGGTCGGGCGTAGCTCACCGGAGCGGTTCCTGCTGGCCGACGTGACGGTTCGGCTGGCGGCGGATCGGCATTACGCGGGAATGTGGACCGCCGCAGGGGAAGGGATCGTCGCAATTCCCTTGCCGGGCAACGATCGTTGGCGGCTGATGGCGCCTCACCCGCCGGACCAGGAAGGCAGCCTTCCTACCGAGGCGATCACGGCCCTGTTGGCGCGACGGCTTTCGCGGCTCGGCGCTGGCGCCGGACCGATCGAAGACGTGGCCTGGACTTCGGTGTTTCGGGTCCATCAACGGCTGGCCGAATCCTATCGCGACCGTCGGGTCTTCCTGGCCGGCGACGCCGCGCATATCAGCAGTCCTACCGGCGGACAAGGCATGAACACCGGCCTCGGCGACGCGGAGAACCTCGCGTTCAAACTCGCGTTGGTCGCGGCTGGTCGCGCCAGCGAGCAGCTACTCGACAGCTATGAGGTTGAGCGACGCCCGGTGGCCGAGGCGGTCGTCGGAGCCGTCGGTGGCGTCGACAAGGTACTGGGCAGCCGCAATCAGATGCTGCTGTTCGTACGCGACCGGATCGTCCTGCCACTCGTCAACCGGCCGGCTGTGCAGCGTCGCATCTGGCAGAGGGCTTCGCAGCTGAGCATCAGTTACCACAGTGGCCCGTTGGTGCCGCGCCCCAACCGCCGTTATGGAACACTGCGCTGCGGCGACCGAGTGCCCGACCTGCCATGCCAACGCATGGACGACACGAAGACGCGGCTGCATGCGGAGTTGCGTGGCCATTGGGTGGTGCTCAACGGTCGTAACGGACTCGCGGAACTCGCTCAGCAACGGCTGGGCGCCAACCTGGTCAGCGAGCTGTACATTGCAGACGACGAACACGCGCTCGTCGTGCGCCCTGACGGGCATCTCGGCTGGCACGGCCACCCCGATCCAGTCCGGTTCGGACAGTGGCTCGACCGCGTTCTCACAGGTACCCGCAATGAGACCTAGCCTGCGGGAACAGAAGAAGGCGAACGTGCGGAGAGCGCTGATGCGCCACGCTTTGCGGCTATTCCTCACGCAGGGCTACGACGCCACAACAGTGAACCAGATCGCCGAAGCGGCCGGGGTTTCGCACATGACCTTCTTCCGGTACTTCGCCAACAAGAGCGCCGTCTTCGACATGAGCGTGTACGACACAGCACTGGCAGAACACGTCGCGCGGCGCCCGAAGTCCGAGCCGCCGCTTACTGCGCTCCATCGCGCCACGATGCTGACCTTCACTGAAATCGACCCAACCGATCTAGAAATGCTACGAAAATGCCACCGGATCATCCTGGAAACGCCATCTGCGCAAGCGCATCTGTGGCAGCGGCAGCAGGAAACCGAACGCCATCTCGTCGACGCGCTCATCAGCCGCAGCGCTCGGCCCGAACCCGAACTACGCCCGATCGTCGCCGCCTACCTCGCCATCACCGGGACCTCGCTTGCCGCGTGGGTCGAAAGCGACGGCCAACACGACCTACCCCGGCTGCTCGACCACGCATACAACACCCTATGCGCGGCCGGACGAAGCAGCCGCGCGGGTCGGCCAAGCCCCACCACCGGTTGACGGGACCGTGACCCAGTCACTTGTCGAACCCACGCATCCTCGACCAGTCCACGCCCCGCAGACCCGTCGGCCGAGTTGCTGAGCCGATCAATCCCCGCCCTCGACTGCGCAGTCACGGCCCCGGAATCCCGCGCCACTCCTTTAACCGGCAGGAACTGACCGTGCTGGCGGGGCTGTCTCGCTAAGGGTGTTTCCGGCGATCTTGGTTAGTAGGTTTCTGCGGCTGGGAAGCGGTCGCTGAAGGTGATGGCGAAGGCGTTCAACGCCGGTTTCCAGCGCATCGTCCATCGGGTTCTGCCTGCTCCGGTGGGGTCCAGGGACCGGGTCACCAGGTACAGACACTTCAACGCGGCCAGCTCGTTGGGGAAGTGGCCACGGGCCTTGACCGCCCGCCGGTAGCGGGCGTTCAGCGACTCGATTGCGTTGGTGGAGCAGATGACGGTGCGGATCTCCAGGTCGTAGTCGAGGAACGGGATGAACTCGGCCCAGGCGTTGTCCCACAGGCGGATCACCGCCGGATACCGGTCGCCCCACTTGTCGGCCAGGTCGTCGAACGCGGCTCGGGCCGCGCTGGCGTTGACGGCGGTGTAGATCGGCTTGATGTCCCGCTTCAACTCGTTCCAGTACCGTCGTGAGGTCAGCCGGAAGGTGTTGCGGATCAGATGGATGATGCAGGTCTGCACGATCGTGCGGGGCCACACGTTGACGACGACCTCCGGCAGCCCTTTCAACCCGTCGCAGACGCAGAAGAACACGTCCTTGACGCCCCGGTTGCGTAGGTCGGTCAGCACGCTCATCCAGAATTTCGCGCCCTCACCACCGGTGCCGGCCCACAACCCGAGGATGTCCTTGTCGCCGTCGAGGGTGACCCCGATCGCGGCGTAGAACGGCCGGTTCGCGACCTGCCCGTCACGGACCTTGACCACGATCGCGTCGATGAACACCGCCGCATAGATCTCGTCGAGGGGTCGGTGGGACCAGTCGGTCATCTCCTCGATCACCTTGTCGGTGATCCGCGAGATGGTCTCCTTGCTGACCGAAGCGCCGTAGATCTCAGCGAAGTGAGCGCTGAGTCGAGTCGGTCCGCAGCGCGGTTCCGGTGTTGCCACCAGCCCGTTTCTGCGGACCGCTCGCCGAACCCGCCGTGCGCCTCTCAACGCAACGGGCTCTCCACGGTTTGTGCCGTCAGGCGTGGTTCATTGTTGACCAGGGGGCGGGGATCCTGCTGCGACGCCGATACCTGGTGATGGTGGTCGACGCGATGTTGTGCAGTTCGATCCCGTCCGCCGTGATGGTGCGCCACCCGGTCGGGGTGCGCAGCCAGCGGTGGACGTCCTTCCATCTCCAGCGTCGTTTGGCCTTGACCCAGCGAACGACCCGCCACCAGATGAAGTACGCGAGCCGGTCGAAGGTGTGCTTGGCGACGGCGTGCCGGAAGTAGTTGGCCCAGCCACGCGTGATCTGGTTGATCCTGACCAGCGTTTCTCCCAGGTCCTGCTGTGACAACCTGCGCGTCAGGGCACGGATCTTGTCCTTCAGCGACCGAACCGGCCGGTCACCGATGAACGTGTAGACGTGCCACTGGTCGCGGGTGCCCATCTTGCGTCTCCACCGGATGCGGAAGCCCAAGAAGTCGAACCCGTCGGCCATGTTCACGATCCGTGTCTTGGACGGCGACAACCGCAGTCCCAGCGGAGCGAGCACGGCCGCGACATCCTCACGCAGCGCCTCGACGTGATCTCTGGTGCCGAACACCATGACGACGAAATCGTCCGCATAGCGGACCAGCCGCCACGTCGCCTCACCATGATCTCGCCGATAGTGGCGCCGGTTGTCCGTCGACATCCGCCCACCTGGCTTCCATTCGCGGTGCAGGTACTCATCGAGCACGCTGAGCGCGATGTTGGCCAACAGTGGCGACAGGATGCCCCCTTGCGGCGTTCCGGCCGGCGTGTCGCGTTGCTCGCCGAGCTCCGTGAGCACTCCGGCCTTGAGGAACGCTTTGACCAGCGCGAGCACACGCTTGTCCTTGACTCGACGCCGCACTCGGTCCATCAGGGCCGCGTGGTCGATCGAGTCGAAGCACGCTTCGATGTCGGCGTCCAGCACCCACCGGTAGCCTCGGCTGCCGAAGAGATGGATGTCGGCGATCGCGTCGTGTGCTCGCCGGTTGGGCCGGAACCCGAACGAGACCGGCTCGAAGTCGGCCTCGAAGATGGGTTCAAGGACGAGTTTCAGGGCAGCCTGCACGACCCGGTCAGCGACCGTCGGGATGCCCAACTTACGGACCTTGCCCGACCCACCCGGCTTGGGAATCTTGCGCTCCCGCACCGGCTGCGGACGAAACGAGCTGTCCTTGACCGCCGACCGGATGTCGTTCAGGAACACCGGGACGCCGATCTCCCGCTCGATCCGGGCGACCGTCAGGCCGTCCGAACCGGCAGTACGAGCCCCGATGTTGCCCGCGACCCGCTCGAACGCCACGATCAGCGTCGCCGGGTCGTGCACGAGGTTGAACAGGTCGTCGAACCTGCGACCAGCATCGGCCGCAGCCCACCGGTGAAGTTTGGTCTGCATCCCCGATACCCGTCCGAACACATCCTCTCGGACCCGTCCCAGCGGAGCGTCGCCGTTCGGCGGCGCATCTTTCGGCATTACAGCGTCCTTCCTTCTCCAAACCGCTGCCGCCCTTCCCCATGTGATCGGCTTTCCCGACCTCGGAGTACTACGACGGCTCCGCCCCGCCCGGCGCGTTCAGCCGACGGCGTGCCTATCCCGACCCTCGGCTGGCTACCGAAGGCCGGGAACCATCGCCGGGCGGTTCCCGTGTTCACTGCTGGATCGCTCATCGAAGGAGGCACCCGACTTTGTCCCCGCGGCATCACCACGGCTACGCCGCAGACCTTCACCATGGCCTCCCTACAGAGGTGAAAATCCCCACCCAGGAGTTCCCCGCCATGAGCAGCGGGTGCGCACCGCAACCGGCCCAGATCCGCCAGGTTAGAGCCGGTGACCACTTAGGAGACGTAAACGCCGGTTCCTCGCGTATGCCTTTCCGATTCGCTTGCCGGACCCGCACCATCTGGCAGTGCTGGCACGCCCCGGCGTTGTCAGGGCCGCTTGCCACCCTCCCCGGCACCTCCCGGCTCAGGCTGCCCTCAGCTTCATCAGGCCGCTGCGACGACCCGACGGCGAAGGTCTCTCACCTCCACACAATCCAACAGCGCCTCACGGCGCACTCTCCCCGGTCGTCAGGCCCTTGGCATACAACGACAAGACGACCTCGTCGACCCCCGACAGGCGGCGCTGCCGCTTGCGGACGATCTGGGGCTCGAACGTGGCGGCCCTGTCCCGCGGCACGTCGATCTGCACCGGCCCCGACGCGTCGGTCAGCACCGTCTTCGGTCGGCTGCCGTTGCGGATGTTGCCCGACCCGGCGCCAACGGGTTCGTGTTTCTCGTAGCCGAGGTGCTCAGTCAACTCCTCGTTCAACGCGGTCTCCAGGACCGTCTTGGTCAACTGCCTGAGCAGCCCGTCCGGGCCCGTCAGCGACAGACCCTGCTCCTTGGCCGCCCGGACCAGCTCGGCAGCGGCTTTCGCCTCCGCCGACGGCTCGGGCCGCTTCTTCCGTCCGGTCTGATCGTTCAGTGTCGCGGTCATCACGGCACCCTCCTCACCAGGCACAACGCCTGGCGGGTCAAGCCGGAAACACCTTTAGATCCACAGACCCGTGCTGGCTCACGGGCGCCAACCACGATCGAGTGCTCTGACATCGGCTACTTGTTTCATTGACCTGTGACCGTGGCCCGGCCAGGCTTCGGTCCAGGCGCCCGGGCTGTCGCTCTCACATCGGCTGCCCACGCTGGTCGTGTGGCTCTCATTTGGCCTGCGCGGTCCGGGCGTCGCCCCAGGGCGGGGAGTGGCTCAAGAGGGGTTTGCTCGGCTCGAAGTAGCGTTGCCCTCCCGGCTCGACAACCCAGGTGGATCGAGCATCGGAGGACGCGTTGAGTGTCACGTCGGACCGTGTGGTCATCGAAATGGACCCGCACAAGCGCTCGGCGACGATCGAGGTCATGGCCGGCGACGAGACCATCGTCGGCGGCGGCCGCTTCGACACCGGCCGGGACGGCTACACGGCGATGAGACAGTACGCCAGCCAATGGCCGATCCGGGTGTGGGCGGTCGAGGGCTGTCAGGGTATCGGCCGGCACATCGCCAACCGGCTGCTCGCCGACGGTGAGCAGGTCGTCGACGTCCCGCCGAAGCTGTCGGCCAGGGCGCGGGTGTTCGCCACCGGGCAGGGCCGCAAGACCGACGCCACCGACGCGCACTCCATCGCTCTGGTCGGCACCCGGATGGCAGGGCTGCGTCCGGTGGTCAATGATGGGCAGCTCGCCCTGCTGCGGATCCTGGTCGACCGCCGCCGGTCGCTTGGCGCCGACCACACCCGGATGGTCTCGCAGCTGCACCAGTTGCTCCTCGAACTCATTCCGGGTGGGGCGAAGAAGAGCCTGTCCGCTGCCCAAGCCAAGGCGCTGCTGGCCTCGGTCCGGCCGCGTGACGCGGTCGGCAAGGCCCGGCGCCGGGTCGCCGCGGAGTTGATCGGTGACCTCGAACGTGTCTACCGCCGCACGAAGGAAGCAGACAAGGAACTGAAAGAGCTCGTGGCCTCCACCGGGACCACGCTGATGGACCTGCACGGCATCGGACCGTCCGGCGCCGCCCGGCTGCTGGTCGAGGTCGGCACCATCACCCGGTTCCCGAACCGGGCCCACTTCGCCTCCTGGAACGGCACCGCCCCCATCGACGCGTCCTCCGGCGAGCAGGTACGCCACCGGCTCTCCCGCGCCGGGAACCGGCAGATCAACCGAGTCCTGCACATCATGGCCACCGTCCAGCTCCGTAACCCCACCGAGGGCCGCGCCTACTTCGACCGGAAGAAAACCGCCGGGAAGACGTCGATGGAAGCGATGCGCGCGCTGAAACGACGCCTGTCCGACACCGTCTACCGACAGATGATCGACGACACCACAGCCGGCCAGGTGACGGGCCCGGGAGGACAACGGGAAACAACTACTGACTCCAGCGTGACCAGCTCACATCCCCACGCCGGCTCTTCGGAGAAGTCACTTCCCGGACCCGCCACCACCCAGCTTAGAACCCCGCTTCCCGCGATGGCTTGACACAGAGGGGAGCCAAATGCGGGCGCCGGTCAGACCGCCACCACGTGACCCTGCGTTTCGCGCGGATTGCGGCAGATGCGGATGCCTTGATCCGCATCCGTGCGGTACCGGCCGCACACCGCATTCACCACATCATCCTGGCCGTGCGCCATTTCAGGTAGTCGACCAGCGGACAACCCGCCTGGCGATCTCCGCGTCCAACGGGCTCATGTCGTCGCCCACCGGTTCCGACGGCGGCCACCACCGGAAACCCAGCGCCTCATCGTTCACCGTCAACCGGGGCGGAGCCTCTAACTGGACCTGATACACAGCGAGGATTTCCCGGCGTTTCGGCTTGGTAAGGCCGAACTCCGCCACGCCGGCGAAGGTAAGGTCCGACACGTCAAGGCCAGTCTCCTCACGTAGTTCCCGTACCGCGGCCTGGCGTGCGCTCTCACCCGACTCCCGCATACCCCCGGGAAGCTCCCACTGCTTTCGCCAGCTGTCGAACATCATCAGGACCGCGTCCCCGTGGGTGACGACCACCAACGACGCGGGCACAGGCACCTTCTCGATCAGCCGCGGCATTTCCTCTTCTGCCACGAGACGAAATTCGACTAAGGCGTTGCCAGCACGATCATGGATTGGGAGTACAGCCATGACGCCAATCCAACCGCACGAGCGACGCACTCAACTCGGCAGATGAGTGCGTCGTTGTCGTGGCCGACCCAGCGAGGGCATGGTGCGAACACAGACAACGGGCCGACCGTTAGCACAGGAAGCCTGTTCGGAACCACCAACCTGCAACCGCCTTGGCAGCTCGAACACGAGGTCAACCCGTACATCTGCCCAGCTCAACCCAGGCAACGTCACGGTCGAGCCGTGCAGGTTCGCCTCCTGCCGGGGGCACGTCACTGAACTGCAACAGCGGAACGTGATCGATCAACACCTGATCGTAGAAGCCGCCTTCGCGCTCGGTTAACAACGTGGATGCCCCGGCCGATCGGCCGGGGCATCCTCACGTTGAAGCCCCGCCGTCATCGCGAGCTGCGCGGGTTGCGACCTCGGGTTGCTCGTACCATTGAGGAAGAGTTTCAGGGCGTCGGTCATGTCGGGCGCGACCCTGGAGACCAACTCCATCAGATGGAGCTTCTGTGTGTGCTGTCGGGAGCAGTGGTAAACCTGCCGCCGTCGGGGACGGGGATCGCACCTTAGTTGATCGGTCCTGCCAACTCTACCCGATGGCTCCGAGCACGCCGCCGTAGAAGTCGAAACTAGGAGCGTCGCGCTGCGCGGGACCGGTCATCAGAAAGTCGGTCCCATTGTAGTGACCGACCATCAGGTACCTGCTGGTGGCTACGTTCCTCACAAGCCCGCCTGGGGGGTAAACCCACTTCTGGTAGTTGCCGCCGTTGCATTGCAACCAGTAGACGTCACCGTCGCTGTTGCTGTCGAGGCACTCGCCCGAATAGATCCTGTGGATGGTGCCGTCGTCCCGCCGGTCCCACAACTGCCTGTGATCACCGACACGGCAATTCTGCAAGTCCAGCCAGCCGCCGTCCAAGGAGGTAATGCACTTGTTGGTTGGCAGGTGCCTGATCCATGTGTTCTCGTTGGCGGCGGCACTCGCAGTGGGCGCGGAAAGTACCACACTGACGACTGACGCGGCGACTGTCGTTAACGCAATCAGCAGCCTGCGACTGATCCGGCTCATAAGCCACTCCTGTCATGTGTGAATCGGTGGGATGCGATGCCTCCACCTTCCCCGCTTCGCGACCGGACGGACAGTGCCCTGTTGTGCCTATGGACTGCCGGTACCAGGCCGTCCCGACGTCGGAGTCACATACTGGGGGCATGAGCGGCTCCGGGGAACTGGGCAGGGCGCTACGTGGCTGGCGCGACCGTACGGCTCCGGCCGCAGTGGGGGTGCCCGCCGGCGGTGTGCGACGGACCGCCGGGCTGCGACGCGAGGAACTGGCGCAGCTGGCCGGCCTGTCGGTGGACTACATCGTCCGCCTGGAACAGGGCCGAGCCACCTCACCGTCGGCGCAGGTGCTGTCCGCGCTGGCCCGCGCGCTGCGGCTATCCGAGGCCGAGCGCGAACACCTCTACCTCCTCGCGGGCCAGCCCGTGCCGGGCCCGGGAAAGGTGTCGGCGCACATCCCACCGAGCGTGCGAAGGCTGCTCGATCAACTCGACGGCGCGCCGCTGATCGCGTGCGACGCGAGCTGGAACCTCATCCTGTGGAACCCGTTGTGGGCCGCCCTGTTCGGGGACGCATCCGCGTGGCGCGGACGCGAGCGCAACGTCGCCTGGCGGCACTTCACCTGTCAGGCGAGCCGGGTCAACTACACCTCGGAGCAGGAGGATCGGTTCGCGACCGCCCTCGTCGCCGACCTGCGGGCGGCGACCGCCCGCTATCCCACCGACACCCGCCTGCGTTCCCTGATCAACGACCTACGGGCGGTCAGCACCGACTTCGCCCGCCTGTGGGACAGCGGAGTCGTGGGCGTCCACGCGTCGCACACCAAGACCTTCCACCACCCCGACGTCGGCACGCTCACCCTCGACTGCGACACACTCACCGCTCCCGGCAGCGATCTGCACATCATCGCCTTCACCGCCGCCCCCGACAGCACCACCGCCGACCGGCTCAAACTTCTCGACGTCATCGGCACCCAGACCATGACCGACGACAACTCCCCGAAGTAACAGCTGACAGGTGCAACGTCACCCCGCAGGCGCCGCCCGCTGCACCGACCACCGGTAACACGCCACCGACCTCACTGCGGACTCGCAACCGGGAAACCCACCTCCTGAGGACGACGACTGATGAACGGACCACCCGGCCGCCGGCCCACGCTGTTCACTCCCGAGCACGACTGGGTGAGCCAGCCAGGAAGCGGGATCTCGCGATACGGACAGCCGTTCATCGCCGCACACCCGGGAGCCACCGCAAACGGTGATCGGCAAGCCGGTCTACTACCCGCTCCGGACCGCACTCATCTCGGGAGAGGAGTGCGGCAACGCCGATGAGAGAACATGAGGTGTGCCCAACACAGGACCGATCGCCACTGTGCGACGCTGGGTCGGAACCACCAACCTGCAACCGCCTCGGCAGCGGCAGACCCAGGCCAGCTCCCATCTACCCAGGTCAAACCGGACGAAGCCGCGATCAAGCCGTGCAGGTTTGTCTCTTGCCCAGGGCACCAACCTGCGCCGGCATCCGCTCACTGACGGCGGACAAGGTGCCCCCGTTTACCCCCCGAAAACCCCTCCCCAGAGTTGACTACCAGTGACAAGTGGCGATCAACGCAGGATACCGTTTGTACAGCTCAACGCCTAGATACGACCAGCGATGACAAGCCCAGGAGGATGACGGTTGGTAAGAGGGGGTCAGGGGTTCAAATCCCCTCAGCTCCACAAAATTTAGGCCCTGACCGGCATTCTTGCTGGTCAGGGCCTAAAGTACTTCGACCTACTGCTTGGCCTGGGTCTGGTGGCCTTGTCTTGCGTGTTGCGTCGACAGGGCCACCGCTGGTTCGAATGACGATTCGGCGTCCCTTCACAGAGCAGCTTCGCGCACTGCTGTCTCCGCCCGCTGGGGACTGCGGCGGGAGGCGTGGGCGTACCCGACGGCGATCACGGTGATCAGGGCGGTAAGCGCGAAGGCCCACGGGTCGAAGGCGGCACCGAACGCGACCTGGGCGAGGTAGGTCATGCCGGGCATGGTGGTCACCAGTGTCATGGCCTTCAGCGGGTCGGCCCGTTGCAGGCCGACCTG
The DNA here is from genome assembly GCF_050936375.1 of Plantactinospora sp. CA-290183. Taxonomy (NCBI): domain Bacteria; kingdom Bacillati; phylum Actinomycetota; class Actinomycetes; order Micromonosporales; family Micromonosporaceae; genus Plantactinospora; species Plantactinospora sp. CA-290183. The sequence goes on along the minus strand of NZ_JBNJMX010000007.1, from coordinate 223,870 downwards.
CAGCAGATACAGCGGGACGACAACGGCGACGACGGCGAGCACCAGCAGCAGGGGGACCTGCGACCGGACGTCCGACAGAGTGGGCGGTTCCAGCGCGAGCAGCACCAGCGCGGCGAGGTACGTGAGGTGGAACCGGTTCGCGGTGACCGTCACCGGCGCGACGTTGAGTTGTCCGAGCCGCTCCGACAGTAACGCCAGACCCGCGGCTCCCACGCCCGCCAGCAGGGCCAACCCGACGCCGATGACGAGTGCGCCGGTGGATAGGTCGTCGGTCGAGCCGCTGGGCAGCCGCAGGGCCAACCCGGCGGAGCAGATGATCAATGCCGAGCCGACCAGATAGTCCGATGCGGGACCCGGCCGCCTCCTGATCACCCGGTTGGCCAGCGCGATCACGAGCGGTCCGATCGCCGTCTCGACCGAGATGGCCAGCGAGGCGGGCACATAGGCCAGGCTGAGGTAGAAGCCGATGAACGTGACAGCCGTCAACACGTTCATGTACGCCATCGGCTTGAGGTGGGTCCGCAGGGTGAGGCCGTTGCCCCGCAGGCCAGGACGTACGACCCGCTCAACGGCGGTGAAAACCACCGTGGCCAGGGCGAAGGCGACGGTGGAGAACAACAGGCTCTGCGTGCCGTCGAGTCGGCCGGAGAGAAATCCACTGCTGCCGGCCTGAAGTACGACCGCCACCCCGACCAGCACTAGAGGCACGTTCACCGTTCCACCCGATCCGGCTCGTAGGAGCGTTCGGTGTTCTCAGGTTCGCGCGGCTCCCGCGGAACGTTGTCGATGGTCACCACTTCCGCCGCACCTGATCTGTCCCCTTCAGCGCAGCGTTGCCAGCCGCTGAAACAACCGACGTCGAATCCGGGATCGGGGTCCGGGTAACCGGACGGACGCGGGCCGGTGCCCGCCGGAGCGTGGTCATTCCGGAGATCATCCGGGCGGCGCACGACATGCTGCCCGACCCTGACGCCAGCGTCACGCGATCGCCAAGCTGCTCGGCACCTGCACAACCACCTCCCCGACCTGCGAGCTGCGCGCCAGCTGGGGTGCGTCAGATCGAGACCGCCGGTTCCTGAGCGGCTGCGGCGCGGTAGTCGCGCAGCTCGGTCGGCCAGGAGGCGTCAACGCGTGGTGGTGGCCAGACGCAGCCCCAACGCGATGAGCACGGTCCCGCTGACCGCTTCGAGCCGGCGGCGGATCACCGGCCGGCGGAACCAGACTCCTGCCCGGCCCACCGCAGCGGCCAAGGTCAGATAGAACGCGGTCTCGACGAGGACCTGCACCGCGGCGAGCAGCGCGGTGGTAGCCAACAGCGGACGGTCCGCCGGCACGAACTGCGGGTAAAACGCGATCATGAATACCGCAGCCTTGGGATTCGCCAGCATCACCACTACCCCTTCAGCGAAGGCCCGGGCCCAGCTCAGCTGACCCTCCGGAGCAGAGGTCACCGCGGTGGCCTCGGCGTGGGCACGGCTGCGCCAGGCGGTACGCCACGCCTTGACACCGAGGTAGAGCAAGAGCAGCGCACCGGCAACGCGCAGCACCACGAAGGCCACCTCAGAGGTAGCCACCAACGCGGCCAAACCCGCCCCGGCGCACAACGCCCACAGGTACAGGCCCGCCTCCAATCCCAGCACCGTCGGCACCGTCGCGCGCAGACCATGCAACGCCGCCCGTCGGAAGATCAGCGCCATCGCCGGACCAGGAGATGCGGAGATCAGCAGTACCGCCACCACGAACCCGGGCAGCAACGCGAGAAGATCCATCGGCCCATTCTGCGGTCGGCTGATCACTGACTCAACCGCATACCCAGGCTCCACGGTTCCCCGGACCTGTACGTCGGCTGAGCTACCAACCGCTGAGACCTACTGACCAGGATCGCCGGCAAGACCGTCGACGAGTCCACCCCGAAGATCCGACTGGCTGCGGCGCGTCAGTGACACCGGGGACGTCGAGGCCCGCGGTAGATCCCAGACCCCCGCACGGGGACGATTGGTAAGGGGACAGGGTCCAAATCCCCTCAGCTCCACCAGGATAGGCATGACCGATGAGCTGCCGAAACAGGCTCCGCAGCCGTAACCGTTTCTCGGTCGTGGCACCGTCGGGGCGCACGATACGGAGGTGCACCTGATCCGGTTCGATTCGCGAGCGGGCTATGAGTCGTTCCTCGCCGACCCCGAGCGTGTCGGGTACCGGGCCTCGCTCAGTGACGCGGCGCCGCGCACTCAGGTGTTGGAGGTGGGGGAGGTCCAGCCTCGATCTGGACGAATCCGTCCCGGTAGGCGCCGCGTGCACCGGCTGGCCGATCCGTCGAGGATGTCGGCCCCCGTCGATAGGGTGCGGGAGTGTCGATGCCGGGTGCTCAGGACGAGGAGCGGCTGCGTGGCCTGATCCGGGACTGCTCCTGGCTGACCCGGGTCCTCGCCACCGTGCGGGATTCCGGGCTGCCCGACGCCTGGGTCGGTGCGGGGGCCATCCGCGATCTGGTCTGGGGCGAGTTCTACGGGTCGGGCTTCGACCCGGGCGGGGTGCGCGACGTCGACGTCGTCTTCTTCGACCCCGATGACCTCGGTCGCGACCGTGATGCCCTGGCGACCGCGCGACTGCACGAGAGTTGGCCGCAGGTGCCGTGGGAGGCGCGCAACCAGGCGGCCGTACACGTCTGGTACGCCGGCAAGTTCGGTGGCCGCCCCGTGGAGCCGCTGCTGAGCATCGCCGACGCGGTCGCCACCTGGCCGGAGACCGCGACCGCCGTGGCGGTACGGCTCGATCGGGCGGGCGCCGTCGAGATATGCGCACCGCTCGGCCTGACCGACCTGCTGGCCGGGGTCTGGCGGCGTAATCCCCGCCGGGCCAGCCTGTCGGTGTCGCTCGCCCGGTTGGCCCGGCACCGACCGGCGCAGCGGTGGCCCGGAGTCCGGGTGGTTCCGCCGATCTGAGCGGCCGGTCGGGGCCCGACCGCGCCGGCTACCCGGGCACCGGTGCCGGCAGCAGCGCCCCGGCCAGGCGTTCGAGGTTGGCCCGGACCCGCGCCGGTTTCCCGCCGGCTTCGACCATCAACAGCAGATGCCGTACGCCGGTGGCCCGGACGGTCTCCGCGAGGCGCTGCCGGCAGGCCTGCGGTGTGCCGACCGCGCCGATCGCGAGCAGGTGTTCGGCGTACGCGTCGAGGTCTCGGTGCACCGGCGGCCGGCCGTCGATCCGCTGGTAGTCGAGCGTGCCGGCGAGCAGCTCCGGCAGCCCGTGCCGGACGACGCGTACCGCCTCCTCGCCGTCGGCCTCCGCGTGTGCCAGGTACGCGCCGGCGTGCTCGACCGTCGCGGGGTCGTGGCCGGCGTCGGCGGCGACCTCGGCGTACCGCCGTAGTAGCGCCGCCTTCTCCGCGTCGCCGGCGTGCATGCCGAGCAGCAGCGGCAGTCCTCGGCGCGCCGCGGTCTCCACCGTGTCCGGGGAGGTCGCCGCCACCCACACCGGGACCCGGCGGCGCGGACGCGGGACGACCGGAACCGGCCGGAAACGGAAGCGGGGCCCGTCCGCCCCGACCCGCTCGGCCCCGGAGAGCCACGATCGCAGCAGGTCGAGCGACTCGGTGAAGCCGTTCTCGTACCGGTCGAGGCCGGTGCCGAAGACCTCCAGGTCGACCCAGGGGCCGCCTCGGGCGACGCCGAGCGCGAGCCGCCCGCCGCTGAGTTCGTCGAGCAGGACCGCCTCCTCGGCCAGCGCGACCGGATGGCGGTTGGACAGCACGCACGCCGCGGTGCCGACGGTGATCCGGCTGGTCCGGCCGAGCAGGTGGGCGGCGAACCCGATCGCCGACGGGCACGTCCCGTACGGGATGAAGTGGTGCTCGGCCAGCCACACCCCGGCGAAGCCCAGCCGGTCGGCGAGCGTCGCGTAGTCGACCGCTGCCGCCAGGGTCTCGGCGTCGGTGGTGCCGGGGAGCCGCGCGGCGAGCAGGAAGACGTGGACCCGCGTCGGAGCAGCGGTCTCCGCGCTCACCCCGGCCGCCGGACTCGCCCGGTCGGGAACCCGCTCGACCACACGCCACCTCCTCGTCCCGCGCGCTGATGCTATGCGCTGATGGAAGTGATTTCCAGTAGCGATATCGTCGGGCGTGCCGTCGTGGGGATCGCGGCCGGCCGGCCGCCGGATGTGTCGCGCGGAAACGCCGGTGGCGGCCACGGCGTTCGTGACCACCACCGGCGTTGTGCCGCGTCGACAGGTCAGGCGGGCTGCCCGTTGGCGCGGCGGCGACGGATCAGCAGGAACCCGCCGACCGCGGCGGCGCCGAGCATGCCGGCACCCGCGACGGCCTGGGTGGCGTTGCCCGTACCGTCGGTGAATCCGCCGTCACCGCCGTCGATGGCCCCCCGGGGCAGGACGACGAGCTTGCCGTGGCTGTCGCAGGACCCCTTGAATGTGTGGTGGCCCGGCTTGGCCTTCCACGGCAGCTTGACCCAGGCCGCGTACCGGAAGCCGTAGTAGGCCGCCTGGCCGCCCTGGCCCTCGGCGTTCTCGTCGTCGGTGACGCCCCCGTCGGGCTGCACCTCACCGTCCGGCAGTGCCGGCTGCTCGTCGTCCAGTAGCGGAGGCTGTCCGTCCGGGAGCGGTGGCTGGGTCGGCGGCCCCGGCGGTTGGGTCGGCTGGCCGGTCGGCGGCAGCGGCGGTTGGGTCGGCGGCCCGGGGGGCTGGGTCGGCTGCCCGGTCGGCGAGGCCGTCGGCCGGGGCGGGGGCGCCGGCCGGTCGTACTTCAGCCAGACCTTGCCGGTCACGCTCGACGTGACGTACGGGAACTCGACGGGCCGGTCGCACTCCAGGACGATCTTGAACTTGTGTCCGGGCTTCACGGCCCTCGGCTCAGTGTGGATCCGGCCGTGGTCGAATCCGTGGTTCGGTGGCGCCTCGTCGGCCAGAGCGGTGCTGGGCGCGCAGATCAACAGTGCTGCGGCACCGAGGCCGGCGCCGGCCGCCACCCTGGCCAGAAACTTCCTAGTCATGACGCGTAGTCACTCCTTCCCCGTGGTTAGCCCGACGGCAGCCGAGCTATCCCGAGGTTAGCCACTTTGCGCGTCTTTGCCCGGTTAATGAATATTCTTCCCCTGAAGCGGGAACTGAGGTGATAACGGACCTGCTGAGGGACCTGATGCCAACCGGGTGGAAGCGGCGCCTTCGCGCCCTCTCGACCGGGTCCGGCGCGTCAGCGACCCGTCCAGCGCGGGGGCTCGTGGGCCAGGAAGGCGCGTACGCCGGTGGCGAAGTCCTCGCTGCCGTAGCAGGCCCGCAGGACGTCGTCGGCCTCCACCTCACCGGCAAACGCCGCCAGCCGGCGGTCGATCTCCTTGAACGCGGCCAGCGTCAGCGGCGCCCCGCCGGCCAACCGGGCGAGCAGTGCCTCGACCCGGTCGTCCAGGTCGGTCCGCGGCACCACCTCGGCGACCAGCCCGGCGGCGGCGGCCTCCTCGGCGGTCAACAGCGTCGCGGTCACCAGCATCGCCATCGTCCGCCCGTGCCCCAGCCGGCGCTGCAACCGGCTGATCACCGCCGGCGTCAGGCAGTTGCCGAGGGTGTGTGCGATCGGCACCCCGAAGACCGCGTCCGGGGTGGCGAGCACGATGTCGCAGTACGCGGCCAGGGCCAGGCCGGCGCCGACGGCCGGCCCCTCGACCACGGCGACCACCGGCACCCGAACCGCCGCGAGTCGCGCCAGCACCTGCCCGATCCGCCGCTCGTACGCGACACCGTCCTCGCCCGAGCGGAACTCGGTGAACTGCCGGATGTCGGTACCGGCGGCGAACGCCCGGCCCCCGGCCCCGCGCAGCAGTACGGCCCGCACCCGCGGATCCTCGTTGATCCGCGCACAGGCGGCGGCCAGCCCGTCGTACATCCGCCAGGTGAGGGCGTTGCGCCGCTCCGGGTTCGCCAGGGTGAGCCGCACCAGCCCGTCCCGCTGCTCGACCAGCAACTCGCCGTCGGCCATCCGTCCACCCCGATCGCCTGTGGATACCGCGTACAAGCCTCCAGCTTGTCGCACGGAACGGCGCTTGCCCGCGCGGACCCGCCCGGCCGTCGGGCCGGACGGGTCCCCGTCCCTGGCTCCCGCTGCCTGGCGACGTCAGGACCGCCGCGCCGACGCCGAGCGGAGCGCGGCCTCCACGAGCGCGGTGTACCCGACGTGCCCGTCCCGGTTCGGGTGGTACGACTCGCTGAGCGGGTTCGAGGTGCCGTTGAGCCACTCGACGTCGTCGCAGATCGAGTGGCCGGTGAACGGGCCGCGCGCGTCGACGAAGCTGAAGCCGTGCGCGCTGGCCCGGGCGCGGATCGTGGTGGCCAGCAGGTCCGCGGCGGCGTTCATCTCGGCCTGCTCGCCGGGGGAGATCCGGGCGATGAAGTTGCACTCCTCGCCGTTGAACAACTTCGGATAGCCGACCACGGTCACCCGGGCGTTCGGGGCGAGCGACCGGATCCGCGAGTAGAGCTGGTCGAGCCGACCGGGCAGGGCGTTGACGATCTGGCTCTCCGCGTTGTCGATCTGACCCCAGCAGGTCGTCGGCCAGGGCAGGGCGCACTGGGTGACCACCGAGGCCCAGCCGATGTCGTTGCCGCCCGCCGTGACGCTGACGTAGCCGGTCGAGGCGTTGAGGCTGCCGAGCTGGCCGTCCAGCACCTCGGCGACCGTCGCGCCCGCGCAGGCCGGGAAGGAGAGCGTGGCGCCGAGCCGGCTCGCGGTGAGCACCGGGAACGCGTGCGGGGAACGCTGGCAGGCGCCGCTGTCCGGGTAGTACTCCCGGGTGCCGGTGCCGGAGGCGTACGAATCGCCGAGCGCGGTGTAGGTGGCTGCCGCCGCCTGCGCGGCCGGGGCGGGCGCGAGACCGATCGCGAGGAGCGTGCCGAGGGGGACGGTGAGGGCGGAGATGGCGAGCCGGCGCAGCGACATGGGGGCCTTCCCTGACATAGGGGTTTGTTGATGTCAGGCTGGCAGAAATGTGCGCGCCGAGGAAGGCTCCCTGCAACTTTCTTGCAGGATTATCCATCCCGATTCGGTCATCCCATCGTCGGTGCTCCGCGGGCCCGCGCGTCGTCAAGTCCGCCGGACGTGCGCTGACCCCGCCCCGCCGTCAGAGCGTGCCGAGCAGCTCGGGATCGGGGACGGACCGACGCGGATCCACCGGCGACCGCGCCTCCGCGTCCGTACGCTGCCGGGCCTCCGCGCTGGTCCGCGGCTTGGGTGCCTTCGGCGCCTTCGCCGTGATCCGGAACCAGAACGAGCCGAATCCGGGCAGGGTGAGCTGGTACGGCCGGGCACCGATCAGCGGGAACGGCGTCTGCCCGGTCAGCTCCACCGGCTGGTGCCCGATGAACCGGCTGCCGAGCGGGAGCTGCGCCGGCTGCGGATGCCCGGACAGGTTGTGCACGCAGAGCACCACCTCGGCGCCGATCCGCTCCTCGCCCTCACCCTCGTACTCGCGCAGGAACGCCAGCACCGCCGGGTTCTTGCCGCCGAGGTCCTGAAACGAACCGACCGCGAGAGCGGGATGCCGCTTGCGTACCTCGATCATCTGGCGGGTCCACTGGAGCAGCGACGCCGGCTGTTCGAGCTGACGCTCCACGTTGACCGCCTGGTAGCCGTAGACCGGGCCCTGGTTGACCGGCAGGTAGAGCGCGCCCGGGTCGGCCTTGGAGAAGCCGCCGTTGCGGTCCGGGGACCACTGCATGGGGGTACGGACGCTGTTGCGGTCACCGAGCCAGACGTTGTCGCCCATGCCGATCTCGTCGCCGTAGTAGAGCACCGGGGAGCCGGGCAGCGACAGCAGCAGCGAGGTGAAGAGCTCGATCTGGTTCCGGTCGTTGTTCACCAGCGGGGCCAGCCGGCGCCGGATGCCGACGTTCACCCGCATCCGGGGATCCTTGGCGTACTCGTTGTAGAGGTAGTCCCGCTCCTCGTCGGTGACCATCTCCAGGGTCAGCTCGTCGTGGTTGCGCAGGAACGTGCCCCACTGGCAGCCGCTGGGGATCTGCGGGGTCTGGGCCATGATCTCCGAGATCGGGTACCGCGACTCGCGGCGGACCGCCATGAAGATCCGGGGCATCACCGGGAAGTGGAAAGCCATGTGGCACTCGTCCCCGCCGACCGTCGGGTCGCCGAAGTAGTCGACCAGGTCGGTCGGCCACAGGTTCGCCTCGGCGAGCAGCACCCGGCCGGGGTACTCGTCGTCGACCATCCTGCGCAGCCGCCTGAGGTACGCGTGCGTCTCGGTCAGGTTCGCGCAGTCGGTGCCCTCGCGCTCGTACAGGTAGGTGATCGCGTCCAGCCGGAAACCGTCGATGCCCAGCTTCAGCCAGAACCGCACCACGTCCAGCATCGCCTCCTGGACCGCCGGGTTGTCGTAGTTGAGGTCGGGCTGGTGGGCGAAGAACCGGTGCCAGTAGAACTGCTGGCGGACCGGGTCGAAGGTCCAGTTGGACGGTTCGGTGTCACAGAAGATGACGGGTACGCCGGCGTACCCGGTGTCGGTGTCCCGCCAGACGTAGAAGTCCCCGTACGGACCGGTCGAGTCCTGCCGGGACTGCTGGAACCACTGGTGGGTGTCCGAGGTGTGGTTCAGCACCAGGTCGGTGATGACCCGGATGCCCCGGGCGTGCGCCTCGTCGACCAGCGTGACGAAGTCGTCGAGCGTGCCGAAGTCGGGGGAGATGAGCAGGTAGTCGCGGATGTCGTAGCCGCCGTCGCGCCGGGGCGAGTCGTAGAACGGGGGCAGCCAGAGGCAGTCCACGCCGAGCCAGCGCAGGTAGTCCAGCTTGGAGGTGAGGCCGGGCAGGTCACCGTAGCCGTCTCCGCTGGCGTCGTAGAAGGCCTGCACGAACATCTCGTAGAAGACCGCCCGCTTGTACCACTCGGGCTCGATCGGCAGTTCGCGGGCGCGGCGCCGGACGGCCGGCCCCGGCTGCTCCAACTGCGCCGCGGGTAGGGCCGTTGGCGCGGTCACCCGCTCGGCTAGGTCGGACATGGCTCTCTCCTCCGGGTCGCGAGGGAAGTTCCCGCAGGTACGTGCTGTGGCGGGTGCCCGCGGGAAACGCGGGGAGAGAACACCGGCCCCGATGGCGGCGGCTCACTGCCCGTTCTACGGCGTCAAACGGGGCCGGTGGATGAGCGGTAACGGCAACATTTTTGTAACCATGCCGACGATTTCGGGTGCGGCGGCGGCGAACGTGAAGCGAAACGCACCGCCGCACGGGCGGTACCGGGCCCGCGCGCTCACCGTGCGCGGGTGGCTGATGCCCGTCCGGGTGCTCTGCCCGATCCGCCCGCTTTGCTCGGCGACGCGTGGGTCGGAAATCTGACTTAACACCACCCGTTGTGCGGGTGAACCGGGGTGGTTAAGCTCCTTGGTGCGCGCCCCAATCGCCCGCTTCCCCCGTGGCAGGCGATCGGGGCGCGCACCTTTGTCCGTGGCCCCTGCCACCTCCCGGACCCACCGCCGTCCGGGCAGCGTCCACTGTGACGTCCGGCGCCGCCCGGCCAGCCCGCCCGTGAGCCCGTTCCCGAGTCCCGCCGTGAGCCTGCCCGGCCGTGCGCGGAGCCACGGTCAGAGCGTCGTCACCGGGATCAGATCCACCGGCCGCCGAGCCACATCCGGCTCGACCAGTCCGCGTACGCCATGAGCTGTCCGACGAAGATCGGATAGAAGTAGGCGAAACAGATGGCGACCAGCAGTACGTAGGCGCCGGCCACGATGGCCCCGACCATGCGCCGGTCGCTCACCCGCCCCGAGCCGTCGTCCCCGCCGGCCGGGTCCGGTTCGGCGGCGTCACCCGCGCGCCCCGCCGTCGCCGGCACCGGTGGCGGGCCGGTCAGCGCGCCCAGCACGTAGGTGACCGCGAGGATGAGGAACGGCACGACCGGGGCGACGTAGAAGGAGAACATGGTGCGCCCCTGCAGGGCGTACCAGAACCAGGGGAGCAGGCCGGCGGCGACCGGCAGCAGGATGGCGGTGGCCCGCCAGTCCCGGCGGGCGATGCCCAGCCAGCCGAGCGCGGCGAGGGCCGGGAGGAACGACCACCACAGGATCGGGGTGCCCAGCAGCAGGACCTCGGAGGCGCAGGAGGCTGCCCCGCAGGCGCCCTGGTCCGACCAGTGGAAGGCGACCGGCCGGCCGAGCAGCAGCCACTGCCACGGCCAGGACTGGTAGGTGTGCTTGTCGTCGAGCTGGTTGTGGAAGCGGTAGGCCTCCTGGTGGTAGTGCCACAGGTTCTGCAGGGCGCCGAGGACGGGCAACTCGGAGCGTCCGCTGTCGGCCCGCCAGTGCCGGAGGTAGCCGATGTCGCTGAGGAACCAGCCCGACCAGGTGGCGAGGTAGGTGAGCACCAGCAGCACCCCGCCGAGCAGCAGCCAGCCGCTCTCGTCGAGCAGGGTGTCGCGCCAGGGCCGGCGTACCCCGGCCGACCGGCGGGCGCCGACCTCCCAGAAGAGCACCAGCAGGGCGAACACCGGCACGAAGTAGAGGGCGCTCCACTTGACCGCGACCGCGCAGCCGAGGAGCACCGCCGCCAGCAGCCGCCACCACGGCACCCCGTCGGCGAACCGGAACGGCGGTCGGCCCGCCCGTCCCGGCCGGCCCGGGTCGAGCCCCGACTCCATGGCGCGCAGCCAGCGCCGCCGCCGCGCGTCGCGGTCCAGCACGAGGGCGCTGAACGCGGCGAGGACGAAGAACATCAGGAAGATGTCGAGCAGTGCGGTGCGGGACAGCACCAGGTGGAAGCCGTCCAACGCCATCAGCAGGCCGGCGGCACACCCGAGCACGGTCGACTGGAACATCCGGCGGGCGGTCCGCACGATCAGCAGTACGGAGAGCGTGCCGACGATCGCGGCGGCGAAGCGCCAACCCAGCTCGTTGTAGCCCCAGATCCACTCGCCGAGCGCGATCATCCACTTGCCGAGCGGCGGGTGCACCACGTACGCGGCGGTGTTGTTCTTCTCGTCCCACTCGACGCCCCGGGTCAGCAGGTTGTGCGCGTCGGTGGCGTAGTAGATCTCGTCGAAGATCTTGCCCTTGGGATGACTCAGCCCGACCAGTCGCAGAATCGCCGCGATCGCCACGACGACCCCGGTGGCCAGCCAGGACCAGGGATCGAGGCGGGCGTCGAACGGGGCCAGGCGGCGCCGGATCACCCCCGGGATGCCCCCGGTCGGGCGATCGGACCGCTCGGTCGCGGACGGCTCGCCGGCCAGCTCGGAGGCCGGCTCGGCGGCGGGCCCGGCCGACCGCTGCGTGGCCTGGGGGCTCTCGGTCTGCGCTGTCGACGCCAGAGTCACCACGTGATCGTAGGCTGCCAGGGTGTGAAACGGGGCACGACGCTCGCTACGTGCGATGACGGCCATCGATGAGAGGAAAGCTGCGTGGGCGTTATGTCCGATAAAGGGAGGCTTGTCCTGCTTGGGGCGCCGCTCGGGAACCCCGGCGACGCCTCGACCCGGCTCCGGGAGACCCTCGCCGTGGCCGACATCGTGGCGGCCGAGGACACCCGGCGGCTCACCCGGCTGGCCCGTGACCTGGGCATCAGCATCCCCGGCCGGATCATCTCCTACTTCGAGGGCAACGAGGAGCGGCGTACCCCCGATCTCGTCGAGGCCGCCCTCGGCGGCGCGCTGGTGGCGCTGGTGACCGATGCCGGCATGCCCAGCGTCTCGGACCCGGGCTACCGGCTGGTGCGGGCCGCCCTGGACGCGGGGGTGCCGGTCACGGTGGCGCCCGGCCCGAGCGCCGTCACCACCGCGCTCGCCCTCTCCGGTCTGCCCACCGACCGGTTCTGCTTCGAGGGGTTCCTGCCCCGGACCGGCGGTCCCCGTCGGGCCCGGCTGCGGGCGCTGGCCGCCGAGGAGCGCACGCTGGTCTTCTTCGAGGCACCGCACCGGGTGGCCGGCACGCTCGTCGACCTGGCCGAGGCGTTCGGCGCGGACCGGCCGGCGGCGCTCTGCCGCGAGCTGACCAAGACCTACGAGGAGGTGCGCCGGCAACCGCTCGGCGAGCTGGCGGACTGGGCCGCGACCGGCGGGCCGCGCGGCGAGATCACCCTGGTCGTCGGGGGCGCCCCGCAGGTCGCCGCCACCCGCCCGGCCGACGCCGACCTGCGGGCCGCCGTGGCCGAGCGGGAAGCCGCCGGTACGTCCCGACGCGACGCGATCACCGCCGTCGCCACCGAACACGGCCTGCGCCGCCGCGACGTCTACGCCGTCGTCCACCCCCCAACATCGCCGTGAACAGATCGCGGTGCTAGGCAGTGTCTCGAAGTCGGGTGCGGCGTGTCGGTGATCGATAGACGGCGAGGTCTCCGGTAGAGGGTTTTTCGACCAAGAAGAACCTGAATACCGGAGACCTCGTGGCCACCATAGCGGTGACGAGGCGGCATGACCTGACCGACGCGCAGTGGGCGGTGCTGGCGCCGCTGCTGCCTGCGGGTAAGCGGCCAGGTCGACCGTCGCAGTGGGGCAAGCGGCAGCTCATCGACGGCATCCGGTGGCGGGTGCGGGTCGGTGCGCCGTGGCGGGATGTGCCGGCGTGTTACGGCTCCTGGCAAGCGGTGTATGCGCTGTTTCGACGGTGGCAGCGGGCCGGGATCTGGCAGCAGATCGTGACCGGGTTGCAGGCCCGCGCCGACGCGGTTGGGTTGATCACCTGGGACGTCAGCGTCGACTCCACCATCGCTCGGGCCCACCAGCACGCCGCCGGCGCACGCCGGTGCCCTCAGCAGCAGACCGAGCCGCCGGGCGGGGTGGTGACGGAGCCGGTCGACCACGCCCTCGGGCGTTCCCGCGGCGGGTGGAGCACGAAGCTGCACCTGGCGTGCGAGCAGGGCGGCAGGCCGCTGTCGATGCTGCTGACTGCCGGGCACCGCGGTGACAGCCCGCAGTTCGCCGCGGTGCTGGCCGGTATCCGCGTGCCCCGTCTCGGCGCCGGCCGCCCCCGCGTGCGACCCGACCGGGTCATCGCCGACCGCGCCTACACGTCCCGCGCCAACCGCGCCCACCTGCGCCGCCGTGGGATCAAGGCCTGCATCCCGAGCAAGGTCGACCAGGACGCGCACCGCCGCGCCAAAGGCTCCGCAGGCGGCCGGCCACCCGCCTTCGACCCCGAGGTCTACCGCCAGCGCCACGCCGTCGAGTGCGGCATCAACCGGCTCAAACGCCACCGGGCCTTGGCCACCCGATACGACAAGCTGGCCGTCCGCTACGAAGCCACCATCCACGTCACCGCCATCAACGAGTGGCTACACGCACTTCGAGACACGACCTAGATCGCCGTGATCAGGGAGTGGTTCCCGCGTGTCGTCGGCGCGTCGCGTGTCCAACTCCCTGATCACGCCGATCTTGCGCGGACGCGCCGGCCGGGGGGCGGGGCGGGGCGGCGGGGAGTGGGGGCGCGGGGGGTCAGTAGGCGGCGGTGAGGAAGCCGGCGGCGAGGAGTAGGGGGCCGGCGACGCTGACCAGGGCGGCCCGGCGGCGGGCGCGGCGGTCGGCCAGCCGCAGGGCGCCGGTGACCCAGCCGGTCCCGATGGCGCAGACCAGCACCAGGGCGAGCCCCAGCGCCCAGCGCAGGTGCAGCAGGGCGGTGCCGGCGCCGACGTACGCCTTCTGGCTGTCCGGGACCATCCGGGCGGACATCCGCGAGCCGGCCTCCCGGCTGTCCCCGCCCACACCCACGAGCCGGACGTCCCGGACCGTACGGCCGCCGGCGACCGCGCTGAAGTCACCACGGCAGTGCTGACCGATCCCCACGCCGGCGCATCCGGTCACCGTCGCGGTGCCCCGGTCGCCATGCCCGACGGCCAGCCAGAACGGCTCGGCGCTCACCCAGGCGAAGAAGCTGGCGAGCAGGGCGAGCAGGAGTGCGCCAGCGAGCCCCGGCGCCGGGTGCCGGGGTGGCCCGGGTGGTCTGGCCGGGCGGGGACGGGCCTTCTCCGCGGCCGAGATCCGGGGCCGGCCGAACCAGGTGCGGGGCGTCGGCTGCACCGGGGTGCCGTCCCAGTGCACCTCCTCGATCGGTAGCCAGAAGTCGTCGTCCCCGTCCGGCTCGGCGTCCAGGCCGGGCGCGGCGGCCGGCGGCGACGCGCCCCAGGTCGCCGCCCCGGACGGTACGGTCGCCCGCGGCGCACGCTGCGGAAGCATGGCGAACGGAGCGCCCGTGGTCGGCTCGATCCCGGGTGGGCCCGGTGCCGGGCCGGGGGCGCTGAGCCAGGGGGACGCGGGCGCGGCACCGCCGAAGGGGCCGGCGGCCGGGGGCCCGTCCTCGGGGGGCGTATCCGGCGCCCCGCCGGCCGCGGAGCGGGGCGCGGGGGCCGGCGCGGTGCCGCAGGACGGCGGTGTCGTGCCGCCGGGCGGGGCCGCACCGGCCGGCGGGGCGGTGCCAGCTGTGGGGACCCGGCCGGTCGCCGACCCGGCGCTGACCACGGTTCCGGTGTCCGCGGCGGTTCCGGTGTCGACGCCCGCCCTGCCGGCGGCGGCACCCCCGGCGGCGGCCACGACCGCGTCGCTGTCGGCGCGTACCTGCCGCTGGCCGGATTCGCCACGAGGTTCTGGCCCGGCCTCCGGGCGGCGCGGTTCCACCGGACGCTGCTCGTCGTAGCCGCCCGTCACCCCACCTGAGCTGCCCGTCACCGCTCCATTGGACTACGGGACGGTGTCGGGTCCGGGCAGCCGGACGCGCGTGTCGAAAGAGAAAAAGTTGGAAATCAGTCTCAATATCCGGTAGTCACATGATCTTTACCCCCAATAGTCACCTCTGGCCGCCCCGCCGAGGACCGGAGTGACAATCGGTTCGCGGTCCTCGAACGGCGGTCACTAGGCTTGCTTTCCATGAGTCACGTTCTCGCGGCGGTTGCCTGGCCGTACGCCAACGGCCCGCGCCACATCGGCCACGTCTCCGGCTTCGGGGTTCCCTCCGACGTGTTCAGCCGGTACATGCGGATGGCCGGCCACGACGTGCTCATGGTCTCCGGCACGGACGAGCACGGCACGCCGATCCAGGTGCAGGCCGACAAGGAGGGGGTCACCCCGCGCGAGCTGGCCGACCGCTACAACCGGGTGATCGTCGAGGACCTGCACGGGCTGGGCCTCTCCTACGACCTCTTCACCCGGACCACCACCGGCAACCACTACGCCGTGGTGCAGGAACTGTTCGAGGCGCTGCACCGCAACGGCTACATCGTCCCCAAGGTCACCATGGGGGCGATCTCCCCATCCACCGGTCGTACGCTGCCGGACCGCTACATCGAGGGCACCTGCCCGATCTGCGGGTACGGCCAGGCGCGCGGCGACCAGTGCGACAACTGCGGCAACCAGCTCGACCCGGTCGACCTGGTCAACCCCCGATCGAAGATCAACGGGGAGACGCCGAAGTTCGTCGAGACCGAGCACTTCTTCCTCGACCTGCCGGCGCTGGCCGAGGCGCTGCGCGGCTGGCTGGACAACCGGGAGGGGTGGCGCCCCAACGTGCTCCGGTTCTCCCGGAACCTGCTGGACGACCTCCAGCCCCGGGCGATCACCCGGGACCTGGAGTGGGGCGTACCGATCCCGCTGGAGGGCTGGCGCGACCGCCCGGACAAGCGGATCTACGTCTGGTTCGACGCGGTGATCGGCTACCTCTCCGCCTCCATCGAGTGGGCCCGGCGGTCCGGCGACCCGGAGGCGTGGCGGCGCTGGTGGACCGCGGACAAGGAAGGCAAGGACGCCCGTGGCTACTACTTCATGGGCAAGGACAACATCGTCTTCCACTCGGTGATCTGGCCGGCCCTGCTGCTCGGGTACGACGGCGAGGGTGCCCGGGGCGGCGAGCCGGGCGACCTGGGCCGGCTCAACCTCCCCACCGAGGTGGTCTCCAGCGAGTTCCTGACCATGGAGGGGCGGAAGTTCTCCTCCTCCCGCCAGGTGGTCATCTACGTCCGGGACTTCCTGGCGCGCTACGACGCCGACGCGCTGCGCTACTTCATCGCCGTCGCCGGGCCGGAGAGCCAGGACACCGACTTCACCTGGGCGGAGTTCCTGCGGCGCAACAACGACGAGCTGGTGGCCGGCTGGGGCAACCTGGTCAACCGGTCCATCTCGATGGCCGCGAAGAACTTCGGCGCGATCCCGGCGATCGATCCGGCCGGGCTCACCGAGGCGGACGAGGCGCTGCTCGCCACCGCCCGGGTCGGCTTCGACACCGTCGGCGAGCTGATCGGCCGGCATCGGCAGAAGCAGGCGATCGGCGAGGCGATGCGGGTGGTGGCCGAGGCGAACAGGTACCTCTCCGAGCAGGCCCCGTGGAAGCTCAAGGACGAGGCGGACAAGCCCCGGATGGGCACCATCCTGCACGTCGCGCTCCAGGTCGTCAGCGACGCCAACACCATGCTCACGCCGTTCCTGCCGCACTCCGCGCAGAAGGTGCACGAGCTGCTGGGCGGCACCGGCGTACACGCGCCGATGCCGTCGATCGTGGAGGTCGGCGACCTCGACGGCGACGGGACGTACCCGGTGCTGACCGGCGACTACACCGTCGGCGCGCGCTGGGAGTCGGTGCCGATCGAGGCGGGCCGGCCGCTGGCCGCACCCAAGCCGGTGTTCCGCAAGCTCGACCCGTCGATCGTGGACGAGGAGCTGGCCCGGCTCGCCGACTGAACCTGAGGCGATCGGGCCCCGCCATCCCGCCCGGAACGGCGGGGCCCGTCGCGTCCGGGCTACCGGTTGCCGCCGGCAGTCCCGGGCGGGTCCTGCCGCTGGGCGGCCGCGATCAGCACGTCGACCCGGACCATGAGTTGCAGGCAGGGCGGGTGCGGTTCGACGTGCTCCCACGTACACCCGGGGTGTTCGTGGCCGACGATCCAGACCCAGAGGCCGGCCCCGTCCTGGCGGGTCACGTTGCGGTGGACCCGGGCGACGGTCACCTCGAGGTACGTCCCGACCGGCACGGTGGCGCAGTGCGACCACTGCTCGGGCTGGAGCTGGAGCAGGGTCTCGGCCGGCACGTCCGGGATCTCGACGGTCGGCGTGACGACCGGCAGCCGCTTCCTCATCGCCAGTTCCCGAGACGGCGCCAGCACCGGCTGTTCCACCGGCGGTCGGGCGGGTCCGACTGTCGGGAACGCCGCAGCCGGCGCCACACCCGGGTCAGCATGACGTGGCGTGGTACTGCCGTCGCTGCCCATGGGTGAGCAGCGGTAAGCCGTGGACGAGGGTGGGGCCGTTCCAGGTCCAGTCGGCCCGCTCCGGACCGCTGTCCGAGCCGTGCGGCTGCCGGCTGGCCAGCTCCAGGAGCCGTCGCCGGGTGGCCTCCGCCTCGGCGGCGTCCCGCTCACGGGCGGCCCGTTCGGCCTCGGCGGCGACTCTCTCGCGGCGACGGGTGCGCCACCGAGTCCACAGCTTCATCCGCAGACCTCCTTCGTTGTGGGGCACGGCGGCCGGGCCAATCCGCACCGACCGCCGCACCCGGTCAGGGGGCCGGGACCGGTGTACGGGGGACGACACCGGTCCCGGCCGATCCCCGAGTGGTAGCTGACCTGTTATTCGCAGGAGCGAAGCCACCCCGCCGGGATAGCCATCGCGATCTCGTGCGGATACCGTCACAGACAGTCAGCTCAATCGACAGCAGTGAGCAGTGGTCCGCTGTGGGCCGCACAGCCGCCCACAACCAGCGCAGGAGGGGCCGTGGAAGAGTTCGGGCAGATGCTCCGCCGGCTGCGCCGTGAGCGCGGCCTGTCGCTGCGCCGCTTCGCGGAGATCGCCGGAATTGATTTCGGCTACGTTGGACAGATCGAGCGCGGCGAACGGCGATGCTCGCCCGACTGGGCAGAGATCTGCGACCAGACCCTCAGCGCCAACGGCGCGCTCGTTGCGGCTTACCAAGTGGACACCAGGGCGGCAGGTGACGATATGCAGCGGCGTACCGTTCTCATGGCCTTGGCTCTGGGCGCGTCCACTCCGGCAGTGGCCGTGGAGGCGATCCGCCAGTGGCTCGACACTGGTGCCGGTACCGGCCCTGACGAGTGGCAGTTGATCGCGAACGACTACGCCCGGGACTTCTACGTCACCGCGCCGGCCACGCTCGTCGGGCAACTCGGTATGGATCTCGCCGTCCTCCAGCCTCTGATCGGGGCGGAGCCCGGAAACCGCGACCTGTTACGTTCCGCTGGTCAGCTCGCGGTGATCATGGCCATGGCCCTCACGTCAACGGGGCAGGTGGGGTTGGCTCGCCGATGGTGGCGCACCGCGCGGCGCCAGGCCGACCAGTCCGGCGACCTCGATACCCGGATCTGGGTGCGTGACTGGGAGGTCGTCAACGGCACCTATGAACGCCGCCCCGTCCGGCAGATCCTCGACCTGGCCGACGAGACGATCACCATGGCAGACGGTCGAGCCTGTTGCGGTACGGCCGGAGTGCTGTCGGGCCGGGCGCAGGCACTAGCGGCCGTGGGTCGGGTTGAGGAAGCCACGGTGGCGATCAGGGCGGTGGAGGAAATCACCGACCGCCTGCCCGGCCCGGTGATCAATGACGCCGAATCGATGTTGGGTTGGCCCGAGGTCCGGCTGCGCTACACGGAGTCCTATGTCTATACCTTCACGGGGCAGGTCACGAAGGCGATGACTGCCCAGGACCGGGCCCTGGAGCTGTATCCGGCCGACCTGGCGCGTGAGCGCGCGCAGTTGCAGATGCATCGGGCGAACTGCCTCGTCCGGTCCGGACAGATCCCCGACGGACTGCGGTACGCCACCGAGGTGCTCGACGAGTTGCCCGCCGATCGGCACAATGCGCTGCTCTACGAGGTTGCCCGCCAGGTCGTCGCGGTCGTGCCCGAGCGGGAGCGGCGCCGCGCGGAGGTCGCGGAACTGCGTGACCGGCTCGCCGCCCAGCCCGCCCGGTAGGCGTTCCGCGATGTCGGGTGTCGCGTATGGCCTGCTTGATGCGGATGAGGTCCGCCCACTGATCGGTGTCCTTCAAGAGTTGTATGCCGAGGTGTACGCGGAGCCGCCGTACGAGGAGGGGCCGGAACACGTGGCCCAGTTCCGGCGCTGGTTCAGGCAACATCTTGGCCAACCGGGTTTCAGGCTCGCTCGCGCCGTGGACGTCGATGGCCTGTTGGTCGGCACGGCGTACGGGCACACGATGTCGGCTGGGGAGTGGCTGCAACCGCAGGTCGGTGAGCCACCCGCGCACGTCCACGGCGTGCCGAAGTTCATGATCGCTGAGTGGATGGTCCGCGGGCCGTACCGGGGGCGTGGCGTCGGGCGCCGCCTGTTGAGCGCGCTTCTCGCTGACCGACCCGAGCCGTATGCCATCCTGGCGAGCAACCCCGCCGCGCCGGCTCGGCGGATCTACGAGCAGTTGGGTTGGCAGCAGGCCGGAATGATTCGACCGAAACTCATCCCGCCGATGGACGTTCTCGTGCTGCCACTACCGGCCAATCCAATTCAGTAGCGTTGAATCATGCCGCTGCCATGCCGCCGGCTAGAACGGCTGCCAGTTCCGGTGCCCGCTCCCGGTCCGGAGTGTGGTGATCCGCTTGGTCAGCTCGGCCATGGCGCGTGGGTCGTGCGGCGCGTTCTGGGCGAGCCAGGTCACCATGAGCAGCTCGCGCAGGTCGGCCAGTGTTCGGTACGAGTCTGCCGGCATCACGTCGTAACCGTACGCGTCGATGAAATCCCGGTACTCCGTCCGGCTGTGCCAGCCGTACCGCTCGTAATAGAGCGCGGTGAGCACGAGGTCCCATTCGCGTGGCCCGTGACTGAATCCGTCGAGGTCGGCGAGCAGTGGGTGCCCGTCCCGGTCACGTATGAGGTTCCCGACGTTGGCATCACCATGGACGACGCCGATCGGTAGGTCGAAGGCCAGCGCGTGGTAGGACTCTTCGAGTTCGACAAGCCGACCGCGGAGAAGAGTTCGGTCGTCTTCGGACACGGCGTCGAGTGTGTCCATGCGCCGCCAGGCGCGAGCGAAGGGATCCAACGAAGGCAGCGAGAGCCCCGGTGGCGGGGTGAGCGTATGCAGTGCGCGAAGCACGACGCCCAGTTCGGCCGTCGTGCCGTAGGCCTCGCTGTCGGAGGCGGACTCCCACAACACGACCACCCGGCCCTGAGCCAGTATCGGCTGCGGTACATCCAGTGGACGGACAACCGGAATGTTCTCTGCGGCCAACCAGCGGGAAACCAGTAACTCGCGTCTGGCGCCCGGAAGCTGCTTCTCCGAACGGGCTACTCGCGCTATGACCGGTACCCCACGCAGCCGGAATACCGCGTTGTCTCCGAGGCGGATGAGCTCGGCGGCAGCGGGATCGAGACCAGCAGCGCCACAAGCCTCGGCAAGAGCCGCCCGAGCCTTGTCATGATCGAGGGGCGCAGGCGGGGCGTTCACACTCTTCCACCGCTCGCTGCGATCACTACGGCCGCCACCGTGACATCCTCGCGTACACCGGGTCTGTCCGTGGCATCCCGGCCCGGTCGGTCAGATCGGGTACGGCTGGTCGAGCAGCCCGCCGTCCACGACCTCCACCGCCGGTGCCCAGGCTTCGTAGACGCCCCGTTCGTAGCACTGGGCGCCGAGCGCGGCCACATTGTCCGGGTCGGGCCGGCACAGCCGCAGCCGCAGCCAGCCCGACTCCTCGCGCAGCACCAGACACCGGGTCTGCCGCCAGCTGGCGTACCGGGCGCGGCGGACCAGCGTCTCGACCGGGTAGCGCGCCGCCCGGGTCATCGCCAGCACCCGGAACTCGCCGGGCGGGTCGGCGACCGCCTCGTGTTCCCCGCCCCGGTAGCCGCCGACGAGCAGGGTGGAGCGGACCGCGTCGGCGGTCGAGACGTACTCCTGGTCGGGTGCGACGCCGGGCAGCGCGGCCAGCAGGTGGCGCCAGCGCGGACCGGCCATCCGCAACCAGCCGCGCTGCTCCGGCTGGTAGGTGTAGAGCACCACCTCGTCGCCGTCGACGGTGTGCGCCAGCAGCGTCGCGTTGGCCGGCAGCGGCAGGTCGGCGAAGTCCCGGGTGACGAACTCCGGCACGAGATGCCGGCCGCTCGGGGTGAAGCCGGTGCCGAGCACCGGCGGCCCGGCCCGGTCCTGCGGCGGCATGGTGACCAGCCCCCGGTGCTCCGGGCCCGTCGGGAGCACGTAGTCGACCGGGTCGATCGCCCGCCAGCGCAGCAGGTAGCCGACGTCCGGCACGCCGCGTCCGGCGTCGGCGTCGGTCCGCAGCAGGGCCAGGTCGGCCGGCGTACGCAGGTGGGCCACGTCGTACTCGCGGTGGCAGAACCCGTACGGCAGCCAGCCGCGCAGGAACCCGGCGACCTGGGCGGCGGAGAGCACCTTGACCATGTGCGTGCCCCGGCGGATCGTGGCGGAGCCGCGTACCGCCGTGAGCAGCGGATCGTCGGCCGACGCCGGGCTCTGGCCGAGCCGGTGGATCTCCGCCCAGCCCACCTCCCGGTTCAGTGGTGCCGTCAGCGGCTGGTCCGTCGGGTCCGTCGACCCGGTCGAGGTCCGAGCCGCGACCACCGGCCCGCCGCCGTCTCGCAGCGGCGCGACCTCGCTGGCGTGCGCGTACCGGTGCCAGGGATAGCGGGCCCCGGGCCGGCGGTCCGGCTCGAAGCCCGGCGCGGGATCGGCGCTGAACAGCTCGTACGCGGCACCGCGGCCGAGTGCCGCCGCCGGGTGGCTCGTGCCGGCGTACCGCACGCGCAACCCGGCCGGCGCCTGCGGTGCCTGGCCCGCCCGCGGGGTCACGCTCACCGCGCTGACGCTAGGGCCGGTATCCGCCGCCACGGTGAACGGCGGGTTGCCGGCCGGGAACCTGGCCGGGCGCGGGGCGGGACTCTGCCGGTTCGGCTCGCCGTCGACCACCGGTTCGGTCGGCGGTGCGCCACCGGTTCGGTGGAGCGGGCGGTTCCGTGGCCGGTCAACCGGGTGTGTGATGCTGGCGGCGATGACTGAGCAGACCGAGTCCCGCCGGCAGCGGGCCGCCCGCCGGGCCGGGGAGTTTCCGCCCGTGCCGGAGCCGCTCCCCGTACCGGTGATCGACAGCCACACCCACCTGGACATCACGATCTCGGAGGCGGGCACCCCGCCCGGCGGGGACGCCGGCGGTGACCCGATCGCGGCGGCGGTGCGGGTAGCCGCCGGGGTAGGGGTGGACCGGCTGGTCCAGGTCGGCGTCGACGTGGCCTCGTCGCGGTGGGGTGCCGAACTGGCCGCCCGGCAGCCGGCGGTGGTGGCGACGGTGGCGTTGCACCCCAACGACGCCCCCCGGCTGGCCGACCTGGACGAGGCGCTCAGGGAGATCGAGGCGCTGGCCGCGCAGCAGCGGGTACGCGGCATCGGCGAGACCGGGATGGACTTCTTCCGTACCGGTGAGCAGGGGCGGGCCGCCCAGGAGACGAGTTTCCGGGCGCACATCGCGATCGCCAAGCGGTACGGCAAGCCGCTGGTGATCCACGACCGGGACGCGCACGCGGACGTGCTGCGGATCCTCGACGACGAGGGTGCACCGGAGACGGTGGTGCTGCACTGCTTCTCCGGGGACGCCGAGTTCGCCGCCGAGTGTGTCCGCCGGGGCTACCTGCTCAGCTTCGCCGGCACCGTGACCTTCGGCAACGCGGCCGGACTGCGCGAGGCGGCCCGGCTCACCCCGCTGGGCCAGATCCTGGTCGAGACCGACGCGCCCTACCTCACCCCGATGCCGCACCGGGGCCGGCCGAACGCGTCGTACCTGATCCCGCTCACCGTCCGGTCGCTGGCCGAGACCACCGGCGCGGACCTGGCCGAACTCTGCGCGGCGATCTCCGCCACCGGGGATCGGGTCTTCGGCCCCTGGTGACCGGCGGCCCCGGGTCGGGGGCCGAGGGTCGCGGCCCGGCGGGGGAGGACCTCAGGGGGCGGCGGCCCGGCGGTTGCGGGTGCCCCGGCCGCTGCCGGCGGTCGTGCCGCCGCGCGGTTCCGGCGGTGTGGCGGTCGCGCCGACGCCCTCCGCGGCGAGCCGCCGGGCCGCCCACGGAGTGATCACGAAGCCCCGCTTGACGGTGAGCAGCTGCACCCCGGCCGTCCAGGCCTGGATGCCATCGATCCCGCCCAGCGTCTTGGTGGTGAACTCGAAGACGTCGGCGTGGCTCGGCAGGATCACCTCGCACATCAGCGACTCCTGGCCGAGGGTGGCGGCGACGTAACGCACCCCGCGCAGCGCGGCCAGCTCCCGGGCGACCCCGTCCAGCCGGGACGGCGCCACCGAGAGCCAGAAGAGGATCTCCGCCTCGAAGCCCAGCGCCGCCGCCGGCACCAGCGTGATCACCTGTACGCAACCGGCGCCGTAGAGCGCCTCGAACCGGCGCCGTACGGTGCTCTCGCTGACCCCGAGGCCGAGCGCGACGGACTGGAAGCTGGTCCGGCCGTCCTCACGGAGCGCGGAGATGATCCGCTCGTCCAGCTCGTCCAGGTGCGCGGGCGGGCAGTCGTGCACCGGCGGCGGTGCGACGGGCTGACTGCCGGTGCCGAGCAGGTGCCGGCTCCACTCGTGGGTGGACTTGTAGGTGTGCAGCCGCAGGTCGGCGACGCTGCCCTGGATGCCGGGGATGCTCTGCAACCCGTTGAGCAGCACGCTGTGCAGGCTGGTCCCCTTCGGCACCAGCACCTCGGCGACCAGGTCGTAGACCCCGGTCACCAGGGCGACGAAGCGGATCTCCGGCATCGCGGCCAGCGCCTGTGCGGCGGGAAGCTGGCTGCCCGCCGCACAGCGGATCCGGACGATCAGCAGGTCGGCCGGTCCGCCGCCGGGCTGCGGGGCGGCGGCCACCTTGACCAGGCCGTCGGCGAGCAGCTGCTGCGCCCGGCGGGCCACCGTGGTCACCGAGGTGCCGGTGAGCTGGGCGATGTCGGTCCAGCTCGCCCGGCCGTTGACCTGGAGCGCGGCGACGATACGCCGGTCGATGGGATCGAGGTCGTACATCTCGACGGGCATCACGAAGGCAGCACCGGTACGCCCGCCAGGAACTCCCGGACGACCCGCTGGAACCGCTCCGCCTCCTCGGTCTGCGGGGAGTGTCCGGAGTGCTCGAACACCACCAGCCGGGCGCCCGGGATCAGCCCGGCGATCGTCTCGCTGCATTCCACCGGGGTGATCCAGTCGTGTCGGCCCACGATGACCAGGGTCGGACAGGAGATGCCCGGCAGCAAAGCCTTGATGTCGTAGTTGGGCTGGTTGACGGCAAAGGCGAAGTTGTGCGTGGCGTACCGGTAGGGGGTGTCCGCGACCCGCTGCCGGACCTTCTCCCAGTCCAGGTCGTGGTCGTAGAGCGGCAGAATCTCCGCCCAGCAGTCCCGCAGGTCGGCGTCGTCCCGGACGGTGCCGGACATGATCCGGTCCAGCTTCACCCGGTCGATCTCCACCCGGGCGGAGGCGAGCGCGTTGCGCAGCGCCAGCTCCTGGTTGGCGTTGTCCGCGGCGGTGTCCCGCAGCACCAGCGCGGCGACCCGCTCCGGGTAGCGGATCGCGTACTCCATCGCGATGAAGCCGCCGTACGAGCCGCCGGCCATCACGATCCGCTCGGCACCGATCCACTGGCGCAGCCCGTCCACGTCGGCGGCCCACTGCTCGTGGGTGAACGGCTCCCTGCCCTCACTGGCACCCGAGCCCCGGGCGTCGAAGACCACCACCCGGTAGTCGTCGGCGAACGGCCCGAACGAGGCGCGCGGCTCCGCCATCGAACCCAGGCCCGGCGCGCCGTGATGGACGATCATCGTCGGTTTGCCCGGCGCGTCGCCCAGCACCTCCACGTTGAGCCGGTTGCCGTTGATCTCCACGGTCTCGGTCGTTCCGATGGACACGTCATGCTCCGATCACGATGTCGGTCAGGTCTCGGGGATAGCCGGTGAGCCGGCGCGGCCCGTCGTCGGTCACCAGCACGGTGTCCGAGATCCGGTAGCCGGCGTGGCCCGGTACGTAGACGCCGGGCTCGCTGGAGAGCAGCATCCCGGGCGCCAGTTCGGTGTCGTCCCCGTCGGCCACCCACGGCGGCTCGTGGAAGCCCAGGCCGATCCCGTGGCCCTGCCGGTGCCGCAGGAACTCGCCCAGCCCGGCCCGGCGGATCACGTCCAGGCAGGCCCGGTTGGCGTCCACGCAGCGGGTACCCGGGCGCAGCGCCTCGGTGCCCACCTGCTGCGCCTCCCGGACCACCTCGTAGTAGCGGCGCTGCTCGGCGGTCGGCTCACCCAGCAGGAAGGTCCGCTCGCTCTCCACGAACCGGCCACCCACGGCACAGCCGAGCGAGAGCATGAACGGCTCGCCCCGACGCAGCCGGTCCCCGCCGGGCAGCCGGTGCGGCTGGGCCGAGTTCGCCCCGCCGTAGACCAGGCCGCCGGTCAGCATCGGCACCACCACGACGTCGTCGTGCTCGGCGTACATCTTCGCCGCGCCGTACCGGGTGACGTGGCCGGCCAGCTCCGTCTCGGTCGGCAGTTCGCCGCCGCCGGACACCGCCGCCGCGACCAGCCGGGCGCCCTCGGCCAGCATCGCGTCCGCGATCCGGGCCGCCTCGGTGTGCAGGGCGATCTCCTCCGGCGTCTTGCGCAACCGCAGCCCGCCGACGAGGCCGCTGGCGACCCACTCGGTGCCGGGGAACGCCGCCGCGAGCCCGGCGACCCGGCCGACCGAGGTGGACGGCGGGTAACCGGCCCGGGCCGGGGCGGCCGGCACCGCGTCCCGGAGCACCGCGAACGGGCTCCGCTCACCCGGGAACTCCGGATAGACCACCAGCTCGGCGGCGGCCCGCTGGTCGGCCGCGTACTCCCGCTCCAGGTCGGGGACCAGCAGCAGCACGGCGCCGTCACGCGGCAGGTAGGCAGCCACCGGCCGCTCGTTCGGAAAGTGCGAGAAACCCGTCAGGTACGCCACGTCGAGCGGGTCGTCCAGCAGCAGGGCGTCCAGCCCGACCCGGTCCAGTTCGGCGCGGACCCGCGTCTGGAGGGCGACAAAGAAGGACGGCGGCAGTCGCACCGCGAGATCACCTCGTCCGGGGGTTGCGGGCGTCGTTGTACGCCACGGCGAGCAGGGTCGTGGCCACCACCAGCAGCAGGATGGCCAGCGAGGGGAAGAGCGTGGTCCACCAGGCGGTGGCGAGCGACCCGGAACGCTGCGCCTGGTGCAGGATCGTCCCCCACGACCAGCTGTTCGGGTCGCCCAGACCGAGGAACGACAGCCCCGCCTCGGAGAGCACCGCCCGGGAGGTGGTCAGCACCACCGAGACCGCGACCACCGGCGCGACGCCCGGCAGCACGTGCTTGCGGATGATCCAGAGATGCGAACCGCCGATCACGTGCGCCGCCGAGACGTACGGCATCGGCACCACGGCGAGCCCCTGCGAGCGGACCACCCGGGCCACCTCGGGCCAGCTGAAGACCGCGATCACCACCACCAGGGTCGGCACGCTCGGCCCGGCCAGCGCGGCGACCAGGATCATCAGCGGCAGCACCGGCAGCGACAGCGAGACGTCCACGATGATGCCGAGCACCAGGTCGGCCGGGCGGAAGTAGGCGGCGGCGATCCCGACCACCACGCCGATCACGATCGCCAGCAGGCTGGCCGCCAGACCCACCACGATGCTGACCCGGGTGCCCCAGACCACCTGGGCGAAGACGTCCCGGCCCAGGTCGTCGGTGCCGAACCAGTGCGCACCGGTCGGCCCGGCGAGCACGTCCTCGCCGTACCCGGTGGGGTAGTCGGCGATCAGCGGCGCGGCGAGCGCGACCAGGCCGAGCAGCACCAGCACGACGGCGCTGCCCATGCCGAGCGGGTTGCGCCGGAACGCCTGCCAGGTCTGCCGGCCCACGGACTCGGACGGCGGCAGCCCACCGGCGGCCCCGGCGGCGGCCGGCGGCGGCGGATCGCCGGCCGGCGGGAGCACAGCTTCGGTCGTCATGAGGTACGCACCCTCGGATCGAGCAGCCCGTAGGCCAGGTCGGTCAGCAGGTTGGCGACGATGACCGCGAAGGCCAGCATCAGAAAGGCGCCCTGGAGCACCGGGAAGTCGAGCTGCCCGACCGCCTCGAAGATGGCCCGCCCCACGCCCGGGTAGGCGTAGATCGACTCGGTGAGCACCGCCCCGCCGACCAGGAAGCCGAGCTGGAGCCCGACCAGCGTGGTGGTCGGGAGCAGCGCGTTGCGCAGCGCGTGCCGCCAGACCACCTTCCGGTTCGGCAGGCCCTTGGCCCTGGCCAGCGTGCAGTAGTCCTCGCCAAGCGCGTCGATCAGCGTGCTGCGCAGGGTCAGTACGTACGAGCCGAGCTGCACCAGCACCAGCGAGAGGCAGGGCAGCACCAGGTGCGTCGCGATGCTGGCGTACGCCGCCAGGCCGTAGACATCGTCGTCCATCGCGCCGCCGATCGGCAGGATGCCGAACTGCACCCCGAAGACGTAGAGCAGCAGTACGCCGACGCTCGGGATGAAGAGCGACTGGCCGGTGATCCCGCCGACCTGGATCAGCCGGTCCAGAGCCCCCCGGGCCCGGGTGGCGGCGACCACCCCGAGCGGGATGCCGAGC
Source organism: Plantactinospora sp. CA-290183 (assembly GCF_050936375.1). NCBI lineage: Bacteria > Bacillati > Actinomycetota > Actinomycetes > Micromonosporales > Micromonosporaceae > Plantactinospora > Plantactinospora sp. CA-290183. Next base: position 196,326 of record NZ_JBNJMX010000007.1, on the reverse strand, counting down.
ACGACGGTGACCGCGAGGGCGGTACCGGCCAGCAGCAGGGTCCAGGGCAGCCGCTCCAGCAGGATGTCGAGGACCGGCTGGTTCTGCCGGAACGACACCCCGAGGTTGCCCTGCACGAGCTGGGTCAGGTACTCCCAGTACTGCACGGCGAGCGGCCGGTCCAGGCCGTAGTCGTGCAGCAGTTCGGCACGCAGTTCCGCGGTCATCCCGGGATCGGCGACCGCCAGCGCCGGATCGCCGGGCAGGAGGCGGAGCAGGAAGAACGTCACGGTCACCGCGAACCACATGGTCAGTACGCCGCGGAGCAGGCGGTGGACGACGAACCGGGCGCCAGCGGGCATGTCCTCTCCTTCCAGGACTTGAGGGGTAAGGAAGGGCCCCTTGTTATCGGATTTTGTAGAGGAAGGGGCCCTTCCTAACCGGCTCCGCCGGGCGGCGGGTGCGGCGCCGCCCGGCGGAGGCTTCCGTTCCCGGCTCAGCCGGCCGTGGCCTGGGCCAGCGAGACGGGGTTGACGATGGAGAGCAGCTCGCTCGGCTGGACCTGGAAGCCGGACCACTTCGCCGAGTGCGCGATGGTGAACTCCTCGACGTAGAGCACGTTGTCGTACACCTTGTCGGAGATGATCTTCGCAGCCTGCTGGATCGGGCCCTTCTGGCCGGCCTGGTCCAGCTTCGACCGCGACTCGTCGATCAGCCGGTCCAGCTCCGGGTCGCAGGCGTTCGCGTAGTTGATGAAGCCCTTGCACTTGAACGCCAGGGTCAGGTTGGCCGGCGGGTTCTCCATGATCGCCCAGGAGCCGGCGTAGATGTCGTAGTCCCGGGCGGTGTACTTCTCCACGTACGTGTTGCGCTCCAGGCCCTCCAGCTTGATCTCGATCCCGGCCTCCTTGGCGGAGTCCCGGACCAGCTGCGCCCACTTGGAGATGTTCGGGTCGGCCTGGTCGTAGATCATGCGCAGGCTCAGCCCGTCGAAGAGGCCGTCCCCGTTGCCGTCCTTGAGGCCGGCCCCGGTGAGCAGCTGCTTCGCCTTCGCCGGGTCGTGGGTGTACTCCTTGGCGGACGGGTCCTGCCACTGCTTCAGCGTCGGGGTCAGCACCGAGGAGTTCGAGGAGACCGCCTTGCCCTGCAACGCCACCCGCCGGATCGCCTCGTAGTCGACGGCGGCGGCCAGCGCCTGCCGTACCTCCAGCCGGTCCAGCGGCTTGCGGGCGGTGTTGTACTGCATGTGCGCCCAGCCCAGCGACGGCACCGTCACCAGCTTGAGCTTGCTGTCGCCCTCCAGCGTCTTGGCCAGCGCCGGCGGCAGTACGTTCGCGATCAGGTCGATGTCGCCGTTGCGCAGGGCCAGCGCCTCGGTGTTCACGTCCGGGAAGACCCGGAACACGACCTCCTTGGTCTTGGGTCCCCCCTCGACGAGCGGGAAGTTCTCCACCCGCTGCATCACGTACCGCTGGCCGCGCTCCACCGTGGTCAGCCTGTACGGCCCGGCCGACACCCAGTCTTTGTCGTTGGCGAACTTCTGCACGCTGCCGACCTTGCTGAAGACGTGCTCCGGCACGACCGGCATCCAGAAGCCGACGTTCTCCAGGAACGTGCCGTCCGGCTGGGAGAGCTGGAACTCCAGCTCCGTCGGGGAGAGCACGGTGGTCTTCTGGTACGCCGGGATCAGCCCGGCCACCACCCCGATCTTCTCCTTGGCGACCGCCTCGATGGTGAACGCCACGTCCTCGGCGGTCACCTTCTCCCCGTCGCTCCAGGTGAAGTCGTCCCGCAGGGTGACCTTCGCCTTCCGGCCACCGTCGGTGTACTCCCACTTGCTGGCCAGGTACGGCGTCCGCACCCCGTCCAGTCCCATGCCCATCAGGCGCGGGTACATCAGGTTCGTCACCCAGGTGTCGGTACGGCTGTTGCCGACCAGCGGGTTGTAGTTGAGCACGTCGGCGGTGGTGCCGATGGTGATCCGGTCCGCGGAGTCACCGCCGCCACCGGCCTGGCTGTCGGGGTTGCTGGGCGAGCAGGCGGTTGCCGCCAGCCCGATCGAGAGCGTGCCCACCGCGACGGCGAGGGTACGCCGGAGTGGACCGCGTCGGAACAGTGCCATCAGTGCCAGACCTCCTCAAGGACGCGCAGAATGTTGCCCCCCAGGACCTTGCCGATCTCGTCGTCCGAGTAGTCGTGGCCGACCAGCCAGGAGACGATGTTCCAGTAGCACTCGGCCGGGTTCTCCAGCCCGTCGACGTACGGCACCCGGGGGTGGTCGACGTGCCCGTGCGCCTCGGCGATGGAGAGGTGGGCGGCGAACGTGTCGTGCAGGCCGACGTGGTCGCCGAAGAGGGTGTCCGGCCCGAACGCGACGTGGTCGATGCCGACCAGTTCCACGCAGTGGACGAAGTGGTCCATCACCGACTCGATGCTGTGCCGGGGGTGCGCCGGCGACAGGGTGGTGTGCGGTGCCGCCTCCAGCCCGAGCACCCCGCCGCGCTCGGCGCAGGCCCGGATCACCTCGTCGGGCTTCATCCGGTTGGTCGGCCAGACCGTGCGGGACCCGGCGTGGGTGATGAAGATCGGCTTGGTGGAGTGCGCGATGACGTCCAACGAGGTGCGGTCGCCGGAGTGTGACACGTCGATGGCGACGCCGAGCTTGTTCATCCGGCGTACGGCCTTCTCGCCGAAGTAGGTCAGCCCGCCGTCGCCGCGCTCCTTCAGCCCGCTGCCCAGGGTGTTCGCCTCGCTGTAGGCGATGCCCATCTGCCGGACGCCGAAGCCGTAGAGCATGTCGATCCGGTCCAGCTCGTTCTCGATCATCGTGGCCGCCTCGGTGGCCAGCACCAGGCCCATCCGCCCGGTCTGGTGGGCGTGGTGGATGTCGGCCAGCCGCTCGACCCGGATCAGGTAGTCCTGGTGGGCCAGGTCCGACAGCCGCATGCCGAGGTCGGCGATCACGTCGGTCCACTTCCAGCCCATCTGGCTGGTCACGCAGCAGGTGCCGTCCATCATGTTGTCGAAGACGGCGGTCATCCCGGAGCGGGCCAGCCCGGCGTACCCGGTGTGGTGCCGCGCCGTGCGGTTGTAGTCGACGGTCTGGCTGATGTCGTCGGGGAAGACCGAGGGGTGGTCGTGCAGCGAGATGACCACGTTGTCGGTGAGCAGCCGGCGGACCCGTTCCCGCTGGGTGTCCGACAGCGAGCTTCCCTGGTACGCGGGGACCCGGCCGAGTTCCGGGGCGAGTGCGAACTCCCGGTAGTCGGTTCCTGCCTCCAGGTAGCTGTAGGACGTGTAGCCGGTGTATGCGGTGGCGGGGTCGAGCACGCCGGTTCCTCCTTCGGTCGGCCCACCGATCGGCGTCCGCGCGGTGGTTTTCGGCGCCGCGGTCGGCTGTCGGTGTGGATTGTCGGCGATGTGGGAGCAGAGATTGCCAGGATCAGGCGCCACGTGTCAACATGAGGACCGTCTCCGGCGTGAATCACGGAATGCATGCGAGAAATCGTTACGACGGGAACCGTCACGGAAATTCGGGAGCTGTAGTGATTAGTGGGGCGGGGCTCAGCGGTCCGGCCGAGGTGCGGCGGTCGCCGGACGGCGACCTGCCGGCGGCGCTGCGCATCCGGCACCTCGACGTCACGTTCACCAACCGGCGCGGGGAGATCCCGGCGGTGCGCGGACTCGACCTCGACATCGCCGCCGGCGAGGTGCTGGCGCTGCTCGGCGAGTCCGGCTCCGGCAAGTCGGTCACCGCCCGCGCCGTGATGGGCCTGCTCGACCATCCCGGCGTACGGGTCCGCGCCGACGAGGTGCGGGTCGCCGGTACCGACCTCAACGGCCTGCACCCGGACCGGATCCGGGCCCTGCGCGGCGAGACCATGGCGCTGGTCTTCCAGGACGCGCTCTCGGCGCTCAACCCGGTGCTCTCGATCGGTGACCAGCTCGGCGAGGTGTTCCGGATCCACCGCGGGCTGTCCCGCCGGGCCGCCCGGGCCGAGGCCGCCGAACTCCTCCGGCTGGTCGGCATCCCGGCCCCCGACCGCCGGGTACGCGACTACCCGCACCAGTTCTCCGGCGGCATGCGGCAGCGGATCCTGATCGCGATGGCGGTCGCGCTCGGCCCCCGGCTGCTCATCGCCGACGAGCCCACCACCGCGCTCGACGTCACGGTGCAGGCGCAGATCCTCGAACTCGTCGACCGGCTGCGCGCAGAACTCGGGATGGGCGTCCTGCTGATCACCCACGACCTCGGGGTGGCCGCCGAGATCGCCGACCGGGTCGCCGTCATGTACGCCGGCCGGATCGTCGAGACCGGCACGGTGACCGAGGTGCTGGACGGTCCGGCGCACCCGTACACGGCGGCGCTGCTGCGCTCCGTACCCGACCTGGAGCAGCCGGGCGACCTGCTGCGCCCCATCCCGGGCAGCCCGCCCAACCTGCTCGCCCTGCCGACCGGCTGCGCCTTCCACCCGCGCTGCGACCGGGCGACGCAGCGGTGCCCGGCGGACCGTCCGGAGCGCCGGCCGCTCGCCGCCCCCGGCCGGAGCGCCGCCTGCCACTACGCCGAGGAGACCGTCGATGCCGCCGTCTGACCGCCCGGCCGGGCCCGACCCGACGACCGGTCCCGGTACGGCGGGGGGTCATGGCGCGGGCCTGCCGACCGCGCTGTCCGCCTCCGCCGGCCCGTTCACCGCCGGCCCGCTGACCGCCGGTGCACCCACCGCCGCTCCACGCGACGGCGGTGAACCCGACGGCGGTGCACGCGACGCCGGTCCACGCGATGCCGGTGCCTCGACCCCGGGTGAGCCGCTGCTCGTCGCCACCGAGGTCCGCAAGTGGTACCGGGCCGGAGGGAGCCTCGGCGGCCGGTCCCGGGTGCACGCGGTGGACGGGGTGGATCTCACCGTCTCGGCGGGTGAGACCCTCGGGGTGGTCGGTGAGTCCGGCTGTGGCAAGTCCACCCTGGCCCGGTTGCTGGTCGGCCTGGAGCGCCCCGACGCCGGCCGGGTGCGCTACGCCGGACTCGACGTCGGCGCGGCCCGGGGCGGTCACCGCCGCGAGCTGCGCCGGGCCGTACAGATGGTCTTCCAGGATCCGGTCACCTCGCTCAACCCGCGGATGCCGATCCTGGACGTGATCGCCGAACCGCTGGACGTGCACCGGCTGGTCCGGGGTGCCGCCGCCCGGCGCGACCGGGTGGCCGAGCTGCTGGAGATGGTCGGGTTGGCGCCCGACATGATGCGGCGGTTCCCGCACGAGTTCTCCGGCGGACAGCGCCAGCGGATCGGCATCGCCCGCGCGCTGGCCACCGAGCCCCGGGTGGTGGTCTGCGACGAACCGGTCTCCGCGCTCGACGTCTCGGTGCAGGCCCAGGTGGTGAACCTCCTCGCCGAGCTGCAACGGCGACTGGGGATCGCGCTGGTCTTCATCGCGCACGACCTGGGCGTGGTCCGGCACGTCTCGCACCGGGTCGCGGTGATGTACCTGGGCCGGCTGGCCGAGCTTGGACCGGCCGCCACGGTCTACCAGGACCCGGCCCACCCCTACACCCGGGCGCTGCTGGGTTCGGTACCGGTCCGGCATCCGCGCGAACGGGGCCGGCAGCGGATCGTGCTGGCCGGCGACCCGCCCAGCCCGGTCGACCCGCCGTCGGGCTGCCGGTTCCACACCCGCTGCCCGATCGCCCAGGACATCTGCCACCGGGAACAGCCGGAACTGCTCGTCGCGGCCGGCGAGGAACCGGTGGCCGGTGACGGCACGGCACGCGTCGCCGCCTGCCACTTCGCCGGCACGCCGGCCTGACCCTGCACGTCGGCCCGCCGGCCTGACCCGGCACACCGGCCGGCCGGCCTGATCCGGCCCGCCTGTCTGACCCGGCACGTCGGCCGGTCCGGGCGTCTTTACCGACCCCGGCACGGCCGGCCGGTCCGGCGCGCCGCCGGAAACCGGAGCGCGGTCCGTGGGCCGAGGGGCCGGCCCGTACCCTGTTTCGACATGGCCGCAGACCTGCTCGGCCCGGCGGAGATCCGGGACCTCGCCGCCCGGCTGGGCGTGGCGCCGACGAAGAGGCTCGGCCAGAATTTCGTGCACGATCCCAACACGGTGCGGCGGATCGTGACCGCCGCCGGGCTGACCCCGGACGACGTGGCGCTGGAGGTCGGCCCGGGGCTCGGTTCGCTGACCCTCGGGCTGCTGCCGGTGGCCGCGCACGTACACGCGGTGGAGATCGACCCGGTGCTGGCCGGCGCCCTGCCCGGGACCGTGGCCCGGCACGCCGGGGCGACCGCCGACCGGCTCACCGTGCACCGCGCCGACGCGCTGCGGATCACCGCCGCCGAGCTGGGCGGGCCGGCCCCGACCGCGCTGGTGGCCAACCTGCCCTACAACGTCGCGGTACCGGTGGTGCTGCACCTGCTCGCCGAGCTGCCCGAGCTGCGGCACGGCCTGGTGATGGTGCAGAAGGAGGTCGCCGACCGGCTGGTCGCCGGCCCCGGCTCGAAGACCTACGGCATCCCTTCGGTCAAGCTCGCCTGGTACGCGGCGGCGCGCGGCGCCGGGCGGGTACCGCCGAACGTCTTCTGGCCGGTGCCGAACGTCGACTCCGGGCTGGTCGCCTTCTCCCGGCGGGAGCCGCCGCGCGCCGACGTACCCCGGGAACGGGTCTTCGCGGTGGTCGACGCGGCGTTCGCGCAGCGTCGCAAGACGCTGCGCGCCGCCCTGGCCGGCTGGGCCGGCGGCGCGGACCGGGCCGGGGCGGCGCTCGCCGCGGCCGGGGTCGACCCCGGTGCCCGGGGCGAGTCGCTGACCGTCGCCCAGTTCGCCGCGATCGCCGCGTCGGCCCCGGTCGCCGTACGGGCCGCCGAGTAGGCTGACGGCGTGTGCGGCAGGAGGTGTCAGACGTGACGGCGCAGCCCGTGGGCCCGGGAAACCGGCGGCCCTGGTCGCCCGACCCGGTACGGCAGCGGTCCGCCGGGGAGCTCGTGCTGGCGAAGCCGTTCGAGATCCGGCTGCGGGTCCGGGACGTCGCCCCGTGACCGAGGCGTGGGGCCCGGGCGGCGAGGACGACCGTCCGCGGCGGGGACTGCCCGGCCCGGTGCGGGTACGCGTCCCGGCGAAGGTCAACCTCCACCTCGGGGTCGGGCCGCTGCGCGAGGACGGCTACCACGAGCTGAACACCGTCTACCAGGCGATCTCGATCTACGACGAGCTGACCGCCCGGCGCGGTGACACCCTCACCCTGACCATGGAGGGGGAGGGCGCCGGCGAACTCGCCCTGGACGAGTCCAACCTCGCCATCCGGGCGGCCCGGGCGCTCGCCGCGTACACCGGCCGGCCGGCCCACGCCCGGCTGCACCTGCGCAAGCAGATCCCGCTGGCCGGCGGCCTGGCCGGCGGCAGCGCCGACGCGGCCGCCGCGCTGGTGGCCTGCGACGCCCTCTGGGGTACGGACCTGTCCCGCGACGAGCTGGCCGTGATCGCCGCCCGGCTCGGCTCCGACGTCCCGTTCCTGGTCTACGGCGGTACCGCGCTGGGCACCGGCCACGGCGAGACGATCAGCCCGATCCTGGCCCGCCCCACCACCTGGCACTGGGTGGTGGCGGTCGCCGACGAGGGCCTCTCCACCCCGGCCGCCTATGCCGAACTCGACCGGCTGCGCGCCGAGTACGCCGCGCCGCCGCCGCTGCGCAACGCGGACGCGCTGCTCGCCGCGCTGCGTGGCCGGGATCCGGCGCGGCTCGGTCGGGCGCTCGGCAACGACCTGCAGGCGGCGGCGCTGGCGTTGCGCCCCGCGCTGGCGACCACGCTCAAGGCCGGCGAGGCGGCCGGTGCGCTCGCCGGCATCGTCTCCGGCTCGGGGCCGACCTGCGTCTTCCTCGCCCCGGACGCGGCGGAGGCGGAGCGGATCGCCGCCGAGCTGGAGACGGCCGGGGTGTGCCGGGCGGCCCGTACCGCGCACGGCCCGGTGCCCGGTGCCCGGATCGGGGCGGGAGCCTGACGACAACCGGGTCCCGGCACGTGACTACCGTCTGAGCATGGCCAATATCGTCAACCTGGACCGGGTCTCCAAGGGCTACGGCGCGGCGGGGCAACTGCTCACCGACGTCTCCCTGGGTCTCGACGACCTCGACCGGATCGGGGTGGTCGGGCTCAACGGTGCCGGCAAGTCGACCCTGCTGCGACTGTTGACGAAGCTGGAGGAGCCGGACAGCGGCCGGGTCACCCACCGCCGCGACCTGCGGGTGGCCTGGTTGCCGCAGAATCTGACCCTCGACCCCGGGGCGAGCGTCCGGGACGTGGTGCTCGGTACCGCCTGGCTCGACGAGGGCTTCGGCGCCGAGCACGAATGGGCGGGCGACGCCGGCGTGCGGGCGATCCTCGACGGCCTCGGCATGCCGTATCTCGGGTTGGACCAGCCGGTCGGGCCGATGTCCGGTGGCGAGCGGCGCAGGGTGGCCCTGGCCGCCCTGCTGGTGCGTACCGCCGATCTGATCGTGCTGGACGAGCCGACGAACCACCTGGACGTGGCCGGGGTGGACTGGTTGGCCCGGCACCTGGTCGGCAAGCGGGGCGCGCTGGTGGTGGTCACCCACGACCGGTGGTTCCTGGACGCCGTCTGCACCAGCACCTGGGAGGTCGCCGACCAGACGGTGCGGGCCTACGAGGGCGGGTTCGCCGCCTGGACGCTGGCCCGGGCCGAGCGGGAACGGGTGGCCGCCACCACGGAGGCCCGCCGGCAGAACCTGCTGCGCAAGGAGATCGCCTGGCTGCGGCGCGGCCCGCCGGCCCGTACCTCGAAGCCGCGGTTCCGGATCGAGGCGGCGAACGCGCTGATCGCGGACGTACCGCCGCCCCGGGACAGCCTGTCCCTGCAACGGCTGGCCACGTCCCGGCTCGGCAAGCAGGTGTACGACCTGGAGCAGGTCACCCTGCGGGCCGGCCCGAAGTTGATCCTCGACGACCTGACCTGGCAGGTCGGGCCGGGCGACCGGATCGCGATCGTCGGGGCGAACGGCGCCGGCAAGACCACCCTGCTCCGGCTGCTCGCCGGCACCCGGGAGGCGGAGGCGGGGCGGCTCAGGGTCGGCTCCACCGTCCGGGCCGCGTACCTCTCCCAGGAGCTCGCCGAGCTGCCGGGTGAGCTGCGGGTGCTGGAGGCGGTGGAGGAGGTGGCCCGGCGGGTGGTCTTCGGGGATCGGGAGATCACCGCGTCCCAGCTCGCCGAGATGTTCGGCTTCGACGACCGCCGGCTCTGGACCCCGGTCTCGGATCTCTCCGGGGGTGAGCGCCGTCGCCTGCAACTGCTCCGGTTGCTCGCCGCCGAGCCGAACGTGCTGCTCTTCGACGAGCCGACGAACGACCTGGACACCGACACGCTGGCCGCGCTGGAGGACCTGCTCGACTCCTGGCCCGGCACCCTGATAGTGGCCAGCCACGACCGGTACCTGATCGAACGGGTCACCGACGTGGTCTACGGCATGTACGGCGACGGCCGGCTGGTCCATCTCCCCGGCGGCGTCGAGGAGTACCTCTCCCACCCCCAAGATCGCCGTGATCAGGGAACGGTTCCGCGTGTCGCCGGCGTGTCGTCCGCTGGAGCCCTTGATCACCGCGATCATGCGGCTCGCGGAGGGGACGGCGGGAACGGTGGCGGTCAGGGTGGGCTCTCCGGGGGTGAGCTGCGGGCGGCGCGCAAGGAACTGGCCCGGCTGGAGCGGCAGGTGGGCAAGCTGGAGCAGCGGGAGGCCACGCTGCACGGCCAGCTCGCCGAACACGCCACCGACTACGGCAGGGTCGCCGAGCTGGACGGCCAGCTGCGCAGCGTACGGGCTGAGCGGGAACAGGTCGAGGAGGCCTGGCTGACGCTGGCCGAGCAGGTCTCCGACAGCTGAACCCCGTGGCGGCTCCGGCGGGTGCGGGGCGTGATCGGCGTGATCAGGGAGCGGTGCCGTCGACACGCCGACGACACGCGCGAACCGTTCCCTGATCACGGCGATCATGGGTGGGGTGGGGGTGTGCGGCGTCACGTCGATGCGGTGCGAGAGAATCGGCCGGACCCTCACTGGAACGGCGTTGGAGACTACCGATCATGGCCCACAATCCCGTGAACCATCCCGCGCGGCCGATCTACCGGACGATCGGCGGCCTGACCGGGCTCTACCTGCTGGCCTTCGGCGTGCTCGGCATCATCTCCCTCAGCGGCAGCGACTTCTTCGCCCAGGACGACACGATGGTGCTGGGCCAGGGCACCAACCTGGGCTACTCCGTGATCTCCGCGATCCTCGGCGCGATCGTCCTGGTCGCCACCGTCATCGGCCGCAACGTCGACGCGACGGTCAACAAGTTGTTCGGGTACGGCTTCATGGCGCTCGGCCTGGCCGCCCTCGCGACGCTGCGTACGGACGCCAACTACCTCAACTTCAGCATCACCACCACGATCGTCGTAATGATCATCGGGCTGGTGCTGCTGATGGCCGGCATGTACGGGCGGGTCGGCTCCGAGGACGAGGCCAAGGCCTTCCACGACGCCCGCCTGGTGCTCTGAGCGGACGGGGATCGCCACGCCGATCCCCGTTTGCCAGTCAGGCCTCCCCGTCCTGGGCGACAATCCGGTAGGAAGTCGCCCAACGGTACGAAGGGGAAGCCGTGGCACACATCCCGGTCAACCATCCGGCTCGCCCCGTGTACCGGGCGATCGCCGGACTCATCGGGCTGTACATCCTGGTCTTCGGGGTGCTCGGGCTGATCGAGACCGTCGGTGACCCGCTCTTCAACCGAGGTAGTCACTGGGTGCTCGGGCTGCGGACCAATCTCGCCTTCGCGCTGGTCTCCGTGGTCTTCGGTGCCGTCGTACTCTTCGGGGCGTTGCACCGCGGCAACCTCGGACACTTCATGAACCTCACCGCCGGGGTGGTCTTCCTGCTCACCGGCCTGGCGATGATGACCGTGCTGCAGACCGAGGCCAACATCCTCAACTTCTCGATGTCGACCGTCATCGTGTCGATGCTGTTCGGGCTGGCCTTCCTCGCCACCGGCCTGTACGACAAGGTCGGTCCACCGGAACACGCCGAGGCCGAGGCCGAGTACCCGGGCAGCTCGTCGGCCCGGCCCGGCCGCTGACACCGCCCGCGCCGACCACCCCGGAGGTGACGGCGGGGCTCCGTCGACGCCGGGCGACGGTCAGCGGGTACGGCGGGTGAGCAGCGTCGGCTTCGGCTCCAGGTGGGACAGGCCGTTCCAGGCGAGGTTGACCAGGTGCGCCGCGACGGTCTCCTTGCGGGGCTTGCGCACCTCCAGCCACCAGCGACCGCTCAGCGCCACCATCCCGACCAGCGACTGCGAGTAGAGTTCGGCGAGCTTCGGGTCGTAGCCCCGGCTCTTGAACTCCGCCCCCAGGATGTGCTCCACCCGGTGGGCGATGTCGTTCATGACGCTGCTGAAGGTGCCGGTCGCGGAGAGCATCGGAGATTCCCGGACCAGCACCCGGAACCCGTCGGTCTCCTCCTCGATGTAGTCGAGCAGGGCCAGCGCCGCCTGTTCCAGCAGCTCCCGGGGATGACCGGCGGTCAGCGCGGCGGCGACCCGGTCCAGCAGCGCGCGGACCTCCCGGTCCACCACCACCGCGTAGAGACCCTCTTTGCCGCCGAAGTGCTCGTAGACCACCGGTTTGGAGACCTTCGCACGGGACGCGACCTCCTCGATGGAGGTCGCGTCGAAGCCGCGTTCGGCGAAGATCTGCCGGCCGATGGCGATCAGTTGCTCGCGCCGTTGCGCGGCGGACATGCGTACCCGGGATCCGGGTTTGGCCGGCGGGGGCGTCGGGGGCGGAATCTGCCTGCGCCCGACGCCGCGGTTCGTGCTCGGGCTGTCCGTCATCACATCGCTATCCCGTTGCCGTCTGGCGGTGGTGGTCTGCCTGGTGGTGCCCTCGCTGGGCTCTGTCACCCGGCCATCCTGCCAGGCAGACCCCTCCGGCCGGGTGCCCGGCCACGACGTCGGTCACTGCGACGCGGTGGATTTGACCAGTTTGGCGGCGATCCGGTCGGGCTTCGGCCAGCGTACGTCGTAGGCCGCGCCGACCTTCTCGAACACCCAGATCGTCCGCGCCGTGATGTCGACCTGCCCGCGCAGCACGCCGTGGCGGGCGCAGGTCGGGTCGGCGTGGTGCAGGTTGTGCCAGCTCTCCCCAAAGGACAGGATCGCCAGCGGCCAGAAGTTCGAGGCCTTGTCGCCCTGGCGCACCTCGAACGGGCGCTCGCCGTAGACGTGGCAGACCGAGTTGATCGACCAGGTGATGTGGTGCAGCAGGGAGACCCGGACCAGACCGGCCCAGAAGAACGCGGTCAGCGCGCCCTGCCAGGACATGGTCACCAGGCCGCCGATGGCCGCCGGGCCGAGCAGCGAGATGGCCACCAGGACGGGGAAGAGCTGGGTCACCCGCCGGATGTCCTTGTCCGCCAGCAGGTCGGGGGCGAACCGCTCCCGGTTGGACAGCTCACGGTGGAACAGCCAGCCGACGTGGGCGTGGAACAGCCCCTTGGTCAGACCCCAGACGCTGTTGCCGAAGCGCCACGGCGAGTGCGGGTCGCCCTCCAGGTCGGAGAAGGCGTGGTGGCGGCGGTGGTCGGCGACCCACTGGGTGATGTCGCCCTGGACCGCGAAGGAGCCGGCGACCGCCAGGGCCACCCGCAGCCAGCGCTTGGCCTTGAAGGACCCGTGCGTGAAGTAGCGGTGGAAGCCGGCGGTGATGCCGACGCCGGCCACCACGTACCAGACACCGGCGATGGCGATGTCGGTCCAGCTCAACCAGCCGCCCCAGGCGACCGGGACGGCCGCCACCAGGGCCAGGAACGGGACCACCACGAAGGCCCAGAGGGCGACCAGGATGCCCTTGGACTGGACGCCCTCGGTGAGCGGCTTGGGCCCGGTCTTCGTACCGGCCGAGGCCGCGGTTTCGAGTAGGACGCTGGACATGGCACCTCGCAGAGCGTGAGGGGAAGGATTGGTAACTTACGCCTACGTTACCGTAACCTACGCTGCCGTAGTCTGCCATGGACGCGAACCTGAAAATTCGCTGGCAACGATGTCCACCATGTCGTACGGCCGTTCTAACCTGCTGTTCATGAACGACCCGCTCGCCGCCGAGGCGCGGCGGCTGCGCACCGTCGAGCAGCTCTCCGCGCGCGACATCCAGCGCCGCCTCGGCATCGGCAAGGACCGGTTGTACGCGTTGCTCCGGGACGTTCCCGCGCCCGCCTGGACGAAACGGCCGAATGCCAAGGACGGGCTCCGGGACCGGGCGGTCGAGCTGCGCGGCACCGGTCGCTCGGTTCCGGAGATAGCCACCGAGCTCGGGGTCGCCCGCTCCACCGCCTACCAGTGGCTGCGGCACCTGCCGCTCGACCAGGATCCGGAGGCCGGGGCGGTCCGCCGACGGGCACACTCCCGCCGGATGACGGAGGCGCGCTGGGCCGCCCACCGCGAGACCCGCGACGCCGCCCGGGCGGCGGAGCACGCCCGGGCCGCCGCCGGGATCAATCCGCTGGACGGGCGGGATCTGCTCATGCTCGGCGCGGTCATCTACTGGTGCGAGGGGACCAAGTCGAAGCCGTGGCGCCGGGACGACCGGGTGACCATCATCAACAGCGATGTCCGGTTGCTCCGGCTGTTCCTGCGTTTCCTGCGATCGTCCGGAGTGGGGCCGGACGTGCCGACCTACCGGGTGAGCATCCACGCCTCGGCCGACCCGGAGGCGGCGGCCGCCTGGTGGGCCCAGACCCTCGGCCTGCCGGCCGAGCGTTTCCGGCGCGCCACCCTGAAGCGCCACCGGCCCACGACTGTTCGGCGCAACACCGGGGACGACTACCACGGCTGTCTGATCATCCAGGTGCCACGCAGTCGGGAGCTCTACTGGCGGATCGAAGGGGTGATGGCCGCCCTGGACGACCTGGAATGTAACGGGGTGGGGCCCGCGGACGGCGAGGCGCTAGGCTAACCGCGCACACCTTCGGCCGTGGTGTAATTGGCAACACCCAAGATTTTGGTTCTTGTGTTCCAGGTTCGAGTCCTGGCGGCCGAGCTCCAGCTCAGGCCGGATGTGGATACCATTCGAGGCCGCTTGTGGGCCCATCCGGGGGATAACCGGCGAACCCTGCCGGACCCCCTGGTTAGCATGGGGCCGCACACTGCCGGCCGTCCTGACGGGAGCAATTCCGTGTCCCAGTCCCGCCACCGCACCGTCGTCGTCCTCGCCGCCGGTGAGGGCAAGCGGATGAAGTCGGCGTTACCCAAAGTGCTGCACCCGCTACTCGGGCGTACTCTGCTGGGTCATGTCCTGGCCGCCGCCACGCCGCTGGAGCCCGACCGCACCCTGGTCGTCGTCGGCCACGGCGCCGACCGGGTGACCGCCCACCTGACCGAGATCGCCGCCGGTGCGGAGCCCGTGCTCCAGGCCGAGCAGCTCGGCACCGGGCACGCCGTCCGGATCGCGCTCGAGACGGCGCCGGACGCCGCCGGCACCGTGGTCGTGCTCAACGGCGACGTGCCGCTGCTGCGGCCGGAGACGGTGGCCGCGCTGGTGGCCACGCACGAGGCGGCCGGCGCGGCGGCCACCGTGCTGGCCGCCGAGGTCGCCGACCCGACCGGTCTGGGCCGGATCGTCCGGGGGGTCGACGGCGGCCTGGAGCAGATCGTGGAGGAGCGGGACGCGAGCGCCGAGCAGCGTGCGCTCCGGGAGATCAACGCCGGCATCTACGCCTTCGACGGCGCGCTGCTGCGCGCCGCCCTCGGCAAGATCTCCACCGACAACGACCAGGGCGAGGAGTACCTGACGGACGTCTTCGGCCTGCTCGTCGCGGCCGGTGAGACGGTGGCGGTGCACGTGGCGCCGGACGCCACCGAGACGCTCGGCTGCAACGACCGGGTGGAGCTGGCCGGACTGCGCGGCATGCTGCGCGACCGGATCAACGAGGGCTGGATGCGGTCCGGGGTGAGCCTGCTCGACCCGGCGACGACCTGGATCGACGTGACGGTCCGGCTGGACCGGGACGCGGTGGTGGACCAGAACACCCAGCTGCTGGGCGCCACGGTCGTCGGCACCGGCGCGACCGTGGGGCCGGACACGACCCTGGTCGACACCACCGTCGGGGAGGGTGCGACCGTGCTGCGCGCGCACGCCGTGGGCGCCCGGATCGGCGCGCGGGCCAGCGTCGGCCCGTACGCGTACCTGCGGCCGGAGGCCAACCTGCTGGAACGGGCGAAAATCGGCACCTTCGTCGAGGTGAAGAAGTCCGAGATCGGTGAGGGGGCCAAGGTGCCCCACCTCAGCTATGTGGGTGACGCGACCATCGGCGCGCGGGCCAACATCGGCGCCGCCACGATCTTCGTCAACTACGACGGTGTCAACAAGCACCACACCACGGTCGGCGAGGCGGCGTTCGTCGGCTGCGACACCAGCCTCGTCGGGCCGGTCGAGGTGGGCGCCGGGGCGTACATCGCGGCCGGCAGCGCGATCACCAGCGACGTGCCGCCGGGCGCGCTCGGCGTGACCCGCGCGGAGCAGCGCAACATCGAGGGCTGGGTCGAGCGCCGGCGCCCCGGTACCCGGTCGGCGGCAGCGGCGGAGCGTGCCCGACAGGCCCTGGCCGGCGCAAGCGAAGGTGAGGCACTGCACGAGGCGAGCGATGGGAGTGGCCCCGGTCCGACGCCGAGAGATACTGCAACCGAATAGTCTCTGGCCCAACACCGGGTGACCCACCGACAAACGGGAGCAGACGAGCCGATGGGCAGCATCGTCGCCGAAAATCGCAAGAGTCTGATGCTCTTCTCCGGGAGGGGTTTCCCGGAGCTGGCAACGGAGATCGGTGAGGTGCTCGGTGTCGCGCCGACCCCCACCGACTCGTACGACTTCGCCAACGGGGAGATCTTCGTACGGTTCAAGGACTCGGTGCGTGGTTCGGACGCCTTCGTGGTGCAGTCCGTGACGCACGGCGTCAACAAGTGGGTCATGGAGACCCTGATCATGGTCGACGCGTTGAAGCGCGGCTCGGCCAAGCGGATCACCGTCGTCCTGCCCTTCTACCCCTACTCCCGACAGGACAAGAAGCACCGGGGCCGGGAGCCGATCTCCGCCCGGCTGGTCGCCGACCTGCTCAAGACGGCGGGCGCGAACCGGATCCTCACCGTCGACCTGCACACCGCGCAGATCCAGGGCTTCTTCGACGGTCCGGTGGACCACCTCTTCGCGATGGACATCCTGGCCGAGTACGTGCAGCGCAAGTACGCGGGCCGACCGATCACGGTGGTGGCACCGGACTCCGGTCGGGTACGCGTCGCGGAGCGCTGGACGGACCGGCTGGGCGGCTGCCCCCTGGCCTTCATCCACAAGACCCGGGATCCGATGAAGCCGAACCAGGTGGTGGCCAACCGGGTGGTCGGCGACGTCGAGGGCCGGGTCTGCCTGATCGTCGACGACATGATCGACACCGGTGGCACCATCTGCAAGGCGGCCGAGATCCTGCACGACTCGAAGGCGGCGGACGTCGTGGTCGCCTCGACCCACGCCCTGCTGTCCGACCCGGCGACCGAGCGCCTGAAGAACAGCCGGATCAGCGAGGTGGTGGTGACCAACACGCTGCCGCTGCCGCCGGAGAAGCAGCTCGACAAGCTGACGGTGCTGTCGATCGCCCCGCTGCTGGCCCGCGCCATCCGCGAGGTGTTCGACGACGGGTCGGTGACCACGCTCTTCGGTGGTCTGAGCTGACGACTGCGGACGGGTGGACCGGGCTGCCGCCCGGCCCGCCCCGCGCGGGCGGCGACCGCCGCGACCGGCCCGGTTCGACCGCGGCGACGCCGACCGGCCGGGAGGGCGGCTGCGGCTCCCCGCCCGGTCCGACGGGTGGGCCGGGGACCGGCTGAGTGCCGCTACGGGGCTCGGGTAGACTGGTGCGGTTGCCACGGCGAGGGTGCCCTGCGGACCGCTGAGCAAGCGCCGCACGGATGCACCGTCATCGACGCGGTGCTCCGGGCAGTGTTCTGACGCAAGCGCCCCAGCGAGCCCCTCGCCCCAGCACCGCCAACGCCAGCCGACGTAGCGCCGCAGTGACCGTATCAGGAGTTTTCCCGTGTCCGAGGTAAAGATCAGCGCCGAGCCCCGCACCGAGTTCGGCAAGGGTGGTGCCCGTCGTACCCGCCGGGCCGGAAAGGTGCCCGCCGTGCTGTACGGCCACGGCGAGGCGCCCAAGCACATCGCGCTACCCGCGCGAGAGTTCGCCGCCGCCATCCGGCACGGCGGGGCCAACCAGCTGTTCACCATCGAGATCAGCGACGGCACCCAGGCCCTCGCACTGCCCAAGGCGATCCAGCGTGATCCGATCAAGGACACCCTGGAGCACATCGACCTGCTGCTGGTCCGGCGGGGCGAGAAGGTCACCGTCGACATCCCGGTGCACCTGACCGGCGAGCCGGCGCGCGACACGCTGGTGATGAACGAGCAGAACACGCTCTCGGTGAGCGCGGACGCCACCCGGCTGCCGGACAGCCTGGAGCACTCGATCGAGGGCCTGTCGGCCGGCTCCCAGGTGACCGCCGCGGACGTGCGGCTGCCGGAGGGCGTCGAGCTGGTCGCCGACCCCGAGTCGGTCCTCGTCGTCATCGCCGCGTCGCCGACCGCCGAGCAGATGGCCGCGGAGGGTGGCGAGGAGCCCACCGCCGAGGCCGAGGAGGGCGCCGAGGCCGAGGAGGGCGCCGAGGGCGCACCGGCACCGGCTTCCGCCGAGGCCTGACCGAACGCGTGTGACAGGCGCTCCCGAACGCTTCGGGGGCGCCTGTTTCCGTCCGGGGGCGGGTCTTCCGGGCAGGGCCGGGTAGGTGCTTGCGGCAAGGCGGCAACAGGGAGACAGGCGTGACGGAAGAGGCTCGTCCGTGGCTGGTGACCGGCCTCGGCAACCCCGGCAAGGAGTACGCCCGGCACCGGCACAACGTCGGATTCATGGTGGCCGACCTGCTCGCCGAGCGGATCGGTGCCCGGTTCGGCCGGCACCGTCGGGCGGTGGCCGAGGTCGCCGAGGGGCGGCTGGGGCTCGGGGGTCCCCGACTGGTGCTGGCCAAGCCGCTCACCTACATGAACCTCTCCGGAGGCCCGGTGGCGGCGCTGGCCCAGTTCTACAAGGTGGCCCCGGCGCAGGTGATCGCGGTACACGACGAGCTGGACATCCCGTACGGACAGCTCCGGGCGAAGTGCGGCGGCGGCGAGGGCGGGCACAACGGCCTGCGGTCGATGTCGAGGTCGCTCGGCACCAAGGACTACGTGCGGGTGCGCTTCGGCATCGGGCGCCCTCCGGGCCGGCAGGATCCGGCGGACTACGTCCTCTCCGACTTCTCGGCGGTGGAGCGCAAGGAGCTGGAGTTCCTGGTGGACCGGGCGGCCGACGTGGTGGAGGCGGTCGTCACCCGGGGCCTGGAGTGGGCGCAGAACACGTACCACAGCGGATGAACGAGGTCGGTGCAACGTACCGGTGCGGTCGCACCGCCGCGCCCCACGGGCCGGTAGTCTTTCCGCCGCGGGTGAGGAGGCAGAGCAGTGGTCGTAATTGATGTGGTGGCCGACGTCGCCGGGGTGCGCTGATGGCCGCGCCGCCGGTGATCGACGGAGCGTTCGCCCGGTGGCTGGCCGATCGTGCCGGCCAGGCACTGATGGACATCCGGGCAGAGCTGGGGTACGCGGACGCGGGCGCCCTCAAGGCGGCCGGTGACAAGGTCTCGCACGAGCTGCTCCGCACCGAGCTGGCCCGCTGGCGCCCGGCGGACGCGGTGCTGTCGGAGGAGGACGAGGGTTCCCGCCTGGCCTGGGCCGCGGATGCCGAGCCGGAGGTGGCGCCGCGAATCGCCGCCGACCGGGTCTGGATCATCGACCCGCTGGACGGCACCCGGGAGTTCTCCGAGGAGGGCCGGGCGGACTGGGCGGTGCACGTGGCCCTCTGGACGCGCGGGGCGCAGACCCCGCACGGGCTGACGGCCGGGGCGATCGGGCTCCCCGCCCAGCACCGGGTGCTGGCCACGGACTATCCGCCGGCGTACCCGCCGATGACGCTCGGCGCGCCGACCGCTCCGGAGGGGGCCCGGCCGCGCGCCCGGCTCGCCGCGAGCCGCAGCCGCCCGCCGGTGTTCCTCACCGAACTCGCCGCGGAGATCGACGCCGAGCTGGTGCCGATGGGCTCGGCCGGCGCGAAGATCGCCGCGGTCATCGGCGGCGAGGTGGACGGGTACGTGCACGCCGGCGGCCAGTACGAGTGGGACTCGGCGGCACCGGTCGCTGTGGCGACGGCCACCGGGCTGCACGCTTCCCGGATCGACGGATCCGCGCTGAAATACAACCAGGGCGATCCGCGACTGCCGGATCTGGTGGTCTGCCGGAAGGATCTCGCGCCCGGGTTGCTCGCAGCGTTGCAGCGCCACATCCAGGTACCGTAGGCGTCCTGTCCTGACTTGACCGACCGGAAGGGTCTGGAACCCGTGACCGAGCAGCGAAGCGGAGCACCGGCATGAGCGAGCGCAGCGAGCGAATCGTGGGGCTCAGTGCTGGTGTGCCTCATGGCGGCGCGCAGCGGAGCGGAGCGCCGGCATGAGCCAACCGGCCGCGTACCGGGTGTCGCATCTGGACGCGTTGGAAGCCGAGAGCGTCTTCGTGATCCGCGAGGTGGTCGCCGAGCTGGAGCGGCCGGTGCTGCTCTTCTCCGGCGGCAAGGACTCCATCGTCATGCTGCGGCTGGCGGAGAAGGCGTTCGCCCCGGCCCGGATCCCGTTCCCGGTGATGCACGTCGACACCGGCCACAACTTCCCCGAGGTGCTGGACTACCGCGACCGTCGGGTCTCCGAGCTGGGGCTGCACCTGGTGGTGGCCAGCGTCCCGGAGGCGCTGGAGTCCGGGCTGGTACGCGAGGCCGGCGACGGCATGCGGAACCGGATCCAGACCCCGGTGCTGCTGGACGCCGTGGAGAAGTACCGCTTCGACGCGCTCTTCGGCGGAGCCCGCCGCGACGAGGAGAAGGCCCGGGCCAAGGAACGGGTGTTCAGCTTCCGGGACGACTTCGGCCAGTGGGATCCGAAGAACCAGCGGCCGGAACTCTGGTCCCTCTACAACGGCCGGCACCACCCCGGGGAGTCGATCCGGATCTTCCCGCTCTCCAACTGGACCGAGCTCGACGTCTGGCACTACATCGCCCGGGAGGGGCTCACCCTGCCCTCGATCTACTACGCGCACCAGCGTGAGGTGGTGGAGCGGGACGGCATGCTCTATGCCGTCAACGAGTTCATCCGGCCGCGCCCGACCGAGACGACCTTCACGGAGACGGTCCGCTACCGCACCGTCGGTGACGCCTCCTGCACGGCCGCGGTCCGCTCCGACGCGGACACCGTGCAGAAGGTGATCGACGAGGTCGCCGCGACCCGGATCACCGAGCGTGGGGCCACCCGGGGCGACGACCGGGTCAGCGAGGCGGCGATGGAAGACCGCAAGCGGGAAGGGTACTTCTGATGACGGCCACCGTGGTCCCCACCGAGACCCGCGCGATGGACCTGCTCCGGTTCGCCACGGCGGGCAGCGTCGACGACGGCAAGTCCACGCTGATCGGCCGGCTGCTCTACGACACCAAGTCCCTCTTCACCGACCAGCTCGCCGCGGTGGAGGCGGTCAGCGCGGCCCGGGGCGACGAGTACACCAACCTGGCGCTGCTCACCGACGGGCTGCGGGCCGAGCGCGAGCAGGGCATCACCATCGACGTCGCGTACCGGTACTTCGCCACCCCCCGGCGGAAGTTCATCATCGCCGACACCCCCGGGCACATCCAGTACACCCGGAACATGGTGACCGGGGCGTCCACGGCCGACCTGGCGCTGATCCTGGTCGACGCCCGCAAGGGCCTGGTCGAGCAGTCCCGCCGGCACGCGTTCCTCTGCTCCCTGCTGCGGGTGCCGCACCTGGTGCTCTGCGTCAACAAGATGGACCTGGTCGACTGGTCCCAGGAGGTCTTCGAGCGGATCGCCGACGAGTTCACCGCGTTCGCGGCCAAGCTGGAGGTGCCGGACCTGACCGTGGTGCCCATCTCGGCGCTGCACGGTGACAACATCGTCTCCCGGTCCGAGCGGACCCCCTGGTACGAGGGGTCGTCGCTGCTGCACCACCTCGAACACGTGCACATCGCCTCGGACCGCAACATGGTCGACGTACGGTTCCCGGTGCAGTACGTCATCCGGCCCCAGTCGACCACGGTCACCGACTACCGCGGCTATGCCGGACAGGTCGCCTCGGGTGTGCTCAAGGCGGGCGACGAGGTGATGGTGCTGCCGTCCGGGTTCACCAGCCGGATCGCCGGGATCGAGACCGCCGACGGGCCGGTGGAGCAGGCGTTCCCGCCCATGTCGGTGACCGTACGGCTGACCGACGAGATCGACGTCTCCCGGGGCGACCTGATCTGCCGGCCGAACAACGCCCCGGCGGTGACCCAGGACATCGAGGCGATGGTCTGCTGGATGGACGAGAGCCGGCCGCTGCGGATCGGCGCCAAGTACGCGATCAAGCACACCACCCGGTCGGCCCGGGCGGTGGTCCGCGGCCTGCACTACCGGCTCGACGTGAACTCGCTGCACCGCGACGAGTCCGCCGACGAGCTGCGGCTCAACGAGATCGGTCGGGTACGGCTGCGCAGCAC
The DNA here is from genome assembly GCF_050936375.1 of Plantactinospora sp. CA-290183. Taxonomy (NCBI): domain Bacteria; kingdom Bacillati; phylum Actinomycetota; class Actinomycetes; order Micromonosporales; family Micromonosporaceae; genus Plantactinospora; species Plantactinospora sp. CA-290183. Next base: position 174,640 of record NZ_JBNJMX010000007.1, on the reverse strand, counting down.
CGTCCCGCTGCTCGCCGACGAGTACCGGCGCAACCGGACGACCGGTGGCTTCATCATCATCGACGAGTCGACGAACCGTACCGTCGGCGCGGGCATGATCGTCGAGACGGGCTGACCCCGGCTCAGCTGTAGCGGCGCAGGAAGTCGGCGTACCTGGTCAGGTGCTCGGGGGTGGCGAAGAGCAGTTCCAGCCCGGCGGCGGTGCCGTCGGCGGCGACCTCCAGGTGGACCTCGAACAGCCCGTCCCCGTAGCCGGTCATCGCCCCGACCAGGTCCGCGCCGCCGACGGTGACGGCACCGGCCTCCGCCGGGCTGGCCCGCACCCCGGCCATCAGCTGGAAGTGGTCGGAGTGCGGCCGGAAGTCGACCACCAGGGCGCGGGCCGGGTCGGCCTGCTGCCAGTCGGCGAGCGCGGCGGCGCGCTCGCGGGCCTGCTCGACCGGGAGGTCGTGCCAGCCGTAGGCGTCCTCGTCGCCGGCGCGGGTCAGCGGAGCCGCGTCGCTGGCCTCGGCCGCCTCCGCCGCCTCGCGGCCCCAGAACGCGACGTCGGCGAGCCCGTCCGAGGGCCGCTCGTGCTGCCAGGAGGTCAACGCGTCGGCGTCGGCGAAGACCACGCCGCCGTGGTCGACCCCGACGTAGCCGAGCAGGCGCCGGTCGACCCCCCGCCGGTCGCCGAAGGGCACCCGGAAGCCGTGCCAGTTTTCCCCGATCGGCGGGCCGAAGTCGCTCCGGGTCGCCACCACCGGCAGCCGGCGGGCCGTCGGCACCCCGCCGACCGCGACCGCCGGTACGCCGAAGACGATGAACTCCTCGCCGCCGCGGGCCACGCAGCGGCGTACCCGCTCCCGGTGCGGGACCCGCGCGACCGGTCGCAGCCGGGCGTCGAGTCCCTTGTCCCGGCAGTGCTGGTCGAACAGGGCGGTGAAGTCCGCCAGCCCGTGCTCGGGAATGTCGTAGCAGGTCACACCGGCCTGCCGGTCGAAGGAGCGGGCCGCCGCCTCGGCGTCCGGCCCGACGATCTCCAGGTCGTGCGCGCTGGCGAGCGCATCGGAGCCGGACGGCACCTCGGCGGGGGAGTCCTCACCGGACCAGAGGCTCAGGTAGCCGGCGTCGATCACGACCAGTTCGCCGGAGGGGCACGTCAACTCACCGAGAATCACCGTGTCGGACACCACGGCAGCGTACCGAGGGATCGGCCCGGGGTGCAGTGCCAGATGGGTACGCGTCAGGAGAGCCGGTGCGCGCCGGGGCCCGGCAGCACGGTGAAGCACTCCGGGGCGGTGAAGCCGCGCTCGGCGTACGCGGTGCGGACCGCGTCGCCGACCGCGTCGGCCGCCGCCGCCTCGACCAGGGCCAGTACGCAGCCGCCGAAGCCGCCGCCGGTCATCCGGGCCCCGTACGCCCCGGCGTGCAGGGCCGCCTCGACCGCGGTGTCCACCTCGGGCACGGTGATCTCGAAGTCGTCCCGCATGGAGGCGTGCGAGGCGGTGAGCAGCGGCCCGGTCTCGGCGAGCCGTCCGGCGCGGAGCAGGTCGACCGTCTCCAGCACCCGGGCGTTCTCGGTGACCACGTGCCGGACCCGGCGGCGTACCACCGGATCGTCGAGCCGGCCCAACGCGGCGTCCAGGTCGTCGGCGGTCACGTCCCGCAGCGCCGGTACCCCGAGCCGTTCGGCGGCGGACTCGCAGGCGGACCGGCGGTCGGCGTACTCCCCGGAGACGTGCCGGTGCGGGGCCCGGGAGTCGACGACCAGGACGGCGAGGCCGGCCGCGCCGAGGTCGAACGGGATGTGTTCGGTCTCCAGTGAGCGACAGTCCAGGAAGAGCGCGTGCTCGGCGCGGCAGCGGACCGAGGCGGACTGGTCCATGATGCCGGTCGGCGCCCCGACGTAGTGGTTCTCGGCCCGCTGCGCCAGCCGGGGCCGGTCGGTGACCGGCAGGTCGAGCCCGAAGAGGTCGACCAGCGCGGTGAGTACGGCCGACTCCAGCGCGGCCGAGGAGGAGAGCCCGGCGCCCAGCGGTACGTCGGAGGCGACCGCCAGCCGGGCCGGGGGCACCGGCAGTCCCGCCTCGCGCAGTGCCCACACCACCCCGGCCACGTACGCGCCCCAGCCGGTGACCCGGCGCGGTTCGGCGACCTCGGCGGCGCCGAACGAGATCTGCTCGCCGGACTGCTCGGACCAGACCGTCCACCGGGCCTCCCCGGCGTCGGCGCCGGGGAGCGGTCCGGCGGCGACCACCGTGGACTGTGGCAGGGCGAACGGCAGCACGAAGCCGTCGTTGTAGTCGGTGTGTTCGCCGATCAGGTTGACCCGGCCGGGGGCGGCCCACAGCCCGGCGGGCGGCTGCGCGTAGCGGCGGGTGAAGCCGGCGGCGGCCCGGCTCGCGACCGGTCCGCCGGTCACGACTGCTCCGCCAGGATCTGCTCCTGGTAGAAGGCCCAGGCGTCGGCGACGATGTCGGTCAGGGCGGGCCTGGCCGGCAGCCAGCCCAGCTCGGTGCGGGCCCGCTCGGAGGAGGCGACCAGGATGGCCGGGTCACCGGCCCGACGGGGGGCCGTCTCGGCCGGCACCGGCCGGCCGGTCACCTCGCGGACCGCCTCCACCACCTGGCGGTTGGAGAAGCCGTTGCCGTTGCCGAGGTTGTAGACCCGGTGCTCGCCCGGCCGGGCCGCCTCCAGCGCCAGCAGGTGGGCCCGGGCCAGGTCCTCGACGTGGATGTAGTCGCGCACGCAGGTGCCGTCGGGCGTCGGGTAGTCGTCGCCGAAGAGCTGCAACTTCTCCAGCTTTCCGGCGGCGACCCGCAGGGCCATCGGGATCAGGTGGGTCTCCGGTTCGTGCCGCTCGCCGAGCGCGGTGCCGGGCCGCAGGTAGGCCCCGGCCACGTTGAAGTAGCGCAGCGAGGTGGCGGCCAGCCCGTGTCCGGCCGCCATGGAGGTGAGCGCCATGTCGACGGCGAGCTTGGTCGCGCCGTACGTGTTGGTGGGGAGCGGGGCGGCGGTCTCCGGGATCGGCACGCTCGCCGGGTCGCCGTAGACGGCGGCGGTCGAGGAGAAGACGAACCGGGGCACCCCGGCGACCCGGGCCGCGTCGAGCAGGGCGAGGGAACCGACGGTGTTGTTCGCCCAGTAGATCTCCGGCTTGACCATCGACTCGCCGGCCGCGATCAGCGCGGCGAAGTGCATGATCCCGTCGAATCCCGCGTCCGGGGTGAGCACCGTGGCGGCGTCGTGGATCGACGTGCGGACGACCTCGGCCTCCGGGGCGAGCGCCTCGGGGTGGCCGGTGCGCAGGTCGTCCAGGACCACGACCCGGTGTCCGGCGTCGAGCAGCATCCGGGTCACGACGCTGCCGATGTAGCCGGCGCCCCCGGTCACGAGCAGTTTCACGCCTCTGCCTTCCTCCTCGTCGGCGAGCCGACGTCCGCGGGGACCGTCCGGTCTGGCGGGCAGGTCTGAGTGCGGCTCAGCATTTCACATGTTCCGCCAAAAATGAACAGAGCCGAACACTGCCCGGCCCGTCCCGCCGGCAGGGCACGGCCCGCACCGACACCCTGGGTTACCCACATGCCATGCCCGAACTGTCTACCATCTCTGACATGCGGGCCTCCGGCAGTACCGGGCCCCGGCGGCGGCCGGGGCGTACTCGAAGACAACCCGGCCCCCTGGCCCGCGCGCTGGCCCGGCTCGTGGTGCGGGCGGCGGACGCGGCCACCCGCTCGGTGACCGCGGTGCTCGGCGCGAGCCCGACGGCGGGCCGCGAGCGGATCAGCGAGCGCGAACTGCGCGACCTGGTCGCCGCGAACACGGTGCTCGACCCGGTCGAACGGCGGATCATCGACGAGGTGCTGGTGGCCGGGGCCAGCCTGGTCCGCGAGGTGATGATGCCCCGGACCGAGGTGGTCTTCCTCGCCGCCGCACTGCCGCTGACCGAGGCGGCCCGACTCGTCCGGGCCGAGACGCACACCCGCTACCCGGTGGTCGACGGCACCCACGACGACGTGGTCGGCTTCGTGCACCTGCGCGACGTGCTGCTCCGACCGGACGGCGACGCCCGCGCCACCATCGGCGAACTCACCCGCGAGGTGAAGAAGCTGCCCGGCAGCAAGCGGGTGCTCGCGGCGCTGACCGAGATGCGCCGCGAGCGGCACCACCTGGCGGTGGTGGTGGACGAGTACGGCGGCACCGCCGGCATCGTCACGCTGGAGGATCTGATCGAGGAACTGGTCGGCGAGATCCACGACGAGTACGACGTCACCCCCGACCCGGTGCCCGGAGCCCGGCCGACCGAGGTGGACGGTCGGCTCAACCTCGCCGACTTCGCCGAGCGGGTCGGCTTCGCGCTGCCACCCGGCCCGTACGAGACGGTCGGCGGGTTCGTGATGGCCGCGCTGGGCCGGTTGCCGGTCTGCGGCGACGAGGTACCCGTCCCCGGCGAGCCGACCCCGACCGGCCCGTCCGGCGGGCGTACCTCCGACGGGGTGGAGGGCCGCCCGCACGACGGCGGGTGGCTGCTGCGGGTGCTCGCCGTGGAGGGCCGGCGGGTGGCCCGGATCGGCATCGCCCCGGCCCGCCTTCCGGAACAGCGCCGCAGCGTGTCGGTGTCCCGGGCGGAGGAGCCGGGCGGCTGACCCTCCGGTACGCGGACCGCCGACCGGTACTCCGGCATCCCGGACCGGCTCAGCTGACCCGCAGTTTCCGCCAGGTGGTGCCCTCCGCCGAGTACGCCGTCCAGCCGGTGCCGAAGAGGTCGTAGGCGACGTAGCCGGCCCGCGTCCGGACGAGCCGCCCGACGGGCGGGAGACTCCCCGCGGCGACCTCGAAGGTGGCCCCGTCGTCGGTGCTGACGTACCACCTGCCGTCCGTGCCGGTCGTCAGGAGCCGCCCGTCGAGCAGCGGCACCGCCGCTCCGGCCAGCCCTGCGGGCGGTGCCGGGCCGCCGACCCCCACCCTGGTGAAGGTCCGCCCGCCGTCCGCCGAGTGGTAGAGCGCGAGCAGGCTGCGGTCGGCGCCGAGCACCGCCGCGTACGCCTGGCTGCCCAGGCCGGTCACCTCCACCGAGCCGGATACCGGAACGGACCCGGGCAGCCCCACCGTCCGCCAGTGCGCGCCGTGGTCCCGGGTCACCGCCACCGCGGCGGTGCCGTTGCGGGCGCCGCCGGCCCACCAGGAGCCGTCGGGGGCGGCCGCCGGTGCCACCCAGCACACGTCGAGGTCCGGCCGGACCGCCGTCGTACCGGCCCGGCCGGTCGCGGCGCGCCAGACCTCCACGTCGAGCCGGCACCGCTGACCGGGCCCCGCCCGCAGCAGGTCCCCGGGCGCCGCCGGGGTCGGTGCGGTACCGCCGGCCGCACCGGTGCTCCGCCAGCTCCGTCCGTGGTCCGCGGAGGCGTACGTCCCGACGTCGCCGGTGACCGTCAGCCGCCCGTCGGGGAAGGCGATCAGGTCGAGCCGGTCCGCCTCGGCCGTGGCCGCCGGAAGTTTGTCGTACTGCCAGGTCAGGCCGCCGTCGGTGGTGCGGGCGACGGTGGCCGGGCAGGGGTCCGTGGTGGCGCACCGGGCCAGCAGGTAGCCCCGGTCCGGGTCGACGAACTCGACGTCGCTGATCGTGCCCGGCACCTGCGCGACGACGTCCCGGTCGGCGAGCCCGTCGATGGTGATGCCGGCGGCGGTGTAGAGGGCGCCGTCCGGGGATGCGGCATCGGCCACCGGGGGCGACACCTCGGGGGCATGGCTCCAGGGGTGTGCCGTGAGCGTCGCGGCGACCGCCACGCCGAGCAGGGCGGTGCCGGTGCCGGCCCGCAGCCGCCGCCGGCGCCGCCGGTGCCCGGCCGCCCGTTGCCGGATCCGCCCCAGCGGGGGCTGGTCGATGCTTTCCAGCAGGTCGTGCCGGGCGTCGGTCAGGCGTACCTCCAGGGCGGTGGCTTCCCGCTCAGACATCGCGCACCCCGCCGTCCGCCCCGGCCGGGCCGACCAGGACCGGCGGCACGGCCGGGCGGATGCCCCGGACCGGCGGCCGGCTCGGCGCACCGGTCGTTCCCGCTGGTGTGCTCCGATCGCCGGTCGGGTCCGGCGCCGCGCCCGTGGCGGGTGCCGCCGCGCTGACGCCCTGGTAGTCGCCGAGCCGGGCGGCGAGCGCGGTACGCGCCCGGGACAGCCGGGACTTCACGGTGCCGGTCGGTACGCCGAGCACTCGAGCGACCTCCTCGACCGGCAGGTCGGCGAAGTAGTGCAACACGACGACCTCCCGGTAGCCGGTGGGCAGGGCGGCCAGCGCCTCCCGCAGGTCGGTCCGTTCCGGGCCGGGGGCCGGCTCCACCAGCCGGGCGACCGGCCGGTCCCGGCGCAGGATGGTGTCCAGCACCTGCCGTCGCCGCCAGCGGCGCCGTACGACGTTGACCGCGACCGTACGCAGCCAGGCCTCGGGGTTGTCCACGTCGGCGAGCCCCCGGGGCCGGGCCAGCGCCCGGGCGAAGGCCTCCTGCACCACGTCCTGCGCCTCGGTCAGATCCATGGTGAAGGCGTAGACCTGCGCGACGAGCCGCCGGTAACAGCCGTGGTAGAGCTCGCCGATCGTCTCGTCCACCTCGGCCGGCCCGCCGGTCGTGGTGGATCCGTCCCGCTTCCGTGCCAAGCGTCGTCCCTCCGCCCCGGCCCGCGGACACCGTTCGCGTCCGGGTGGTCGACCGACTCCGATCCCAGGGTACGAGTCGCGGGTGGCCGGTCGGGTTCCCGGCGGGGCGGACGATTTCCGGGCGGGGATCCGGGCGCGGAGTCGCCGGCGGGCGGAGCCGTTCCGCACTGACCGCGGGTTTCCCTGGTGGGCGGGGCGGCCGGCCGGGCCCTGATTTGGCACGGGGGCGTCGGGACAGCGCACCGGGGGAGCTGTCAGAATTGCCGGCATGTCCGACGTTCCCGCCCGGCCCCGGGTGCTCTCCGGGATCCAGCCGACCGCCGACTCGTTCCACCTGGGCAACTACCTCGGCGCGCTCCGCAACTGGGTGGCGATGCAGGAAACCCACGACACCTTCTACTGCGTGGTCGACCTGCACGCGATCACCGCCGGGCACGAGCCGGGGACGCTGCGTCAGCGGACCCGGGTCGCCGCCGCCCAGCTGCTCGCCCTCGGGCTGGAGCCGGAGCGCTGCACCCTCTTCGTCCAGTCGCAGGTGCCGGAGCACCCGCAGCTGGCCTGGCTGCTGAACTGCATCACCGGGTTCGGCGAGGCGAGCCGGATGACCCAGTTCAAGGACAAGTCGGTCCGGCAGGGTGCCGACCGGTCCAGCGTCGGCCTCTTCACGTACCCGATCCTGCAGGCCGCCGACATCCTGCTCTACCAGGCCGACGCGGTACCGGTCGGCGAGGACCAGCGCCAGCACCTGGAGCTGAGCCGCGACCTGGCGCAGCGGTTCAACTCCCGGTTCGGCCGGACCTTCACCGTGCCGGCGCCGTACATCATCCGGGACACCGCGAAGATCACCGATCTGCAGGACCCGACGGGGAAGATGTCCAAGTCGGCCTCGTCGCCGGCCGGGATCATCGAGCTGCTGGACGATCCGGCCCGGTCCGCCAAGAAGATCAGGTCCGCGGTCACCGACACCGGGCGGGAGATCCTCTTCGACCCGGAGCAGAAGCCGGGCATCTCCAACCTGCTGACCATCTACGCCGCGCTCACCGGCCGGTCGGTCGAGGAGCTCGTCGCCGCGTACGCCGGCAAGGGCTACGGCGACCTGAAGAAGGACCTGGCCGAGGTGGTGGTGGAGTTCGTCCGGCCGATCCAGCAGCGCACCCGGGGCTACCTGGACGATCCGGCGCAGTTGGACAAGCTGTTGGCGGTCGGCGCGGAGAAGGCGCGCACGGTCGCCTCGGTCACGCTGCGCGCGGCCTACGAGCGGATCGGGTTCCTGGCCGGCGCCCGGAGCTGACGGCGGCGGGCGGGACGGGGAGCAGCGGCGGTCGCCCCGGTGGGGCCGCCGGTCGGCGGGTGCCACCGGCGGGGTGAGTGGAACGGAGTGGTTGTCACGGACGGCAGGCAGGACCCCGACCGACCGCTGACCCGGGTCGGGATCGCGGTGGACATCCCGGAGCCGTGGTGCGAGTTCCTCACCCGCCGCCGGGCCGAGGCCGGTGACCCGCAGGCCGCGTACACGCCGGCCCACCTCACCCTGCTCGGTCCGACGGACATCCCGATGGAGAGCCTGGCCGCGGTGGAGCGTCATCTGGCCGCCGTCGCCGCCGCGCACCGGCCCTTCCTGCTGCATCTGCGGGGGACCGGCACCTTCCGGCCGATCACCGAGGTGGTCTTCGTGGTGGTCGCGGCCGGGATCAGCGAGTGTGAACTGCTCGCCGGGGCGATCCAGGGCGCGCCCGAGCTGCGCCGGGAGAGCCGCTTCCCGTACCACCCGCACGTCACGGTGGCGCAGGACGTCGCACCGGAGGCGCTGGACCGGGTGTACGAGGACCTGGCCGACTTCGCCGCGCTCTTCAAGGTGGAAAAATTCACCCTTTTCTCCCATGACGGACAAGCTCGCTGGCGGGCCCGCCGGGAGTTCCCGCTCGGCGGTTGAGCCGGCCGGAGACCGCCCGGCGTGGCTTGCCGGGCCGGCCTGCCGATCCCCCGGGGATGGGCAAGGATGACGGCGTGAACGCCATCGAGCGCGGGGTGGCCCGCGTCGAACGCCGGCTGATGATCTACCGTGGGCGGTCCGCGCGGTTCGACCACTTCGCCCGGGCCTGGGGACGGTACTTCGACGTGCTCGGCGGACGGCTGGCCGCGGCGATCGCCTACTACGGCTTCTTCGCGGTCTTCGCCCTCGGCCTGGTGGCGTACGCGGTGCTCGGGGCGCTGCTCGGGGACACCGCCGAGAGCGGCCGGGTGATCGTCGGCTTCATCGAGCGGAACCTGCCGTTCGTCGACCCGGAGCAGATCCGGCAGAGCAGCAGCCGGCCCGGCATCATCGGGCTGGTCCTGCTGGCGGTCACCGGTATCGGTTGGGTGGAGTCGATCCGCTCGTCGCAGCGGCTGATCCACGGGCTGGACCAGCAACCGGGCTACTACGTGCTGCGTCAGCTCGTCGACCTGGCGATCCTGCTCGGCATCTTCCTGCTGCTCGGGCTCTCGGTCGGTGCCGTGGACGCGCTGGAATCACTGCTCGGCTGGCTCCTCGGTGCCAGGTCGATCCTGCTGTCGATCACCAGCTGGCTGCTGGCCGTGGTGATCAACGTCGTGCTGGCCTGGGCGCTGCTGATGGCCGTACCGCGGCTGCGGATGAGCCCGCGGCGGCTGCTCTCTCCGGTGCTGCTGGTCGCGCTGGGCGTGACGGTGCTCAACTCGGTCGGCCGCTACTACGTGGCCCGCTGGGAGCGCAATCCCGCCTTCACCGTGGTCGCCGGGGCGGTCGGCATCCTGATCTACCTGTACCTGCTGAACCAGTTGCTGCTCTTCGGGGCGGCGATCGCGGCGACCAGCCGGCACGGGCGGGTCACCGACCTCGCCTCCGGCGCCGACCCGAGCGCCGGCTGGTCCCCGCTGCGCGCGCTGCCGCACGGGCCGCCGCCCCGGGCCTCCCGGGCGTTGACGGGCGGACCGCCCGAGGTGTCCCGGGCGCTGGAGGGGGAACTGCCGGACACCCGCCCCGAAGGGGAGCCGCCCGACCCGGACCGGGGTCGGGACCGACGGCCCGGCGACGGGCCCGGACGCCCGGGTGGTTCGTAAGCTTCGTGCCGGTACGGGCGCGGCGACGGGGAGCGGGACAAGGGGCGAGACCCGTGATTCGGGCAAAAGCCATAAATAGCTGCCGGCTCCCGCGATGATGGGTCGCGTGGGCGCACTAGTGACGTTGGAACTGCCGGACGACTCGCCGATCCTCGCGCTGCCCTGGATCATCACCTTCGGCCCGCTGGACGACGCCGAGGAGTGGGAGCCGGTGGTCTGCGGCCCGTACGAGCGGCCACACGCGCTGGCTCTGGCCGAGTCGGTGGTCGCGGACGAGGAACTGATGGCGGTGGTGGAGCCGCTGCTGCCCCGGGTGTCGGCCGACGAGATCCGGGCGGAGATCGTCGCGGCGCGGATCGCCGCCGAGGACGAGGCGGTGCAGTCCGACGACGCCGCCATCTACGGCGACTACGAGGACCTGGCCGACGAGGAGTTGTTTCCGGAGGCGACCCGCCGGCCGGCCGAACCCCAGTCGCCCCCCGATCCGGCGACGGTACGCGCCGGCTTTGCCCGGATTGCCGCGATGCTCACGAATCCCGACAGCTGAAACCCGGCCCGTTCCGTTCGGGACGCCCCGGGCACGGCGGTGCCCCGGGAGCGCACTCCCGGGGCACCGCGCCACCATCCCCACCACAAGGGAAGCCCCCACCACGAGGGGTACCTGGCCCCAGCCGCCCGCCGGCGCGGGGCACGGCAGGCGACCAGGTCACCCACTGACTACCCGGTTGCCGGCCGGACGAACCACGCCGCCGCGTCGACCGGCAGCATGCGCCCGCCGTCCCGCTCGTCCAGCGCCTGGCTGGCGATGACCGGCTCGCCGTGGCCGCCGTCGACGGTCACCGGGGCGCCGCTGAGGTTGACCAGGCAGACCAGCCCCGGCGCACCGGCCGGGGCGGTCCGGGCGAAGGCGAGCACCCCCGGCTCGCTCTCCAGCCAGCTCAGCCCCACCGGGTCGGCCGCGCCGTCCGGGCCGCCCGGCAGCGCCGTGTGCTCCCGACGCAACCGCAGCGCCGCGCGGTAGAGCTCCAGGGTCGACTCCGGGTCGCCGGTCTGGGCGGCCACCGAGAGGGCCCGCCAGGTGGTCGGCGCCGGCAGCCAGGCCGGTCCGCCCCCGTCCGGACCGAAGCCGTACGGGGGCAGCCCGCCGCCCCACGGCAGTGGCACCCGGCAGCCGTCCCGGCTCTGTCCGGTACGCGGGAAGGCGGGATCCTGGCGCAGCTCGTCGGGGAGGTCGAGCACCTCCGGCAGGCCCAGTTCCTCGCCCTGGTAGAGGTAGACGCACCCGGGCAGCGCGAGCATCAGCAGGGCGGCGGCGCGGGCCCGGCGCAGTCCGACCGGCCCGTCGCCGTACCGGGTGACGTGCCGTTGCCGGTCGTGGTTGGAGAGCACCCAGGTGGTGGGCGCGCCGACGATCGTGGACTCGGCGAGCGCGGTGTCGATCACCTTGCGGAAGGAGTCCGCCGACCAGGTCGCGTCCATGAAGTCGAAGTTGAACGCCTGGTGCAGCTCGTCGGGTCCGATGTAGCGGGCCAGCCGCTGCGGGGACTCGGCCCAGGCCTCGGCCACCGCCATCCGCCCGTCCGGATAGCTGTCCAGGATGGGCCGCCAGGCGCGGTAGATGTCGTGCACCTCGTCCTGGTCGAAGTACGGCAGCCGGCCCCGGCCCAGCAGCTCGATCTGCGGTCGCCCGTCGGCGGAGGTGCGCCCGACGTCCGGCAGCCCCTCCGCCTTGATCATCCCGTGCGCCACGTCGATGCGGAACCCGTCCACCCCACGGTCCAGCCAGAACCGCAGGATCTCCTCGAACTCGGCCCGTACCGCCGGGTTGCGCCAGTTCAGGTCCGGCTGGCTCGGGTCGAACAGGTGCAGGTACCACTGGCCGTCCGGCACCCGGGTCCAGGCCGGCCCCCCGAAGATCGACTCCCAGTCGTTCGGCGGCAGCTCGCCCTCGGTGCCCCGGCCCGCCCGGAACAGGTAGCGGTCCCGTTCCGCCGAGCCGGGCGCGGCGGCCAGCGCGGCGGTGAACCACGGGTGCGCGCTGGAGCTGTGGTTCGGCACGATGTCCACGATGACCCGCAGCCCGAGGGCGTGCGCGCCGCCGATCATGTCGTCGAAGTCGGCCAGGGTGCCGAACATCGGGTCGACGTCCCGGTAGTCGGCCACGTCGTATCCGCCGTCGATCATCGGGGAGCGGTAGAACGGGGTGAGCCAGAGCGCGTCCACCCCGAGGTCGCGCAGGTAGGGCAACCGGGAGCGGACGCCCCGCAGGTCACCGATGCCGTCGCCGTCGGAGTCGGCGAAGCTGCGGACGTAGACCTGGTAGACGACGGCGGACCGCCACCAGTCGTCGTCGGTGCGGGGGTGCGGCGGCGCGCTGGGGGTCATCTGGGTGGGTCTCCCGTCCTGTCCGGCACTGGCCCGGCCTTCCGCTCGCCGGGCAGGGGTCGCCGGCGCAGGATGCCGGGTCAGGTCTGAAAGAGTCAAGCATTCCTTGCGCAAGAACCGCCGACTCTTGCGGATCCGACCCCGGGGCCGCCGCCTACGCCGAGACGGGCAGCGGTGCCGGCGGAGCCCCCGCCGCCGGTCCCGTACCGCCGGCCGGCCGGGTGCCGTCGCCCGTCCCCGCAGCCGCGCCGGTGCCGGTCGGGGCGACGGGCGCGATCGCCGTCGAGCCCCGGACCACCAGCTCGGGCCGGAAGACGTACTCCGAGTGGGGTGCGGCGTGCCCGTTGATCTCGTCCACCAGGGCCCGTACCGCGGCCACCGCCATCGCCGCCACCGGCTGCCGCATCGTGGTCAGCGGTGGGTCGGTGAAGGCGATCAGCGGCGAGTCGTCGTATCCGACCACGGAGAGCTGGTCGGGCACCGACAGCCCGCGCTGCCGGGCCGCCCGGATCGCACCCAGGGCCATCAGGTCCGAGCCGCAGACCAACCCGGTCACCCCCCGGTCGAGCAGCCGGCCGGCGGCCGCCTCGCCGCCCTCCACCCCGAACAGCGACAGCTCGGTGAGGGTGGAGAGTTCGGGGTCGGCGACGCCGAGCAGCCGCCGCATCGCGGCCTTGTAGCCGGTCACCTTCCGCTGCACCGGTACGAACCGGTCCGGGCCGGTGACCAGGCCGATCCGGCGGTGGCCGAGCGCGACCAGATGCGCCACCGCCAGCTCGCCGGCCTCCCGGTCGTCGCAGGAGACGAAGGGCGCGGCGATGCCCCCGACGTACCCGTTGATCATGACCACCGGCAGGCGGCGGGCGATCAGCGCACGGTACCGCTCGTGGTCGGCGGAGGTGTCGGCGTGCCGCCCCGAGACGAAGACGATCCCGGAGACCTGCCGGTCGAGCAGCATCTCGACGTACTCGTCCTCGGTGACCCCGCCCGGGGTCTGGGTGCAGAGCACCGAGGTGTAGCCGGTCTGGGCCAGCGCGGACTCGATCGTCTGGGCGAAGGCCGGGAAGATGGGGTTCTCCAGCTCGGGCACGACCAGGCCGACCAGGCCGGCGCTGCGCTTGCGCAGCCGGGCGGGACGCTCGTAGCCGAGCACGTCGAGGGCGGTCAGCACGGCCTGGCGGGTCTCGGGGGCGACCCCGGGCCGGTCGTTGAGGACCCGCGACACGGTCGCCTCGCTGACCTCGGCCTGCTGTGCGATGTCGGAGAGTCGAGCGCGCATGGCCGAACTCTAGCCTAGCGGCAAGAAATTGCGATGACCGCCGCAAGCCGATGGGACGGGCCCGCTGGCCGGCCGGATGTGGCCGCCTGAGCCGTCTGGAGTGCTGTTCCGGCCGGCCTGGATGCCCGGCGCCGGTCTGCGCAATTGTCGCAAGACCGGACCTAGGCCTCGGGTTTCCGCCTTCTCGTGACTGGGATTTAGCAAGGACTTTCGAGAACGGAAACTTCTTGCTACTGTCCCGCCGACACCCGGCAGGCAATCTAGGAGCGCAACATGCGTCGAATCGCCAAGGGGATCGTCGTACTCACCTGCACCGCGCTCGCCGCCGCGCTCGGCGCGTGCGGCGGTGACGAGACGACGGAAGAGAAGCCCGGCACGGATCCCGCGGCCCTCACGGCCGAACTGACCTGGTGGGACACCTCGGACCCGAAGAACGAGGGTCCGGCCTTCCAGGAACTCGTCGGCAGGTTCAACCAGACTTATCCGAAAGTCAAGATCAACTATCAGTCTGTGCCGTTCGGCGAGGCGCAGAACAAGTTCAAGACCGCCGCGCAGGCCAAGACCGGCGCCCCGGACATCCTGCGGGCCGAGGTCGCCTGGGTGCCGGAGTTCGCCTCGCTCGGCCACCTCTACGCCCTGGACGGCTCGGAGCTGCTGGCGGACGAGGCCGACTTCCTGCCCACTCCGCTGTCCTCCAACAAGTACGAGGGCAAGACCTACGGGGTCCCGCAGGTGACCGACTCGCTGGCGCTGCTCTACAACAAGGAGCTGTTCAGCCGGGCCGGCATCGCCGCCGCGCCGAAGAGCTGGGCCGAGGTCAGGACCGCGGCGGAGACCATCAAGACGAAGACCGGCGCCGACGGCCTCTACATCAACGCCGGCGGCTACTTCCTGCTGCCGTTCATCTACGGCGAGGGCGGGGACCTGGTCGACCCGCAGGGCAAGAAGATCCTGGTGAACTCGTCGCAGAACGTCGCCGGCATCTCGGTGGCCCGGGACCTGGTACGCAGCGGCGCGGCGGTCAAGCCGTCGGCCAACGACTCGTACGGGACCATGATGACCCTCTTCAAGGAGAAGAAGGTCGCCATGGTCATCAACGGGCCCTGGGAGGTCAACAACATCAAGAACGCGCCCGCCTTCGGCGGTGTGCAGAACCTGGGCGTGGCGCCGGTGCCGGGCGGCTCGGCGAAGGCCGGCACCCCGGTCGGCGGGCACAACTACGTGGTCTGGTCCGGGATGCCGCAGGAGAAGGTCGAGGCCGCGGTCGCGTTCGTGAAGTTCATGAGCTCGGCCGAGTCGCAGGCGTTCCTCGCCGACCGGCTGGGCCTGCTGCCGACCCGCGCCTCGGCGTACGAGGTCGCCTCGGTCAAGGCCAACCCGATGATCTCGGCGTTCAAGCCGGTGCTGGACGGCGCGGTGGCGCGGCCGTGGATCCCCGAGGGCGGCCAGTTCTTCGGTCCACTGGACCAGATGGCGACCGAGGTGCTGATCCAGGGCAAGGACCCGAAGGCGGCGCTCGACACGGTCGCGGCGAAGTACAAGGCCGAGGTCGTACCCGGCTACAACTCCTGACCCCGCGGCCGACCTCCGGTCGCGGCGCCCGCCGCGACCGGAGGAGAGCCGAGCCCCGCCGGTCACCTCCTGGAGCGCAGTCATGACCACTGTGATAGCCGGTTCCGCCGCCCCGGCCACCCCACCCGAGTCCGAGGTACGCCCTCCGTCGCGGCTGCGCCGCGGCTGGGACCGGCACTGGTACGCCTGGGCGATGGTGCTGCCCGTCGTCGTGGTGCTCGCCGTACTGATCTTCTATCCGCTGGTGCGCGGGGTGTACCTCTCGTTCACCAACATGACCGAGGCCAACCAGGCGGCCGAGATCTGCACGAGGTCGATCACCGGTGCCGAGCTGTGCCGGGCGAACCCGAACCGCTGGGAGTTCGTCGGGATCGACAACTACGTACGGGTGCTCGGCGGCGAGGTCGGCGAGTTCTGGCAGTGGACCGGGACCACCCTGCTCTGGACCGTGGTCTGCGTGGTCTTCCACTACGGCCTCGGCCTCGGCCTGGCCGTCATGCTCAACCGTCCGATGCGGGCGCGGAGCCTCTACCGGATCCTGCTGATCCTGCCCTGGGCGGTGCCCGCGTTCGTCAGCGCGTTCGCCTGGAAGTTCATGTTCAACGAGCGGTTCGGCCTGGTCAACGCGCTGCTGGCGGCGGCCGGCATCGACCCGGTCGCCTGGTTCGCCGACCGCTGGACCTCGCTGTTGACCGCGGTGCTGACCAACATCTGGCTCGGCGTGCCGTTCATGATGGTGGCGCTGCTCGGCGGGATGCAGGCGATCCCCGGCGAGCTCTACGAGGCTGCCGAGATCGACGGCGCCTCACCGTGGCAGCGGTTCGTCAACATCACCCTGCCGGGGCTGCGGCCGGTCAGCATGACGGTGGTCCTGCTCGGCACCATCTGGACGTTCAACATGTTCCCGGTGATCTTCCTGGTCACCGAGGGGCAGCCCGCCGGACAGACCGAGATCCTGGTGACCGGTGCCTACCGGGCGGCCTTCGAGGGCCTGCGCAACTACTCCCTCGCCTCGACGTACGGCGTACTCATCCTGTCGATCCTGTTGATCTTCGCGCTCTTCTACCGGCGGTCCCTCCGCAAGCACGGCGAGGTGTGGTGACATGACCGAGATCGTCAGCGGCGCCACCGGGCTGGTCGGCCCGGCGACGACCCGGGCCCGGGGCGGCGCGGGTGGGGGTGCGCGCCGGGGCCGGCGCGGCCCGCTCGCCTCCATCCTGTTGCACGGCACCCTGATCACCGCCTCGCTGATCGCGATCGTCCCGATCGGCTGGGTGCTGCTCTCCTCGTTCAAACCCGGGTACGCCGTGCAGAGCACCGAACTCAGCCTGGTCCAGGACCCGACCCTGGCCAACTACGCGTACGTGCTCGGGGAGAGCAGCTTCCCGCGCTGGCTGCTCAACTCGGCGCTGGTCGCCGCCTTCACCATGCTGATCGGGATCTTCATCTCGGCGACCACCGGCTACGCGCTCTCCCGGTTCAACTTCCCGGGCCGGCGGCAGCTCATGCTGGTCTTCCTGGTGACCCAGATGTTCCCGGTGGCGATCCTGATCGTGCCGATCTACACGATCATGGCCCGGCTCGGTCTGATCAACACCCTCGCCGCCCTGGTCGTCGCCTACCTCACCATCGCGGTGCCGTTCTGCGCCTGGATGTTGAAGGGGTACTTCGACACCATCCCCACCGCGCTGGACGAGGCCGCGGCGATCGACGGCTGCGGCCCGTTCCAGACCTTCTGGCGGATCATCCTGCCGCTGGCCCGCCCCGGCCTGGCGGTGACCGCCTTCTACACCTTCCTCACCGCCTGGGCGGAGGTGGCGTACGCCTCCGCCTTCATCCAGGAGGACCGCAACTTCACCCTCGCGTACGGGCTCCAGCAGTTCGTCCCGCAGTTCAATCCACAGTGGGAGTACCTCACCGCGGCGGCGGTCCTGGTGACCATCCCGGCCGGCGTGGTCTTCTTCTTCGCCCAGCGGCACCTCGTCGCCGGGCTGACCGCCGGCGGCACCAAGGGCTGAGTCTCAGCGCGGCTCGTTGGCGAGGACGTCCCGCATCCGGTCGATCTCCACCGCCTGCTCGAAGGCGATGTTCCGGGCGAGTTCGCGCAGCTGCCGGTCGATGCCGTTGACCAGCACCTCCTGGGCCATCTGGATGGCTCCCTGGTGGTGCGCCGTCATCATCTGGATGAACATCCGGTCGAAGGCGGTGCCGGTCGCCGCGGTGAGCCCGCTGATCGCCTCGGGCGACTGCATGCCGTGCATGACACCGTGGTCGTGCCCGGAGGGCCGGTCCGGATCGGTGGCCAGCCCCCGGTCCCGCAGCCAGCTGTTGAAGATTTCGACCTCCGGCTGCTGACTGGCCCTGATCCGGTCGGCCACCGCGATCACCCCGGCGCTGCCGGCCCGCTCGGGCACCAGCCGGGTCATCTCCAGCGCCTGGCCGTGGTGCGGGATCATCATCAGCGCGAAGCGGACGTCGGCGGAGTTGTAGGTCGGGCCGGACGCCTGGGGAAGCTGGTCCGGGGGGAGCACCTGGGCCGACTCGCCGGGGCGGCCCGGTACGACGACCGGCGCCGTGCCGGCCGGCGGGCTGGGTGCGGGCGTGGTGGCCACCACCCGCGTCTGCGGGCTCGGTGTCTCCTCCGCCGGGTCCAGGCTGTTCAGCGCGATCCCGCCGAGCCCGGCGAGCGCCACCGCGACGACCTCGACGAGTGCGACCACGAGCCAGGGCCCGCGCCGGTTCTCGCTGCTGGCCAACACCACGGGATGACTCCTGTCCGCCGCCGGTCTGTAGCGGCACAGCCAGGGCTTTCCGGCCGAGGTGGACGACCTCGGGTTCGCCGGCGATGGTAGCCCGCCCGGGCGGAGGCGCGGAAGATCAGGCGCCCTCGGCGCGCCCGCCGCCGGGGCGTACCCGGGTCACCCGGCGGTTCCCGGGCCGCCGTGCAGGAGCGTCCGTACGCCGGCGAGGTAGGTCTTCCGGTCCGGGCCGGCGGCGAGGATGCGCTGCGTGAAGTAGCCCGGGACCAGTCCATAGAGGACCACGCCGACCGCCTCGGGGTCGGCGTCGGCCGGCAACTGGCCCGCCTGTTGCGCCCGCCGGGCGACGGTGACGAACTGGGAGCGGAAGTTGCTGTACATCCCTCCGACGAACGCGGCGAGGGCCGGGTCGCGCAGCGATTCCGCCCAGACCTGGATGGCGAGCGGGAGTACGCCGGCACCGGCCGGGAGGACCCTCATATAAGAACGAGCATTCGTTTCAGAGGAGTCCCGAGACACCGGCTACGCCCTGGTCGGCCTGCTGCTGGTCGGGGTCGGCCGGGCCCGGCCCGCGCTCGCCCCGGACGCCGTGCCGGACCCGGCCGCCGCGCCCGGCCAGGCGGGGCTGGCGGCCAGCCGCGGCTGACCGCGGGCGTGCCGGGGACCGCTCCGGCCGCCCGGGGGCGCGCCGCACGTCGCCGCATGCGGCAGGATGTCCGCCGTGGAACCTCTGCGGCTGATACTCCTCTACGTCCACCTCCTCGGCTTCGCGCTGCTGCTCGGCGGTGCCGTGACGCAGTACCTCTCCGGCCGGATCCGGATCAACCCCGCCATGCTCTGGGGCGCGGTCATCCAGGTCCTGACCGGGATCGGGCTCTCCGCGCCGCTGCGCGACGGCGACGAGCCCGCCCCGGCCAAGCTGGCCACCAAACTGGTGATCGGGTTGCTGATCTTCGTGATGGTCTTCTTCTCCCGCAAGCGCGAGGAGGTCAACCGGGGTCACTTCCTGGCGATCGTCGGACTGACCCTGGTCAACGCGGCCGTCGCGGTCTTCTGGCGGTAACCGCGCCGCCGGCCCGGCGCCCCGCCCCGCGCCGGTGGCCGATTCCGGCCACCGCCGGGGCACCGGGGCCGCCGGCTTGCCGGTGCGCGGGTCGCCGTCCGGTGGCCGCCGGATCTTCGTCGCTGCCGGCTGCCCCCCGGCTGAGCTGCGAAAAGGTTAAAAAGGACGTCTCGTGGATCCGGGTCCGGCATCGGGCGGGCCCCGGAGTGATGTCGCGCACCCCGAAGTTACGTAACGGTAACGGGCGTTCAACGGTCAGGCACGATTGTCGGCCGGTGGACAGGCGCGGGCGTACGCTCCCGTCCGTAACGTGGGACGCCGGCGGCAAGGCGCAGGCCGGCTTAGGGCTGCCACCGCGGTGGGCGGTGTGCAATGGGAAGGAGACCGTCTTGCGCTCTGTGCGTGGGATGCGGATCGTCTCGGTATTCGCGGTGGGTGGACTCGCGCTGAGCGCGGCCGCCGCGTGTGGCGAGGCGCCGGAGGAAACCAACGAGGGCGGCGGCACCGCTGCCGACACATACTCCGCGTGCATGGTGACCGACGTCGGTGGGATCGACGACAAGTCGTTCAACACCTCGGCCTGGAAGGGCCTGGAGGCGGCCAAGGCGGCGAACCCCAACATCGAAATCAAGAACACCTCGTCGAAGGCGGAAGCCGACTACGAGCCGAACCTGACCCAGTACGTCAACCAGAAGTGCGACTTCATCCTGGCCGTCGGCGGCCTGATGAGCGGGGCCACCTCGAAGATCGCGAAGGCGCACCCGGACCAGCAGTTCGGCATCGTGGACGCGAAGCTCCTCGAGGCCAACGTCTTCCCGATGCAGTTCGACACCGCGCAGGCGGCCTTCCAGGCCGGCTACCTGGCCGCCGGGATGAGCAAGAGCGGCAAGGTCGCCACGTACGGCGGGGAGAAGATCCCGCCGGTGACCATCTTCATGGACGGCTTCGTCGACGGCGTGGCCCACTACAACCAGACCAAGGGCAAGAACGTCCAGGCCCTGGGCTGGAACAAGACCACCCAGAACGGCTCGTTCACCAACAGCTTCGTCAAGCAGGACGAGGGCAAGAAGGTCAGCGACGCCCTCGTCGCCCAGGGCGCCGACATCATCATGCCGGTCGCCGGCGGTGCCGGCCTCGGCACCACGGCCGCCGCCCAGGCCTCGGGCGGCAAGTACTCGGCGATCTGGGTGGACACCGACGGGTGCGAGAGCACCCCGAACTGCTCCGCCCTGGTCACCACCGTGGTCAAGAACATCTCGGACGCGGTCCGGGACGCCGTGGAGACCGCGGCCAAGGGCGAGAAGCTGGCCCACGACCCGGGCTACCTGGGCACCCTGGCCAACAACGGCGTCTCGCTGGCGCCGTACCACGAGTTCGACAGCAAGGTGCCGGCGGAGCTGAAGGCCGAGGTCGACAAGCTCAAGGCCGACATCGCCGCCGGTACGGTCACGGTCACCTCCGCGGCCCAGCCGAAGTGACACCCCGCCGGTCGCCCCGACACCCCGTTCGGGACGGCCGGCCGGACCGGTGACGGATCCGGACGATCCGGCCGCCCCGACCCTCGCGGGAGTCCGCTCCCACGCCGGTCGGGGCGGCCGGTCCACACCCGGCCGGCACCGGCCGGAGCGCTCCGCGAATGATCACCGTGTCGACCCGGTGGAGCAGCGGCTAGGCTGCACCATCCGCCCGCACCCCAGGAGGTTGCGCTGAGACTCGAACTGCGCGGCATCACCAAGCGGTTCGGTGACCTGGTCGCCAACGACCACATCGACCTGACGGTGGAGCCCGGAGAGATCCACGCGCTGCTCGGTGAGAACGGCGCGGGCAAGTCGACCCTGATGAACGTGCTGTACGGCCTGCTCCAGCCCGACGAGGGCGAGATCCTGGTCGACGGCGCGCCGCTGCGGCCCAAGGGCCCCGGCGACGCCATCGCGGCCGGCATCGGCATGGTGCACCAGCACTTCATGCTGGTCCCGGTCTTCACCGTGGCCGAGAACGTCATGCTCGGCGCCGAGCAGGTCCGCGGCGGCATCGCCGGCTTCCTCGACCGGCGGCGGGCCCGCCGCGAGGTGGCCGAGGTTTCCGACCGGTACAACCTGCGGGTCGACCCGGACGCGGTGATCGAGGACCTGCCGGTCGGCGTGCAGCAGCGGGTCGAGATCGTCAAGGCGCTCACCAGGGACGTGGACCTGCTGATCCTCGACGAACCGACCGCCGTGCTGACGCCGCAGGAGACCGAGGAACTCCTCGCGGTGATGCGGTCGCTCAAGGAGTCCGGCAAGTCGATCGTCTTCATCACCCACAAGCTCAAGGAAGTAAAGGCCATCGCCGACCGGATCACGGTGATCCGCCGGGGCCGGACCGTCGGTACGGCCGACCCGCGGGCGAGCGAGGACGAGCTGGCCGCACTGATGGTCGGCCGCACGGTGAACCTGCTGGTCGAGAAGGAGCCCGCCGAGCCCGGCGAGCCGGTACTGGAGATCGAGGGCCTGGTCGTCGACGACGAGCGCTCGATCCGCGCGGTCGACGGCGTCGACCTCACGGTGCGGGCCGGCGAGGTGCTCGGCGTCGCCGGGGTGCAGGGCAACGGCCAGACCGAGCTGATCGAGGCGTTGATGGGCCTGCGCCCGGTGCTCAGCGGATCGGTGAGCCTGGGCGGCCGGCGGATCGACGGCTGGTCGACCAAGCGGGTGCTGCGGGCCGGCGTCGGGTACGTCCCCGAGGACCGCAGCGTCGACGGGCTGGTCAAGGAGTTCAGCGTCGCGGAGAACCTGGTCCTGGACATCTACGACCAGCCGCCGTTCGGCTCCGGCCTGGCGCTGCGCCCGGACGCGATCGCCGCCTCCGCGCGGGAGCGGATCGCCCAGTTCGACGTCCGTACCCCGTCGGCGGAGGCGGCCGTCGGCACGCTCTCCGGCGGCAACCAGCAGAAGGTGATCATCGCCCGGGAGATGTCCCGGCCACTGAAGCTCTTCGTGGCCGCCCAGCCCACCCGGGGCGTGGACGTCGGGTCGATCGAGTTCATCCACCGCCGGATCATCCACGAGCGGGACATCGGCACCGCCGTACTGCTGGTCTCCTCCGAGCTGGACGAGGTGATCGGGCTCGCCGACCGGATCGCCGTGATGTACCGCGGCCGGATCCTCGGCATCGTCGGCCCGGACACCCCGCGCGAGGAGATCGGCCTGCTGATGGCCGGCATCACCGCGCCGGACGCCGCCGCCACGGCGGCGCCGGCGGCGACCGGGCCGGCGGCGTCCCCTGCTGACCCTGGCGATGAGGTACTCCGATGAGCGACGTGAACCGGCCCGGCGGCTCGGCCCCGGACGAGACGCCGGCCCGTGAGCTGGTCGAGGCGGGCGCGGTCAAGGCCGGCATCACCGCCACCGGCGGGACCGGCGCGGCCGAGGGCGCGAGCACCGGCGGCGCGACCGCCGAGGGTACGGGCGGGGCCGGCGACGGGCGGGCGGCGCTGACCGACGCCGGTGGCGGCCCGCTGCTGCTCCGGCTCTTCACCCAGAGCCTCTGGGCGGCGAACACCGTGACGGTGACCGTGCTCGCCGTCGTGCTGGCGATGTTCATCGGCGCCGTGCTGATCATCGTCTCCGACCCGGACGTGCTGGCCACGTACGGCTACATCACCGCCCGGCCCTCCGACGCGCTCAGCGCCAGTTGGGCGGTGGTCAGCGACGCGTACGCCAACCTGTTCAAGGGCGCGGTGGTCGACCCGGCGGCGGTGAGCGGCTGGCTCAACGGGACGAACGGCTGGCAGCCGGTCTTCGCGCCGATCTCCGAGACGCTGACGTACACCGCCCCGCTGGTCTTCACCGGCCTGGCGGTCTCGGTGGCCTTCCGGGGCGGCCTGTTCAACATCGGTGCGCAGGGCCAGGCCACCCTCGGGGTGATCCTGGCCGCGCTGGCCGGCTTCCTGCTGCCGCTGCCCCCGGTGGTGCACCTGATCGTCGCGCTGCTCGCCGGCGCGCTCGGCGGCGCGGTCTGGGGCTTCGTCCCCGGTTTCCTCAAGGCCCGCACCGGCGCCCACGAGGTGATCACCACGATCATGCTCAACTACGTCTCGATCTCCTTCCTGGCCTGGATCATCGTGCAGAAGGGGGTGCACGACCCGGCGCGCACCGACGCGATCAGCCGCCCCGTCGACGGCTCGGCCCAGTTGCCCCGGCTGCTCGGCGGCGACCTGCGGGTGCATCTCGGCATCGTGCTCGCCGTGGCGGCCACCTGGGGCGTCGCCTGGCTGCTCAACCGCTCCACCTTCGGCTTCGAGCTGCGCGCGGTCGGCGCCAACCCGGACGCGGCCCGCACCGCCGGGATCAGCGTCGGCCGGACGTACGTGCTGGTGATGGTGCTCGCGGGCGCGCTCTCCGGACTCGGCGGCGCCAACATGGTGATCGGTACCACCGCCACCGCGCTCACCCCGCTGGTGATCGCCCAGATCGGCTTCGACGGCATCCTGGTGGCACTGCTGGGCCGGGTGAAGCCCTGGGGGGTGGCGCTGGCCGCGCTGCTCTTCGGCGCGTTGCAGGCCGGCGGCAACCGGATGCAGTCGTACGCCAGCATCTCGCTGGAACTGGTCACCGTGCTGCAAGCGATGATCGTCATCTTCATCGCCGCGCCGGCCCTGGTGAAGGCGATCTTCCGGCTCCGGGCCGCCCGGGCCGCCCGGTTGCAGACGAGCCTCGCGAAGGGCTGGTGACACCACCCATGTCCACGATGGTCGTCGAGGACGTCGCCGTCGCCGTACGGCAGGGTTTCTGGACCCGCGACCGGAAGATCGGCCTCGGCGCGCTGCTGCTCGGGCTGGTCGCGGCGGTGCTCTTCGGGGCGCTCGCCACCGGCCAGGACGCGCGGTTCACGCTCAGCGAGGACGCGGGCGGCGCGGCCGTGGCGGTCAACGGCACCGTCGGCGCGGTGCTCTTCGGCCTGATCGCCGCGGCGGCCGGCGGGGCGCTGCTGGCCGGGCTGCCGAAGCGGTGGTTCACCCCGCTCCTCGGCGTCGCCGTGCTCGGCGTGGTGCTCTCCTTCCTCTGCTGGCAGGTCTCGGCGGCACCGCCCGGTCAGAACTTCATGCCGCTGGTCAACATCGTCCGGGGCACGTTCATCCTGGCCCTGCCGCTGATCTTCGGCGCCCTCGCCGGGGTGCTCTGCGAGCGCTCCGGCGTGGTCAACGTGGCGATCGAGGGACAACTGCTGATGGGCGCGTTCTGCGGCGCGCTGGTCGGCACGCTCGCCGCGAGCGCCTGGATCGGGCTGGTCGCCGCCGCCCTCGGCGGGGCGTTCATCTCGCTGCTGCTGGCGGTCTTCACCATCCGCTACCTGGTCGACCAGGTCGTGATGGGCATCGTGCTCAACCTGCTCGCGCTCGGCCTGACCGGCTTCCTCTACGAGCGGCTGATGCAGACGAACGCCGAGCGGTACAACCAGCCGCCCCGGTTCGAGTCGTGGCCGATCCCGGTGCTGAGCGACATCCCGGTGCTCGGCCCGGCGCTGTTCCGGGGGAACATCTTCCTCTACCTGGCGCTGCTGCTGGTGCTCGTGATCCACGTCGCGCTGTACCGGACCCGGTGGGGGCTGCGGACCCGGTCGGTCGGGGAGCACCCGACCGCCGCCGACACCCTCGGGGTGAAGGTGCTGGCGCTGCGCTACCGCAACGTGCTGCTCGCCGGCATGGTCGCCGGGGTCGGCGGCGCCTCCTACACCCTCGCGCTCTACACCTTCAGCAAGAACATGATCGGCGGAAAGGGCTTCATCGCCCTCGCCGCGCTGATCTTCGGACGGTGGAGTCCCACGGGTGCGCTGCTGGCCGCGCTCTTCTTCGGCTTCGCCGACCAGCTCGGCACCTACCTCGGCGCGATCGACAGCAGCATCCCCAGTGAGTTCCTGGCGATGCTGCCGTACCTCGCCACGCTGCTGGCCGTGGCCGGCCTGGTCGGCAAGGTGCGGGCACCGGCCGCCGACGGCAAGCCCTACATCAAGGGCTGACCTGCGAACGTGCAGGATGGGGGACGTGACGATGGAGATTGACTGGGCGCGGCTGCGGGCCGCCGCCACCGACGTGATGCGGCACGCGTACGCGCCGTACTCGAACTTTCCGGTCGGGGCGGCGGCGCTGGTCGACGACGGACGGATCGTGGTCGGCTGCAACGTGGAGAACGCCGCGTACGGCGTGACGCTCTGCGCCGAGTGCGGGGTGGTCTCCGCGCTGCACGCCTCCGGCGGGGGAAAGCTGGTCGCGCTCTCCTGCGTCGGCGCCACCGGTGAGCCGCTGATGCCCTGCGGCCGGTGCCGGCAACTGCTCTGGGAGCACGGCGGGCCGGACTGCCTGGTCGAGGCGGAGCCCGCCCCGCTGCGGATGGCCGAGCTGCTGCCGCACGCCTTCGGCGTGCAGGACCTGGAGGCGATCGCCGGGTCCCGGCAGGTGCCGGCGGTGCCGGAGGCGCTGGCCGCGTGGCGGGGCCGGGGCACCGTCTTCCTGCATCCGGACGTCTCCGGCGGCCAGCGGGTCTGGACGGGCTACTGGGAGCGGGCCGCCGGCGACGCCTCCGACGCGCCGACCGGCGTACTGGAGGAGGCGCCGACCTGGGCGGACGTCGCCGACGCGGTGATCTGGGCGCAGGCGCGTACGCCCCGGGTCGTGGTGGTCGACGCGGACGGTGCGATGTTCTGGGCCGGCGAGGCCGAGCCGCCGGCCGAGATCCCGGCCCGCTGGGGTGGCTGAGATCGGCGCCCGGGTGGGTGCCGGGCACGGGACCGGGTCGACCACGAGGAAGTCGACCACGAGGAAGTCGACCACGAGGAAGAGGAACTGTCTGTGAGTGGGTTCGCCGCGGTCGACGTGATCCGGACCAAGCGGGACGGCGGGGTGCTCTCCGACGAGCAGATCGACTGGGTGGTCGACGCCTACACCCGGGGCGTGGTCGCCGACGAGCAGATGTCGGCGCTGGCCATGGCGATCCTGCTGCGCGGGATGCGGCCGGCCGAGGTCGCCCGGTGGACCGCCGCGATGATCGCCAGCGGGGAGCGGCTGGACCTCTCCGGGATATCCCGGCCGACCGTGGACAAGCACTCCACCGGCGGCGTCGGCGACAAGATCACACTGCCGCTCACCCCGCTGGTGGCGGCCTGCGGCGCCGCCGTACCGCAGCTCTCCGGCCGCGGCCTCGGGCACACCGGGGGCACCCTGGACAAGCTGGAGTCGATCCCCGGCTGGCGGGCGACGCTGAGCAACGACGAGTTCGTCGCGCAGCTGGCGAAGCTCGGCGCGGTGATCTGCGCGGCCGGCGAGCGGCTCGCCCCGGCCGACCGGAAGCTCTACGCGCTGCGCGACGTCACCGGCACTGTCGAGGCCATCCCGCTGATCGCCAGCTCGATCATGAGCAAGAAGATCGCCGAGGGTACCGGCGCGCTGGTCCTCGACGTCAAGGTCGGCTCCGGCGCGTTCATGAAGTCGCCCGAGGACGCCCGGGAACTGGCCCACACCATGGTCGAGCTGGGCGGCGCGCACGGCGTACGCACGGTCGCCCTGCTCACCGACATGTCGACGCCGCTCGGGCTGGCCGTCGGCAACGCGGTCGAGGTCACCGAGTCGGTCGAGGTGCTCGCCGGCGGGGGACCGGCCGACATCGTCGAGCTGACCCTCGCGCTGGCCCGGGAGATGCTCGACGCCGCCGGGTTGCCCGACGCCGACCCGGCACGGGCGCTCTCCGACGGCCGCGCCATGGACGTCTGGCGGGCCATGGTCGCCGCGCAGGGCGGTGACCCGGACGCCCCGGCACCCGTCGCCCCGGAGGTCGAGATCGTCCGGGCCGACCGGGACGGCTACCTGGCGGCCGTCGACGCGTACGGGATCGGCCTGGCGGCGTGGCGGCTCGGCGCCGGCCGGGCCCGCAAGGAGGACCCGGTGAGCGCGGCGGCCGGTGTGGTGCTGCGCCGCCGGCCGGGCGACCGGGTACGCGCCGGAGACGCCCTCTACGAGCTGCGGGCCGACGACGCCGGGCGGATTGCGGCGGCCCGGGCGACCGCCGAGGCGGCGGTGTCCGTCTCGCCCGACCCGCCGGCCGTGCCGCCGCTGGTCATCGGCCGGATCGGCTAGCCGGAGCGCGGCCGGCGGCTGGTGACCCGACGCGCCGCACCGGGGCGATGGTGCCGCCGCCCGCGAGCCGCTATCCTGCCTCGCCGGGGGGAACCACGGGTGCCGGGTCGGGTGGATCCGCCACGGCATCCGGTGTCGTGGGCGCCCCGCGCCCGGGGCGACTCCGACGCGACGGGAAGCTGAGCTGTGACCGTACCCGCTCCGGACCCTCAGACGGTCCGCGCCGCCAACGTGGAGGAGATGCGCCGGCTGCGGCTGCCGCTGCCGCCGGCCCAGTTTCCCCTGGTGTGGGAGCCGGGCGACGAGGTCGAGCTGCGGCCGACCGCCGAACTGGAGGCGCGGATCGCCGTACTGCACCTGGTGCTGGCCCGCTGTTTCGGCATGCCGCCCGAGGTGGGCATGAGCTGGCTGCTCGGCTCACACCTGGTCGAGGCGGTGACCCCGCCGGAGTGGCAGTTCGTGATGGGCAGCCGGGGCGACCACCGCTCCTTCGTCCTGCACCACGACGCGGTCTTCGCGCTGGCCTGGCTGCTCGGGCTGAGCCGGCACCTGGACCCGATGGCGGCGACCGACGAACGGCTCATGGAGCGGCTGCCCCACCTGACCGCCGGGGAGACCTTCACCCAGTGGCGGTCGCGCACCCTCGCCGCGCCCCGGGACGCCGCCGAGGCCGCCGCCGTGCTCGACTTCTACTACTGCCTCGACTGGGCCTACCTGGAGGCGGAACGGGAGGGCCGGCGCCTGCCCGGCATGATCGACAGCAACGCGATCGGCCAGCGCCGGTGGGCGTTGGAGTGGGCGGTCGTCTTCCGGGGCCCGTACCACGACCCGCCGCCCGGCTGGGAAGAGGTGGATCTCTCCACCTGACCGGTCGGGTCAGGCGTCCGCGCTGGCCCAGAGGTCGCAGTGGTGCTCGGCGTCGAGGTCCACCGGCCCCACCGCGTCGGGCCCGAGGGACTGCGCGGCGTGCCGGGACCAGTGCGGCAGGCCCCGGCCGTTCGGGTCGCCGGTGGCGGCGAAGCGCGTCCAGTACCCGATCATCCGCTCGGAGAGCCGCTGCTGCGCCGGGTTCAGCGTGACCGGCCGGACGCGCAGGTCGTGCAGGTAGGGCAGCTCGGCGCCGTGGTACGCGCCCATCGGGTACGGCGGCGGTTGCGGCAGGGCGAAGATCTGCGGCGCCGTACGGTCGGCGAACTCGTACCGGTAGTACGGCACCCGCTCGGCGATGTGCCGACCGCTGGCCGCGCTCGGGCAGACGTACGCCCGGTCGGTGATGATCGCGGCCCAGGCCAGGCTCGGCGAGCCCGCTTCCGCGTACCGCGCGGCGACCTCGGCGGCCCGGTCGCCGAAGGCGCTGCCGAGCAGCCACTGGTAGGTCGGCTCGTCGATGGAGTCGGGGAAGAAGGTGGCGACGAAGAAGCGGCCCTCGTCCCGGGTGTGGCCGGCCAGCACCGGCACCCGGTTGAACCGGCCCGCCCGCAGCGCCTCGGCCGGGTGCAGCGGCAGCAGCGGGGTGTCGAAGGCCGGGCTCCAGTAGACATCGGCGATCGCCAGCAGGTCGGCGACGTCGCGGCCGCGCAGGCAGTCGAGGTCGGCGCAGCCGATCGACCCGGCCGCCGCCGAGCCGAGCGACTCCGCCAGGGTACGCGGCTTCCAGGTGTCCAACTCCGCGCCGAGCACCGGCAGGATGACGGCGACCGGGTTCGCCGTCGAGCAGGAGCCGCTCTGCAGGATGGCCCGGTGGAAGAGGCCGGCGGCGGTCGGCGAGGCCAGCTGGGCGCAGACCCCGTCCGCGCCGGCCGACTCGCCGAAGAGGGTGACGTTGCGCGGGTCGCCGCCGAAGAACGCGGCGTTGCGGCGGACCCAGCGCAGCGCGGCCTGCTGGTCCTGTAGGCCGAAGGTGCCCGAGTCGGCCAGCCCCGGATAGCCGAGGAAGCCGAGGATGCCGAGCCGGTAGTTGACGGTCACCACGACCGCGTCCCCGGTGACGGCGAGACGGCGTACGTCGAACTCGCTGCCGGCGCCGTTGCGCAGCCCGCCGCCGTGCAGCCAGACCAGGACCGGACGCGGCCGGGTCGACCGGCGCAGCGGGGTGGTCACGTTGAGATGGAGGCAGTCCTCGTCCACGCTGGCCGGCGATCCGACGACCGGGTCGGGGTGCTGCGGGCACGGGCTGCCCGGCCTCGTCGCGTCCCGGATCCCGGACCAGGGCGCGGCCGGGCGCGGCGCCCGCCACCGTGACTCGCCGGTCGGCGGTGCCGCGTACGGGATGCCGTCGAAGCTGCGCACGTCGGCGCCGACGGTGCCGCGGACCAGACCCCGGTCGGTGCGGACCACGTCCCGGGCGGGTACTGCGGCTGCCGGCGCGGGCGCCAGCGCGGCGGCGCCGAGCAGGACCGCCACCATCGTCGTCGTCACCAGCCGGCTGCCTCGCATGCCGAAGATCATTCCACGGCCCCCGGCGCGACGGGTGCCCGTGCGGGTGTCCGTGCCCCGCTTTCCGGAACCCGGTCCGGCTCAGCGCGGCCGGTACCCGGCGATGCGTACCGAGGCGGTCACCCGTACCGGGTCGGGCAGCCCGGCGATACGCTCGTCGAGGCGGGCCGGCTCGGTGTGCCAGGCGCTCGGTCCCATTCCGACCAGGGTGCGTACCTCCTCCCGGCGCAGCGACAGCGTGCGCCGCCGCGGCATCGCCGCGACCGGCGCGAAGTACCCGGCCAGCCCCTCGGCGAGCCGCTCCTCCTTGTCGGGGTCGACCCGCAGCAGGTCGAGCCGGTCGACCAGTTCGCCGAGGTGCTCGGCCGTCGGGGTGACCACCAGCAGCACCCCGTCCGGGCGCAGTACCCGGTGGAACTCCGGACCGTTGCGCGGCGCGAAGACGTTGAGCAGCAGGCCCACCGAGTCGTCGGCGAGCGGCAGCCGGCGCCAGGTGTCGCAGAGTGCGGCCCCCAGCCGGGGGTGCGCACGGGCCGCCCGGCGCAGCGCCGGCTTCGACACGTCCAGGGCCAGGCCGGTGGCGGACGGCAGGGCGTCGAGAACCGCGCCGAGGTGCTGGCCGGTGCCGGCGCCGGCGTCGACCACC
Source organism: Plantactinospora sp. CA-290183 (assembly GCF_050936375.1). Lineage (NCBI taxonomy): Bacteria > Bacillati > Actinomycetota > Actinomycetes > Micromonosporales > Micromonosporaceae > Plantactinospora > Plantactinospora sp. CA-290183. The sequence goes on along the minus strand of NZ_JBNJMX010000007.1, from coordinate 144,681 downwards.
AGCCCGGGGTACCCCGGCGAGGTCCCCGGCGGCGGGGCCAGCCGCCCGGCCAGTTCGGCGAGTGCGGTGGAGATCAGGTCGTAGTGGCCGGCGGTGAGGAACTCGTCCCGGGCGGCGACCATCTCCGCGCTGTCCCCGGAGTGCGGCGTCCGGCCCGCCGTCAGGTTGACGTACCCCTGCCGGGCGACGTCGAAGGTGTGCCGCTGCGGGCAGCGCAGCGCCGCCGTCCGGGGCGCCGGCCCGGCCTCGCCGGCGGCGGCCGCCGGGTCGTTGGTGGCCGGGACCGCGACCAGCGGTTGACCGCAGACCGGGCAGCGCAGCCAGCGCAGGATCTCGGGGGGCACCGGGCCACCATACGGCCGCCGACCGGTGCGCCGGCGCGCCCCCGCCACGCCTGCGACCTGCGGCGCGACCCCGTCCGGCCGGCCTACTAATGTCTGTGCATGGTGGCAATCGGATACGAAGAAATCGTCAAGGCGCCCAAGGCGTTGCTGCACGACCACCTGGACGGCGGGCTGCGCCCGGCGACGGTGGTCGAGCTGGCCGACGCGGTCGGGCACCCGCTCCCGACCACGGATGCCGAGGAACTCGGCCGCTGGTTCGTCGCCGCGGCCGACTCCGGATCGCTGGAACGGTATCTGGAGACCTTCGCGCACACCGTGGCGGTCATGCAGACCGCCGACGCGCTGCACCGGGTCGCCGCCGAGTGCGCGCTCGACCTGGCCGCCGACGGCGTGGTCTACGCGGAGGTCCGGTTCGCCCCGGAGCAGCATCTGGAGCGGGATCTCCACCTCGACGAGGTGGTGGAGGCGGTGCTGGCCGGCTTCGCCGAGGGTTCCGCGACCGCCGCCGCGGCCGGCCGGCCGATCCGGGTCGGCACGCTGCTCACCGCCATGCGGCACGCGGCACGGTCGCACGAGATCGCCGAACTCGCCGTACGGCACCGGGACAGCGGTGTGGTCGGGTTCGACATCGCCGGTGCGGAGGCGGGCTTCCCGCCCACCCGGCACCTGGACGCCTTCGAGTACCTGCAGCGGGAGAACTTCCACTTCACCATCCATGCCGGAGAGGCCTTCGGACTGCCCTCGATCTGGCAGGCGATCCAGTGGTGCGGCGCCGACCGGCTCGGGCACGGGGTGCGGATCGTCGACGACATCACCACCGGTGCCACCCCGGTGCTCGGCCGGCTGGCCGCGTACGTGCGGGACAAGCGGATACCGCTCGAACTGTGCCCGTCGTCCAACGTGCAGACCGGCGCGGTGCGGTCGATCGCGGAGCATCCGATCGGACTGCTGCGGGACCTGCGTTTCCGGGCCACCGTCAACACCGACAACCGGCTGATGAGCGGCACCTCGATGTCCCGGGAGATGGCCCTGCTGGTGGAGGCGTTCGGCTACGGCTGGGCCGAGTTGCAGTGGTTCACGATCAACGCGATGAAGAGCGCCTTCATCCCGTTCGACGAACGGCTCGCCATCATCAACGAGGTGATCAAGCCGGCGTACGCCAAACTCCTGCCCTGAACGGGGTCCCGGGTCCGCTCCCGGCTTCTGCCCGGAACGGAGAAATGTCGGGAGGGCCCTTTGGTTCGGAAAAATGCCGGAGTGGTCAGTTCGGCGGACCGGGCGGACATTCGACGGTCCGCACGGATCGCGTAATCCGGCACTTCGACCTTGCCGGACCGGAGCGGTCGGGCAATGGTTTCCACCGCCGCGGCGAGGTGATCGCATCGGCGCTATCGCAGGCCGGCGGCGAGTCGGGCAGTGGGCGCTGGTCGATCCGGGTGTGGAGGAGGCGATCCGCGCCCGCGCGGCGCGGGAGCGTACAGTTCCACCCGTCGGCGCGGAGGGCGCGGGCCGCAATGTCCCGTCAGCCCGGTACGAGGCGGGAGACGACTGCCCGGATTCGGTAGCCGGTGGGCAGTGGACAACGTGGACAGGATGTGTGACTACTCTGCGTGACCGCAAAAAGACAGATCGCTGTCAAATCTCGGATACATCCCGGCGTGCCCCCGGCAGGGGACAACCTGGGCTTTCTCTTTGAGTTGCGTCGTGATGGAATCTCGGAGGTCCGACCCGTCCGGGTCGGTCGATCGGCGGTGCCCTCGGCCATCGATAGGGTGCTGGACGGGAAGGCGGTGACGTGAGCAAGCGGCCGAAGACAACCCATTCGTTCCTGTCGCGTCTCCGCTGGCCGGTCGGTCGGCTCCGGGACATGCCGATCTGGTCCAAACTGGGCCTCATCATGATCGCTCCGACCATCGCCATCGTGGTGGTCGGCACGACGGGGCTCATCGACCACCTGGAGACGCTGGACGGCGCCGACCGCGCGCACACCCTGGCCACCCTCTCCGAGGCCTCCGGCGAGCTGGTGCACGACCTGCAGGACGAGCGGGCCGGCGCCGTACTCCTGCTCGGGGCCGATCCCGGCAACGCGACGAACCGGCAGAAGTACCTCGACGCCTACAACAAGGTGCACCCGGTCGTCGACGGCGCCAAGGGCCCGTACTCCGACCGGCGGGCACAGCTCGAGGGGCTGCCCGCCAACTTCGACTCCCTGCTCGACCGGATCGACCAGGGCCTGGCCGACCTGCCCGGCATCCGCAGCCAGGTGGTCAACGCCAAACTCAAGCTGACCGACGCCGCCCAGTCGTACGAGGGTCTGATCAGCGACCTGCTCGACATCCGCGACTCGGCGTCGCAGCTCGCCGGCGACACCACGCTCAGCGAGCGGATGCGCGCCGCGGCGGCGACCGCGCGGGCCAAGGAGTTCCTGTCGATGCGCCGCGTGGTGGTGCACCGGGCGCTGATCGACGGCAAGCTGACCCCGGTGCTGCTCACCGACTACATCGCGACCGAGACCGGTCAGCAGCAGGCGCTGCAGAGCTTCCAGACGGTGGCCAACCGGGACGAGGCCGAGTTCTACGAGCAGACGGTGGCCGGTTCCGAGCAGCGCGAGGCCGACAACTACAGCGGCTGGATCCGGGGCAAGACGGACGACAACATGGCGGACGCGCCGTTCGACGCGGACGACTGGGACGCCGCGATGGTCGGCAACGCCGAGCTGATTCGCCGGGTGGAGGTCAGGCTCGACCGCGACGTGCTCGACCAGGCCGACACGCTCCGCTCGGACGTGCAGCGCCAGGTCCTCCTGGAGACCAGCCTGCTGCTCAGCATGCTGCTGCTGGCGATCCTCTTCGCCTTCCTGGTCGCCCGTTCGATGGCCCGCTCGCTGCGGGAGCTCCGGCACGGCGCGCTCTCCATCGCCCAGTACGGACTGCCGCACGCGGTGTCGCGGCTGCGTGACCCGCAGGTGACCGCGCAGATGTCGCCGGTGCAGGTGGCCAACCAGATCGCCGAGCCGCTGCCGGTCCGCAGCAAGGACGAGTTCGGCCAGGTGACCGAGGCGTTCAACGCGGTCCACCTGGAGGCCGTCCGGACCGCCGCCGAGCAGGCCGCGCTGCGTTCCTCGGTCGCGACGATGTTCGTCAACCTGGCCCGCCGTTCCCAGATCCTGGTGGACCGGCTGATCGGCCACCTGGACCGGTTGGAGCGCGGCGAGGAGGACCCGGACCGGCTGGCCGAGCTGTTCCAGCTCGACCACCTCGCCACCCGGATGCGGCGCAACGACGAGAACCTGCTGGTGCTCGCGGGGGCCGACTCCACCCGCGTGCAGCGGGAGCCGGCGGCCCTGATCGACGTGCTCCGCGCCGCGCAGTCCGAGGTGGAGCACTACACCCGGATCGAGTTCGGCACCATCGACCGCGACATCGAGGTCCAGGCGCACGCCGTCAACGACCTCGTGCACCTGGTCGCCGAGCTCTTCGACAACGCCACCGCCTTCTCGCCGCCGGACTCGCAGGTCATGGTGGAGGCCCGGCGGACGGGTGACCGTGCGGTGCTCTACGTCGAGGACCGGGGCATCGGCATCAGCGCGGACCAGCTTGCGGACCTCAACGAACGGCTCGGCACGCCGCCGATGGTGGACGTGACCGTCTCCCGGATGATGGGTCTGGTCGTGGTCGCCCGGCTGGCCACCCGGCACGGGGTGAAGGTCGAACTGCGCCCGGGTTCCGACCGTGGCACGGTCGCCGACGTGACGCTTCCGACGTCGGTGCTGATCCCCCGGGCGCTCTCCGGCCGGCTGCCCCACCCCGGTGCGCCGGCGGCGCCCGCCCAGCCGCTGCCGCCGGCCCAGCAGCGTCCGACCTTCGGCGCCCCGCTCGCGCTGGAGAGCGGTCCGACCGCTCCGCCGCCGCGCGGCACCGACCGGGACACTCCGCCGATCGGCCGCCCCTTCGATTCGGTGATGAACGGCGGTGGCCACGCCACCCCGAGCACCCCGGTCCGGAACATGCCGGCCTGGTCCGACCTGACCGGCGCCCGCGCCGGGCTGAACGGGGGCGACCCGTTCACCCCGCGGACCCCCAACGGGCAGGACGTCGAACCACTGCCGCAGCGGCGGTCCACGGACCAGGGCGAGACGGTCACCAACGGTGACGGCTCGCCGGGGCTCAACATCCCCCGGCAGTTGCCGAGCACGCCGGAGGTCCGCTCGCCCGACCCCGGCCCGGCGTTGCCGCCCGCGGCCGCGTTGCCGCCGGCCCCGTCCCCGCCGTCGGTCTCCGCTCCGCCTCCGCTTCCGGGGCCGCCGGCCCCGTCGTTCGGGGGGCCGCCCCGTACGGTCACGCCGCCACCCGCCCCGAGCGGGCCGCGGTCGGCACCACCGCCGCCTCCCGCCCCGCCGTCGGCTCCGCCGGCGTGGCCGCCGGTCAACACCCCCGACCGGGACGCCTCGGCGCCACCCGTGCCGGAGCGGTTGGCCGCGGCGCTGGACATGACCACCGAACTGCCCCGGATGGCCCGGCCCCCGGCCGAGCAGCCGGCGTCCGGACCGACCCGGCCGAAGTTCGCGGACGAGACGATGGAGCTGCCGATCTTCCGGGAGCTGGAGTCGGCCTGGTTCCGGACCAGGCGGACCCCGGAGGATGCGGGTCCGACGCCGCAGGCGACCGGGCCCCGGAACCAGGTGACCAGCCAGGTCGCCACCGTGGACGCCGCCCCGGCGCCGGAACAGGCCCCGCCCGCGCCGGTGAACGGCCCGCCGGTGACGAACGTGTCGGCGGGACAGGGCCAGGGCGGTCGGGCCGGCTACGGCAACGGTGCGGCCAGGCCCGGCGACGGACCGGGCGGCGAGGGCTGGCAGACGGCGGCCGACGCCGGTTGGCGCGCGGCCATGGCGGCCACGTCGGCCCCCGCCACGAGCGGCCAGACGACCCAGGCCGGGCTACCCAAGCGGACGCCGATGGCACAGTTGGTGCCGGGAGGTGTGGAGAAGCCGACGACCTCGGTGCAGCGCCGTACACCGGAGGCGGTTCGCGGTCTGCTGTCGGCGTACCACCGTGGGGTGCAGCGTGGCCGCACGCATCCCTCGGACGAGCAGTTGACCAACCCGGAGGCGACTCCGACAGGGCAGCAATCCCCCCAGGCCGATGGCCCGGCGGCAGCACGCGGCCAGAAGGAGCATGAAGGATGACATCTACGCAGGATCTCGGTTGGCTGTTGGCCAACTTCGCCGATCGTGTGCCCGGCGTCGCCCACGCGATCGCCGTCTCGGCGGACGGTCTGCTCCTGGCGTCGTCACGGGACCTCCCGCGGGACCGGGCCGATCAGCTCGCCGCGATCGCGTCCGGGCTGGTCAGCCTCACCCAGGGGGCGGCGCGCTGCTTCGAGGGTGGGGCGGTGCTGCAGACGGTTGTCGAGATGGACAATGGTTTCCTGTTCCTGATGTCCATCTCGGACGGCTCGTCGTTTGCGGTGCTCGCCGCCCGCAGCTGCGACGTCGGTCAGGTGGGGTACGAGATGGCGTTGCTCGTCGACCGGGTGGGTGACGCGTTGACGCCATCGCCGCGGGCCGCGGCGGGGATGCTGAGTTAGCGATACCCGGTTGGCGTGACGCCAACCGGTGCGACGACAACGGAACAACGACGTACTCCAGGTTTTTGGGCCTCGGGCAGGACGAGAGGGGGGTGAGCGGCGATCATGGTCGAACGGGACGAGCCGACGGGCGCGCTGGTGCGGCCGTACGCCGTCACTCGCGGTCGTACCAGGCCGAGGCTCGACATCGCTCTGGAGGCGCTCGTCGAGACGACGGTGCGCGGTCGGACCGCCGGGAACGGCAATGGCGGTCAGGGCCGGGAGCATCAATACATCGCCGCGCTGTGTGACGGTCGGCTGCAGTCGCTCGCGGAGATCGCGGCGCGGATGCAGTTGCCGCTGGGAGTGGCTCGGGTTCTTATCGCCGACATGGCCGCCGACGGCCTGGTTGCGGTGCACGAGCCGACAATCTTGGATGATTCAAACGACGCGGTGGGCACTGAACTGCTGGAGAGGGTGCTGAGTGGACTTCGCAGGCTCTGACATGTCGCACCGCCCAACGGCCGGGCGCGTGACATCGGCGAAGATCGTCATCGCCGGTGGCTTTGGCGTCGGCAAGACGACGCTGGTCGGCTCGGTCTCGGAGATCACGCCGTTGACCACCGAAGCGATCATGACGTCGGCTGGTGTGGGCGTCGATGACACGCGTCAGGTACCGGGCAAGACGACCACCACGGTCGCCATGGACTTCGGTCGGATCTCGATCGACCGGGACCTGATCCTCTACCTGTTCGGCACACCGGGCCAGACGCGGTTCTGGTTCATGTGGGACGAACTGGTACGGGGAGCGATCGGGGCGGTGGTCCTGGTGGACACCCGCCGACTGGCCGACTGCTTCGCGGCCATCGACTTCTTCGAGCACCGGCGGCTGCCGTACCTCGTGGCGATCAACTGCTTCGACGGTATGCAGTACCACGACCCGCAGGACGTGCGGGACGCGCTGGCGATCTCGAGCGAGGTGCCGGTGGTCGCGTGCGACGCCCGTAACCGGGACTCGACCAAGCACGTACTGATCTCGCTGGTCGAGTACGTGCTCACGATGCGGCGCTCGCGCGCCGTCGCGCCCGCCTGATCGGCGTGGCCGTCGCCTGAGGCGGCCCTACGCCGTCGGGCGGGTGCCCGGTGCCGTCGCCGTGCTGCCGTCCGCCGCTACACCGGCTCGCGGGCCGGTCGCCCGGTGTCGGCGCGGCCCCGCCTGCGGTGCCGTGTCGGGTGCCCGGCGCTGTCGCCGGTACCCGGTCGCGCGCCTCGTCGCGCGCAGCTTCGTCGCGGGCGCGTCGCCCCGCCCGCCCTCTCGCGGAGCCCTCGCCGGGCTCCCGCCCCGGCCGATCCCGCTGCTGGTTCCCGCCCCTGCCCGCCGCAGCGGTCAGGAGATCCGGCTCCAGGCGCCCCTGCTGACCTTGAAGACGCCGAGCGAGCCCGCCTCCATCCCGCCGTGCCGGATCGGCCCGAAGGAGTACGCCCCGGCGATCCCCTCGGTCACCTGGTTCTGCAGGTAGGCCCGCAGCCGCCCCCGGTCGACGCTCTTGCCCAGCCGGGCGGCGTTCGCGATGAGCTGCAGCGCGTCCGAGGCGTACGGGGCGAAGCCGCTGAACGAGCCGTACTGCCGCAGGTAGCGGAAGACGAAGTCGCGGCGGGCGAGGCCGGCGCTGGTGGTGTTGGTCAGCGACGAGCCGCTCAACGAGATGGGGTGTACGACGTACGCGCCCTCGACGGCCGGTGTGTTGTCGGGGGAGAGGGTCTCCTCGGCGACCGCACCGGCGTCGAAGAAGATGTCCCCCTCGTAGCCGGCATCGCGCAGCGCCCGGGCGGCGGCACCCGAGGTGGGGGCGGTCGCCCAGACGACGACGGCGTCGGGTTCCCGGTCGAGCACCCGGCGTACGGCCGCCCCGAGGTCCGGTTCCGCCCCACCCGGCAGCCGGGCGACCCGGACCAGCTCCTGCTCCAGCGTCTCGAAAGCCCGTGTGACGGCCTGTACGCCCGAGTCGCCGTGTGCCCCTGTCCCGGCTAGCAGGGCGACCCGTTCGTGCTTCTGCGTGCGGATGAGCCGGGCGAGTGCCCGCGCCACGTCGCGGGAGTCGGGGGCGAGCTTGTACACGTAGGTCCGCTGGGCGAGCGGCAGCGCGATGCCGTCGGCGGAGGCGAGGGAGACGAACGGCACCTGCTGGTCCTGCACGACCGGGATCATCGCCAGCGAGGTCTCAGCGAGGCAGCCGCCGAGCAGCGCGTGCACGTTCTCCCGGGCGGCCAGCTCGGTTGCCTGCCGGGCGGCGATCCCGGGATCGCTGGCGTTGTCCTGGACGATCAGCCGGATCCGGCGGCGCTGGTTGCCCACCGGAATGCCGTCGGCGTTGAGCTGGTCCAGGGTGATCCGCAGGGCACGTTCCTGGAGCACACCCAGCGACTGGCCGACGCCGGTGAGTTCGAGGCTGGCCCCGATCACCAGCTCGCCGGACTCCCGGCGCGGCGGCCGGACGTCGCCGGTCTCCCGGCCACACGCGGCGAGCGCGCCGCCGGCCGCCGCGACAAGGAATCCACGACGGCCCAACCGCCATCCCCCGACCGCCGGTGCCGCCATCTCCGCCGCCGCCTCCCATGCCCTGGTCACGGGGGTCGCCCGTGGTCCGCGGGTATGGTCCCGAGCGGTGCTGTGTGCCGTCAACACCCTGAGGTGTGGCCAGGAACACGCAGGTCAACGGTCGTCCGAGGCTGATCGGCCGGTCAGCCGTCCGCAGCCGTCCGAGCGGTCAGCCCGGCCGGCCGGATGCGGGACCCGGGGACGGGCTAGGAGCGGTAACCGGCCGACCGGTACTCGTAGTCGTCGGCCTGGGCCCGGTGGTCCTCGGGGTCGCGGCTGAAGTCCCAGCCACCGGCGGCCTCCCGGCCGGGACGGCCGCCGACCGCGTACCCGCCGATCTCCTGGCCCCGCCGCCAGCCGCGGAAGTAGCCGGTGGTGTGCTCGGCGATCCGGGCCGCGTCGCGGACGATGCGCAGTGGACGCTCGTCGCGCAGCGGGGAACCGGGCACCAGGTTGGCCTGGGGTACCCGCTTGGGCAGTCCGGCTCCGGTCGAGGCGCCCACCGACGGGCGGGCGGCCTGCTCGGCGGCGCGCCAACCGCTGTCCGCCGTCGGCGACCACTCCACCTCGGTCTCGTCCGGCTGGCCGGTGAACCACGCCGAGCGTGCCGCGGCGAAGATCAGCAGATCGCCGTCGCCCTCGTCGGAGACCGGCGGCTCGCCGTGCTCGACGCCCAGCCGCGCGTGCACGGCCGGGCCCACCTGCGTGGTGGGCTCCGGCTCGACCAGGCGCAGTGGCGGGTTGTCGGCGGGCGGCTCGTCGCGCAGCGCCCGGTCGGCCAGGGGCGGCGGTTCGACCAGGCGCAGCGCGGGCGGCTCCGGTGGCAGGTCGTCCGCCTGCCAAGGCGGCATCACCCGGCCGTCGGCGGGTGCCGAGCTGGTGGGCCGGTCGCGGTCGGCCGGTCCGCCCGGGAATCCGTACGCCGAACCCGGCTGGCCGGCCGGCCGGTCGTCCCGGTCCTCGCCGGAGTTGACCAGGGGCCAGTTCGCCCGGGAGCCCGGCGGCGCCGCCGGCTCCGGTCGGGTCGCCGGCACCGGCACGGTGAGACCGGCCGCGCTGATCGTGCCCGAGCGGGACGGGTCCCCGTTGGTCTTCGGTCGCGGCGTGATCGGGGTCGGCCGCTGGCGCTCACTGCGGGCGCTGTTGATCGCCGCCGTGGTGAGGGTGGCCCGGAAGGGTTCACCCGCCTCGGCCGGCGGGACGGAACCGCGCTGGGCCGGCGCGGGGTTGAGTCCCGGCGGCGGAGGCGGCGCCGAGACCGGCCGGTTGGCCGGCGGCCCGTCGGCGGCGTGGTAGGCGGGGGGCGCCGACGCGGGCCGGACGCCGTGCGACGTCCGGGGCGGAGCGGAGACCGGCGGTGCCGAGGTCGGCATGGCGGCGGCGGGCGCGAGCGGACGCGCCGGGGCGGGGGCGACCGGAGGCGGCGCCATCGGCGGCGGGCCGATCGGGGAGGGCGCGACCGGGGGCGGTCCCAGCGGTTGCGGCCGGACCGGCATGCCGTTGCCGGGCGCCGGCTGCGGCCGACTCCGGCGGCCGGCGGGCGCCGGTTCCCGGTTTCCGGGCGGCGCGGGCGGCAGCCCGGGGCCGGGCGCCGAGGTGGCCACCCGGGGAGCGGGCTCGTCGGGCCGGCGTCCGGTCCGTGGGGCCGCCGTCTGCGGTGGCACGGTCACCCGGGCGACCAGGGTCGCCACCAGGGCGTCGCAGCCCGCGTCGCAGGCACGGACCGCCGCGACGGCCTGGCGTACGGTCTCGGCGGCGGCCGAGGTGAGCGCCTTGTTGGCCGGGCGGCGCGGTGTCTCGGCGATCGCCACCCCGAGCGCGGTCACCGCCTCGGTGATGATGTCGGCCTCGGCGACACCGTCGGCGGCGAGATGCGCCGCGATGGCGTCCGTGGCGACCGAGGCGTCCCGGCCGCGGGCACCGGTGCCGCCGAGCATGCCCGGTTCGGGCAGGGCGTCGAGCACGGCGAGGGAGACCGGTTCGGCCGGATCGGGATAGGCCCGTAACGCGGCCGGGTAGAGCTCGCGCAGCACCTCGCGCAGGGCCACGGCGGCGGCGTGCCGGCCGTTGGCGAGCGCGGCGTGCGCGGCGAGCACCGGCTTGTAGCCGGCGAGTTCGCGTGGCGCCGGCAGGGTGGCCGCGGAGAGCGCACCGGCCTGCAACGCCCGGGCCAGTCCGACCGCCCGGCGCTGCGCCGGGGCGGCCTCCCGCTCCTCCAGTGACTCGTCGTCGGCGAACCGCTCGGCGAAGTCGTCGACGGAGTCGTCGTCCGCGATCGCCAGTGGACGTCCCGCCGCGCTGAGCAGCGAGGTCACCAGGTGGTCGTCGCTGTCGGCCGCGACCGCCGCGCCGCTCGGACCGCTCGCCCGCTCGGCGAGCACCGCGCCGAGCCGGGCATAGCCGACCGGGTCATCGGTGATCTCGCAGACATGGAGCAGTCGGCCTGCGTCGTCGACCACCGCGGACGTCAGCGTCGAGCCGGACGAAGCCGGCCGACCAGCTGGATCCGCGGAGGCCAGACCGCAGTACACCCGCACGAGCGCCACGGCGTCGTCCTCCTCCCGAGACACAAGTGGTGCGCCAAAGACTGATGCTCCCTGGTAAGGGGCTAATCGCGCCAGTCCACGGCGGCAGAGATCTTGCCGATAATCGTGCGCCATCCCAAACTTGCGGTTTGTGCCCCGATTTTCTTGAGACGGCGCCGCCCGCGGAAGCCGCCCAGACCGCCGCCGACGGTCGCGCGCAGCGCCTCGTCGAGGTCGTCCAGGCTGGAGCCGGACGAGAGCATGTCCAGTACGGCGGGGAGGCGGAGCGCGTAGGCCAGGTCGCGGGCGACCTCGCCGGCCTCGATGAGCAGGGTGGCGTCCCAGACGTCGTGGCCACCGCGCAGGTTCTCCACGACGAGGTCGAGCTCGTAGGAGTCCTCGTCCAGCGCCACGACGTCGGCCGGTTCGATCCGCTCGACCAGCTGGTCCCAGGTGTCGAGCTCGGCCAGGTCGTGGGGGGCGCCGGAGCGGACGAAGGTGACGAGCGACTCCGGGCTCTTGAACAGCAGCAGCCGGCCCCGGTGGGTCAGGAAGGCGGGGACCTCTTCGTCCTCGGTCTCCTCGTCCTCCTCCTTGTCGGATTCGTCCTCGTCGGCCAGCGCCTCGTCGCCGTCGGCCGACTTGCGGCCGCGTCCGGACTCCGCCTCGTCGTCCTCCTCGGCGAACTGCTCGGCCAGCTCCTCGTCGAGGATCACGACCGCGTCGTCGTCCTCCTCGACCTCCACCGGGCGGGCCCGGCTGGCGAACACGTCGTCCTGGTCGCGTTCCTCGACGTCGGTCGGGGTGACCTGGCTCGCGGGGCGGTACGCCCGCAGGGTGAAGCCGGAGCCGGCGGGCAGGGCGATCTCGACCGGGTCGATCCGGACGTCCTCCCACAACGACCGGTCGCCGGTCGTCGCGGCCCCGTCCCGGTCGGCGGCGCTCGCCGTCGCTTCGGTCTCGGTCTGCTCGGGCTCGGTGGACCCGCCGCTCTCGACGGGCTCGTCGGTTTCGGGCCGGTGGGACGACTGGCGGGCCACGCTGACCTCCGTGTGCGCTCGGAATGGGCACCCGACCCGGCGAGGAGCCGGCGGATCGGTGACTCTGCGCACACACCCTAGTCGGCCAACCTGGAACGTGGATGCCGGCCCCGTTGGACTTCGATCCGCATATTAGTAGGCTTGCTACCTATGAACCCGCAGGCGCTGCACGGGCATCTCGACGCGTTGCTGCTCGCGGTGCTCGAAGGCGGTCCGCTGCACGGCTACGCCATCATCGAGGCGCTCAAGGGACGCAGCGGCGGTGTGCTGAACCTCCCCACCGGCACCATCTATCCGGCGCTGCGCCGGATGGAGCGGGCCGGCTATGTGGACAGCAGTTGGAGCCGGGTCAACGGGCGGGAGCGCCGCACCTACCGGTTGACCGGCGCCGGACACCGCGCCCTGGTGGCCGAGCGGACCGGTTGGCAGGAGTTCAGCTCGACGGTGGGCCGCTTCCTCGGTGGCGTGGAGCCGCCGCACGCGCCGGCCTGAACCGGCCGACCGCCGGTGGCCGCCGCCGGCCGTCGGCGAACCCGCCGGGCCGCCGGTCGGTCGGCCGGGCCCGCCGGGCCGCCGGTCGGTCGGCAGCGGCGCTCAGCGGGTCAGCGGGCGGCGGTCAGGCAGCGTACGGCGCCGTGGCCGAGCCAGGCGTGCAGGAGGCAGAGCAGCGGCAGGCCCACCAGCATCGGCGGCCAGCGCAGCGCCCCGGCCCAGAGGTCGACGGACCAGGCGTACAGGCCGATCCCGCCGAGGCAGCCGAGCGCGACCGCCCCGGTCAGGACCACTCCGATCACCCGGGCCAACCGGACGGATCCGGGCCGGCCGTGTCGGGCGCTCCACACCCACCAGCCGAGGCTGGCCAGCGCGAGCGGCCCGCAGCCCAGCCAGAGCCAGTCCAGCGAGTCGCCGAGCAGCAGGTAGCCGGCGGGCGGGCGGGGGCCGGTCCACGGTGCACCCCGCCAGACCCAGTCGGCGCCGAGCATGAGCAGCAGCCAGGCCACCACCACCCGTACCGAGAGGCTCCGGGCCGCACCGGCGGCCAGCTCCGCCTGGTAGCCGGCGGCGACCTCGCCCACCGGACCGAACTCGCGGACCGCCCGCCGCTGTGCGGCGGCCGGATCCAGGCCCTCGGCCCGGTAGCCGGCCGCGGCGTCGAGCAGGCTGTGCCGGGCCTCGGTGAGCAGATCCGCCCTGGTCCGGGCCGGTCCGGTCAGCGCCCGGTCCAGGCCGCGGAGGTACGCCTCGATCGCGGTCCGGTCCGTCCCCGTCGCCCCGGTGCCCCGCATGGAGCCCAGCCTGCCACGGCGGGGCCCCGCCGGTCTCCGGGTCTTTCCCGGATTCGCCCCGGCGGCCGGCGTGCGGCTCACCCGCTGACGCCCAGGTAGTCCCGCTCCGCGCTGGTCTGGCGCAACCACTGGTCCCGGTACCAGCCGGGCTCGGAGACCAGCTCGGCGTGCCGGCCGCGCTGGATCACCCGGCCCGCGTCGAGCACCACGACCTCGTCGTACCGGTCCAGTCCGGCGAGTCGGTGGGTGACCAGCAGTACGGAACTCCCCGCCCCGGCGTACGCCGTCGCGGCGGCGAGCACCCGGTCGGCGGCCACCGGGTCGAGACCCTCGGTCGGCTCGTCCAGCAGCAGTACGCCGCTCGGCGCGGCGAGCAGCGCCCGGGCCAGGACGAGGCGCTGCCGCTGGCCGCCGGAGAGCTGACCGCCGTCCTCGCCGACCACGGTGTCCCAGCCGGCGGGTTGCCGCCGCACCCAGTCCAGCAGGTCGGCGGCCTCGGCCGCGGCGGCCAGCTCGTCGTCGCCGCCCCCGGTCCGGCCGAGCAGCAGGTTCTCCCGGACGGAGGCGTGGAAGACGTGCGCGTCGGCGAGCAGGCCGCTGACCACCCGGGGTAGTGCGTCCTCGGCGTGGTCGCGCAGGTCGACCCCGTCCAGCGCCACCCGACCCGTCTGCGGGCGTACCGCACCGGTCAGCAGGGCCAGCAGGGTGCTCTTGCCCGCGCCGCTCGGGCCCACGACGGCGAGCCGCCGACCCGGCGGCAGGTCGAGGTCCATCCGGTCCAGCGCGGGCGGGGCGTCCGGCCGGTACCGGACGGTCACCCCGGTCAGCGTGCAGTGCACCGGGCCGGTTCCCGACCCGTCGACGGCGCCCGCCGGATCGGCCGTCGAGGCGGGCCGGTCCACCGGATCGCTCAGCAGGTCGGCCACCCGCCCCAGCCCGGCACGCAGGCCGGCCCACTGCCGGGCCGCGCCGACCAGCGCCAGCGCCGACTCGACCGCCGCGATCGTGCCCACCCCGAGCACCGCGACCAGCACCCCGCCCACCCCGGCGGAGAGCGCCACCGCGACCACCGTCGCGCTCGTCGCGCCGGCCACCAGTACGCCGAGGCCGTCGACCGCCCAGCCCGCGACCGCGAGCCGGCGTTCCAGTCCGGCCAGCTCGCGGGTGCGCGCGTCCGCCCGGTCCAGGGCGGCCCGGGTGGCGCCGAAGGCGGCCAGGTCGGCGGCGCCCCGGGTCAGGTCGACCGCGTCCACGGCCAGGGCGCCCCGCAGCGGCGCCACCCGGGCCGCGGTACGCCGGGTCAGCACCGTCGCCGCCGCCGGAAGGGCGATGCCGGCCAGCAGCAACCCGGCGGCGAGCGCCAGCGCGGCGGCGGGGGAGACCAGGAGTGCGCCGAGCACGGCGAGCAGCCCGACCAGCCCCGCCGCGGCCCCGGGCACCAGGACCCGGAGCAGCAGGTCCTGCACCGCCTCCACGTCCGAGACCAGCCGGCTGAGCAGGTCGCCGGAGCGTTGCGTGCCGGCCGTCGCCGTGGCGTCGGCGGCGGGTCGGGTCGCCAGGTTGGCGAAGACCCGGGTACGAACCTCGGTGACGACCCGGAGAGCGGCGTCGTGTCCGGCCAGCCGTTCGGTGTAGCGCAGGACGCCCCGGCCGATCGCCAGGGCGCGTACCCCGACGATCGCGACGGTGAGCGCGTCGAGCGGTGGGCGGCCGGCGGCGGTGACCAGCAGCCAGGTGGCGGTCGCCATCAGGGCCAGTCCGGCCAGCTCGGTGGCCGCCGCGAGCAGCCCCGCCCCGACGAGCCGGCCCAGGTACGGCCGGGCCAGCCGCAGTACGGTGCGCTCCGGCCCCGGTGTCATGCCGCCACCTCCCGGGGCGGGGTGACGCCGGCCGGTTCCTCGGGCCGCGGCGACGGTGGCGGCCGGTGCTCGGTGATTCGCCCGTCCTCGACCCGCAGCACCCGGTCCACCCCGGTCAACAGCGCCGGCCGGTGTGCGACGAGCAGGGCCGTACGGCCGGCGACGAGCTGGCGGCTCGCGGCGAGTACGGCGGCCTCGGAGTCGCCGTCGAGTCGGGCGGTGGGTTCGTCGAGCAGCACGATCGGGGCGTCCCGGAGGAAGGCGCGGGCCAGCGCGACCCGCTGCCGCTGCCCGCTGGACAGGCCGTGTCCGCGTTCCCCGAGCCGGGTGTCGAGGCCCTCCGGCAGCAGGGCGACGACCTCGTCCAGTGCGGCGGCCCGGACGGCGGCCCGGACCGATTCCGGCGGCGCGTCGGGGGCGCCGAGCCGGATGTTGTCGGTGAGCGAGGCGGCGAACAGGTGGGCCCGCTGCGGCACCCAGGCGAGTTGCCGCCGCCACCGGTCGAGGTCGAGCGCGCGGAGGTCGGTGCCGGCGACGGTGATCCGCCCGCTCGTCGGGGTGACGAAGCCGAGCAGCAGGTTGAGCAGGGTGCTCTTGCCGGCACCGCTCGGGCCGACGATCGCGATCCGCTCGCCGGGCCGGATCGTCAGTGAGACGTCCCGCAGCGCGGTGGTCCGCTCGTAGGCCACGGTGACCGACTCGAACCGGATCTCGCCGCCGGTCGGGTCGGACCGCCGCTCGTCGGTCGCCGTCCCGCCCGGCGCCGCCCCGCTCGGCTCGCCGTCCGTGCCGGTTGCCGGGTCGAGCAGGGTCAACGCCTCGTCCAGGGCGGTCAGCCCCTCCTGACTGGCGTGGAACTGGCTGCCGGCGGCGCGCAACGGCAGGAACGCCTCGGGGGCGAGCAGCAGCACGAGGAGCGCGGTCTCCAGGGCTAGGCCGCCGCCGAGCAGCCGCAGCCCGATCGGCACCGCGACCAGCGCCACCGCGAGGGTCGCGACGAGTTCCAGCACCAGCGCGGAGAGGAAGGCGACCCGCAGGGTCCGCATGGTCGCCCGGCGGTGGGCGTCGGCCATCCGGCGGACCACCGTCACCTGCGCCCGGGCCCGGCCGAAGACCCGCAGGGTGGGCAGACCGGCGACCATGTCCAGGAAGTGGCCGCCGAGCAGGCTCAGCCGGCGCCACTGGCGTTCCGTCGCGGCCTGCGCCTGCCAGCCCAGCAGCGCACCGAAGATCGGTACCAGGGGGAGGGTGACCGCGATGACGAGGGCCGAGGTCCAGTCGGCGAAGACGAGCCGGGCGAGTACGGCCAGCGGCACCGTCACGCTCAGCACGAGCTGCGGCAGGTATCCGGTGAAGTAGGCGTCCAACGCGTCCAGTCCCCGGCCGGCGAGGGTGGCGAGCTGGCCGGTCCGCTGCCCGGCGAGCCAGCCCGGCCCGCGTCGGCCGACGGCGTCGAGCAGGTCGGCGCGGAGTGCCGCCTTGACGGTGGCCGCCGTCCGGGCCGCGATCGTGCCCCGGGCCCAGACCAGGGTCGCCCGGCCGGCCACGCTGGCCACGAAGCCGGCCAGGGCCGCCCGGTCGAGGCGTCCGTCGGCCGCCGCCGCCAGCACCGCGGCCAGCGTGGTCGCCTGCGCGATGACCAGGGCGGCGGCGAGCACTCCCAGGGTGCCGAGCGCGCCGAGTTGACGCCGCGCCCCGGGGACGCGGCGCAGCAGACGCGGGTCGAACGGGCGGCGGCTCACCGGTACACCGGCGTGCGTGCGTCGGCTCTTCCGCGGAACACCCACCGGCACATCACCTGGCAGCCTAGTGGGGCCGACGGCGGCGGGACGATCAGCCGGATCCCCGGGACGCCGGGGCGTACCTGGATGGACACCTTCGCTCCCCCCGTCCGGCGCTGCGGTGGTCGCCGACAATATTACTACGCGATGTAGTAGAGCTGCGGCGCCCGGTCCGGACCGGAACGGCGGGACAGGTCAGCTCAGGAAGAGCGAGACCGGCAGGCTGACCAGGGTGGCCGCGGTGAGCAGCGCCAGGGCGCCGGGCAGCCGGGTCGGGTGCGGCGCCACCATCAGCCGCTGGACCCGGGCGTCGAGATGCCCGTCCGCGACGCCGAGCGCGCCCGCCGGGGTGACCCGGGCACCGGCGGTGGCGAAACGCAGCAACGCCGCGGCCAGCGGGGCGTCCGCGTGCAGCCGCCGCGCCTTGTCGTCCGCCCGCATCTCCACCAGCAGCGCCACCGTGTCGTTCGCGGCGCGGATCCACCGGAGCACCGGCAGCGCCCGGCACAGTGCGGTGAACGGCAGCAGCACCAGGTCGTGCCGCTCGTCCGCGTGCGCCCGCTCGTGGCTGAGTACGGCGGCCAGCTGGGTACGGTCGAGCAGGCTCAGCGTGCCGGCGCTCACCACGACCTGCGGGCGTACCCCGGGCAGGCAGTAGGCGGCGGCGCTGGGATGGTCGAGCACGAGCGCGCCCGGGGCGGCCGGATCGTCGCGGGCGACCAGGGTGAGCAGGTCGCGGTGCCGGCGCTGGGCACGCAACGCGCCGAGCAGGCTGCGCACCGTCGAGCCGAGCAGCACCGTGGCCACGCCGAACCCGACGCCGACCAGTCCGAGGTGGGTCACGCCCAGCCCCGGCGGAAGATCACCGCCGCCCAGCAGGTCGCCGGCCAGGGAACGCAGGGCGCTGCCGGTGCTCTGCCCGTAGGGCGCGAGCCCGACCGAGATCGGCACCCCGATCGCGGAGAGCCCGAACGCGAGCCCGAGTGCCTGCCAGCAGACGATGGCGACCCGGGGACTGTGCCAGGTCCACGTCGCCCCGTGCCGCGCGGCGCCGAGCAGGAGCCGGGCGGTCAGGTAGCACGCCAGGGCCGTGACCGTGAAGTGTGCGGCGTACACCATGGGTCAGCCCTGCCGCTCCGCCGCCGGCGGCCGGTCGGCGGCGGCCGTGGGGCCCGGCGCGTCGCCGGCCTCGCCGGCCAGGGCGGCGCGGAGAATTTCGGCCTCGGTGCCGGTGACCGACCGGGCGAACCGGACCAGCGCCGCGTCCCGGCTGCCGGCCAGGTCGAGCGCGTCCAGCATCAGCCGGGCGATGTGCGCCTCGCGGCTGGCGGCCGGCCGGTAACGCCAGGCCCGCCCCTCCCGCTCGCGTTCGACCATGCCCTTGCCGGCCAGCCGGTCCAGCACGGTCATGACGGTGGTGTACGCCAGCTCACGGTCCCGCAGCACCTCGGCCACCTCGCGGACGGTCACCCCGTCGGGCGCGCCGGCGCTGCGGTCCCAGAGCACGTCCATCACCGCGCGTTCGAGGTCACCGAGTCGGGTCACCCGACAATCCTACTACTGTCCGTCGTATGTCGGCTCCGGGCATCGGCGCCGGCGGTCAGGTGCCCTTGGGATGCCAGACGGTCTTGGTCTCCAGGAAGGCGGTCATCCGGCCGATCCCCGGATCGGCGGTCCAGTCGACGGCCCCGGCCGCCGGCCGGAGGACCCGCTTGAGGTTGCCGGCCGCGGCCCGCTCCAACTCGGTGGCGAACTCCGGGTCGGCGGCACCGGTCAGGTCGAGGGCGTTCACGTCCATGTGCCCGGCCAACCAGGCAGCGGTCTCCGCCGGCCGGCCGGTGAGCAGGTTGACCACCCCGCCGGGCAGGTCGGAGGTGGCCAGCACCTCGGCCAGGGTCACCGCCGGCAGCGGGGCGTTCTCCGCGACCAGCACCACCACGGTGTTGCCGGTGACGATCGCCGGGGCGATGACACTGACCAGCCCGAGCAGCGCCGGCTCGGCCGGGGCGACCACCCCGACCACGCCGGTCGGTTCCGGCGCGGAGAGGTTGAAGTACGGCCCGGCCACCGGGTTCGCGCCGCCGTACACCTGGGCGATCTTGTCGGTCCAGCCGGCGTACCAGACCCAGCGGTCGATCGCCTCGTCGACCTCGGCCGCCGGCACGCCGAGGGCGACGAACTGCTCCCGGCGCCCCTCCAGCATCTCGGCGACCCGGTAGAGGATCTGACCCCGGTTGTACGCCGTCGCGCCCGACCAGCCCCGCACCGCCGCCCGCGCGGCCAGCACCGCGTCCCGGACGTCCTTGCGGGAGGCGAGGGAGACATTCGAGTTCTGCACCGGATACGACCGCCCCGACTCACTGCGCGGGAACTTCCCGCCGATGAAGAGCTTGTACGTCTTGCGTACGGTGACCCGCTCAGACACTGAGGTACGCCTCCAGCCCGTGCCGGCCGCCCTCGCGGCCGTAGCCCGACTCCTTGTACCCGCCGAACGGTGACGTGGGGTCGAACTTGTTGAACGTGTTGGCCCACACCACGCCGGCCCGCAACCGGTCGGCCAGCCAGAGGATCCGGGAGCCCTTGTCGGTCCAGATCCCGGCCGACAGCCCGTACGGGGTGTTGTTCGCCTTCTCCACGGCCTCCTCCGGGGTACGGAAGGTCAGCACCGAGAGCACCGGCCCGAAGATCTCCTCCCGGGCGATCCGGTGCGCCTGGCTGACGCCGGTGAAGAGGGTCGGGGCGAACCAGAAGCCCTGCTCCGGCAGCTCGCACGGCGGTGACCAGCGTTCGGCCCCCTCGGCGGTGCCGACGTCGGAGAGTTCCCGGATCCGGGCCAGTTGGGCGGCCGAGTTGATCGCACCGACGTCGGTGTTCTTGTCCAGCGGGTCGCCGACCCGCAGCCGGGCCATCCGCCGCTTGAGCGCGCCGAGCACCTCGTCGTACACCGACTCCTGGATCAGCAGCCGGGAGCCGGCGCAGCAGACGTGGCCCTGGTTGAAGAAGATGCCGTTGACGATCCCCTCGACGGCCTGGTCGACCGGGGCGTCGTCGAAGACGATGTTGGCCGCCTTGCCGCCGAGTTCGAGGGTGAGCCTCTTGCGGGTGCCGGCCACCGCCCGGGCGATCTGCCGGCCCACCTCGGTCGACCCGGTGAACGCCACCTTGTCGACGTCGGCGTGTTCAATCACCGCCCGGCCGGTCTCACCGGCCCCGGTGACGATGTTGACCACGCCCGGCGGCAGGTCGGCCTGCTGGCAGATTTCCGCGAAGAGCAGCGCGGTCAGCGGGGTCGTCTCGGCCGGCTTGAGCACCACCGTGTTGCCGGTGGCGAGCGCCGGGGCGACCTTCCAGGCCAGCATCAGCAGCGGGAAGTTCCACGGGATGACCTGGCCGGCCACCCCGAGCGGGCGGGGCGCCGGGCCCAGGCCGGCGTGGTCGAGCTTGTCGGCCCAGCCGGCGTAGTAGAAGAAGTGCGCGGAGACCAGCGGGATGTCCACGTCCCGCGACTCGCGGATCGGCTTTCCGTTGTCCAGCGACTCCAGCACGGCCAATTCGCGGGCGCGCTCGGCGATGATCCGGGCGATCCGGAACAGGTACTTCGCCCGGTCCCGGCCCGACATCGGCCCCCACACCTCGTCGTACGCCCGGCGGGCCGCCCGGACCGCCCGGTCGACGTCCCCGGGACCGGCCTCGGCGACCTCCGCGAGCACCTCCTCGGAGGCGGGGTTGATCGACTTCAGGCTGCCGCCGTCACCCGGCTCGACGAACTCCCCGCCGATGAAGAGCCCGTACGACGGCTTGAGGTCGACCACGGACCGGGACTCGGGGGCGGGCGCGTATTCGAACATCGTCAGTCCAGGGTGAAGTAGTCGGGACCGGAGTAGACGCCGCTGGTCAGCTTGGTGCGCTGCATCAGCAGGTCGTTGAGGAGGCTGGAGGCGCCGAACCGGAACCAGTCCGGGTGCAGCCAGTCCTCGCCGGCGGTCTCGTTGACCGTGACCAGGTACTTGATCGCGTCCTTGGTGGTCCGGATCCCGCCGGCCGGCTTGACCCCGACCTGCCGGCCGGTGGCCGCGCGGAAGTCGCGGACCGCCTCCAGCATCACCAGCGTGACCGGCAGGGTCGCGGCCACCGGTACCTTCCCGGTCGAGGTCTTGATGAAGTCCGCCCCGGCCAGCATCGCCAGCCAGGAGGCGCGCCGGACGTTGTCGTAGGTGGACAGCTCGCCGGTCTCCAGGATCACCTTGAGGTGCGCGTCCCCGCAGGCTTCCTTCACCGCGACGATCTCGTCGTGGACCTCGGCGTACCGGCCGGAGAGGAAGGCGCCCCGGCTGATCACCATGTCGATCTCGTCGGCGCCGGCCGCCACCGCCGCCCGGGTGTCCGCGAGCTTGATCTCCAGCGGCGCCTGGCCGGAGGGGAACGCCGTCGCCACGCTGGCCAGGTGCACCACACCCGGTCCGCCGGGTGCGCGGCCAGGGGTGCCGCCCGCGCCGTCGTGGCTGGCGCCCGCGCCGTCGTGGCTGGCGCCCGCGCCGTCGTGGCTGCCGTCGGCGGTCGGGGCCGGTTCGCCGTACGCCGGTCCGCGGCCGTCCGAGGGCTCGCCGAGCAGCCCGATCCGGGCGCCGGTGGCTCCGGGCCGACCGCCCAGCGCGCCGGTGGCTCCGGGCCGACCGCCCAGCGCGGCGGCGGCGACCGGGACCATCGCGGGATAGAGGCAGACGGCCGCGACCGACGGGCAGGACGGGTCGGCCGGGTCCGGGCGCAGCGCCTTGGCCACCAGCGCGCGCACCTTGCCGGGCGTGTCCGCCCCCTCCAGCGTGGTCAGGTCGACCATCCGGATCGCCAGGTCGATCGCCCAGGCCTTGGCCGAGGTCTTGATCGAGCGGGTGCCGAGCATCGCGGCACGCTGCTCCGCGCCCACCCGGTCCACCCCGGGCAGGCCGTGCAGGAAGCTCCGCAGGGTCGCCTCCGAGCGACCCACCTCGGACAGGTCGGACCGGGCCGACGTCGTTGTCGCCGTCATGCCCGCAAGTCTACGCACGGGCGGACCGCTGTGATCTTGACCACCGCCGCCCCCGGCTTTGGCGGTTAGGAGGGGGCCCTTCTACAACAGAAAGCGATAAGAAGGGGCCCTTCCTTGCAGGCAGGCGGGGCTGGGGTGGCTGGCGGTTACCGGTAGGTTGAGCGACCGTGGACGTACTCGTCGTTGACCATCCCGTGGCCCAGACGCGGCTGACCGTGATGCGTGATGCCCGGACCGACTCCGCGTCGTTCCGCGCCGCGCTGCACGAACTCACCACCATGCTGGTGTACGAGGCCGCGCGCTCGCTGCCGGTCGAACGCTTCTCGATCGACACCCCGGTGGCACCCACCCAGGGCATCCGGCTGGCCAACCCGCCGCTGCTGGTCCCGGTGCTCCGGGCCGGCCTCGGGATGGCCGACTCGGCGCTCGCGCTGCTGCCCGAGTCGTCGATGGGCTTCGTCGGGCTGGCCCGCGACGAGCAGACGTACGAGCCGCGCGCGTACATGGAGTCGCTTCCCCGCGAGCTGGCCGACCGGCCGGTGCTGGTGCTCGACCCGATGCTCGCCACCGGCGGTTCACTGGAGCACTGCTGCCGGCTGCTCGCCGACCGGGGCTGCACCGACATCACCGTGCTCTGCGTGCTCGCCGCGCCGGCCGGGATCGAGCGGCTGGAACGCTCCGGCCTGCCGCTGCGGCTGGTGACCGCCTCGATCGACGAGCGGCTCAACGAGAAGATGTTCATCGTGCCCGGCCTCGGCGACGCGGGCGACCGGCAGTTCGGCGGGATGCCCCGGTTCTGAGGCGTCCGGCCGGGGTCGACGGGTGGCCGCCCGGCGCTCGTGCTGGCCACGGGACGTCGGGGCGCGTTCCCGGGGTGGTTTCGCCCAGCCCGTTCGGCGTGGCGGGCGGGCCGGCGCGACACCTTGGGGACACCCCCGGCCGGGACGCATGCGCGGCCGGCGCGGACCGGCTAGCGTCTCGGGCCATGACTGCTGTTGGGTTGGCCGAGGAGCTGCTGCTGCTCGGCTACGACGATAAGTCCGGCAAGGCGACCGGTTCCCGAATCG
The DNA here is from genome assembly GCF_050936375.1 of Plantactinospora sp. CA-290183. Lineage (NCBI taxonomy): Bacteria > Bacillati > Actinomycetota > Actinomycetes > Micromonosporales > Micromonosporaceae > Plantactinospora > Plantactinospora sp. CA-290183. The sequence continues at coordinate 121,586 of NZ_JBNJMX010000007.1, read as the reverse complement.
GCCTCGACCTGGGTATGGCCGCCGCCGTACTGGTCGACCTGGCGCTCGCCGGCCGGGTCGCCTTCTCCGACGGCTCGCTCGTGGTCACCGACCCCACGCCGACCGGCGACCCGATCGCCGACACCGTGCTGGCCAAGATGGCGGCGGACACCCCGCACACGCCGGCCTCCTGGGTGCAGCGGCTGCGGCACGGGCTGCGTGACCGGATCCTCGCCGACCTCTGCGGCCGTGGCGTGATCAGCGACGTCGACGAGACCAGGCTGGACTTCATTCACGTCCACCGCTATCCGGTGCTCGACCCGTCGGTCGAGGCGGAGATCCGGGGCCGGCTGGTCGACGCGCTGACCGGCGAGCGGGAGCCCGACGAGCGGACCGCGGCGCTGGCCGCGGTGATGGCGGCGATCCGGGTGCGGCCGAGTCTCGGGTTGACCGGTCCGGCGGCCGAGGACGCCCGCAACCGGCTGATGGAGATCGCCCGCAGCGCCGGGTTCGCCGACGGCGGCGGCCTGGAGGAGTCCACCATCCGGCCGTCGGTGGCGCTGGTGATCTCGGCGCTCTCCCGGGCCATCGAGACCGCCCTGGGCACCCGGACCTGACCCGGGCGCCCGCCGTCGGTCGCGGAGGCGACCTACCAGATCCCGAGCGCCGCCGCCGTCTCGGTGCGCAGCGCCCGCACCGAGGCCGAGGCGCGCTCCCGGGCCGCGGCCACGTCGCCCTCGACGACCGGTTCCACCACCTCCAGGTACGCCTTCAGCTTGGGTTCGGTGCCGGAGGGCCGGATCACCACCCGGGCCGACGCGGTACGCAGGATCAGCACGTCGGCGGTCGGGGCGAGGTCGCGCACCGAGGTCACCGGCTCGTCCAGCAGGGTGCTCGGGGTCCTGGTCCGGATGTGCGTCATCGTGACGGCGATCTCGCTGAGGTCGTCGACCCGGACGGAGAGCTGGTCGGTCCGGTAGACGCCGAACTCGGCGGCCAGCTCGTCCAGCCGGTCGGCCACGGTCCGCCCCTGCGCCTTGAGCGCGGCGGCCAGTTCGGCGAAGGTCAGCGCGGCGGTGATGCCGTCCTTGTCGCGTACCTGCTCCGGGGCGACGCAGTAGCCGAGCGCCTCCTCGTAGCCGTACGCCAGCTCGGCGTCGCCGGCCTCGGCCCGGACGATCCACTTGAACCCGGTCAGCGTCTCCGCGTACGGCCGGCCGCGCGCCGCGCAGAGGGCCCGGAGCAGGGACGAGGAGACGATCGTGGTGGCGTAGAGCCCCGGCCGGCCCTGCCGGATCAGGTGGTCGGCGAGCAGCACCCCCACCTCGTCGCCGTGCAGCATCCGCCAGCCGCGTACCGGGTCGGGGACCGCCACGGCGCACCGGTCGGCGTCCGGGTCGTTGGCGATCGCCAGGTCGGCGCCGGTCTGCCGGGCCAGCGCGACCAGCCGGTCGGTCGCCCCCGGCTCCTCCGGGTTGGGAAACGACACGGTCGGGAAGTCCGGATCGGGCTCGGCCTGATCGGGCACCACCCCCGGGATCGGGAACCCGGCGCGGGCGAAGACCGAGGTGAGCACCGCGGCACCCACCCCGTGCAGCGGCGTGTACGCGACGGTCAGGTCGCGCGGGCCGTCCGGCGCGATGGTGGCGGCCGCCGCCGCGACGTACCCGGCGGTCACCTCGTCGCCGAGCACCTCGCCGCGCGGGCCGAGCCGTACCGCCATCACCGGCCCGACCGTCCGGATCGCGGCCTCGATCTCGGCGTCGACCGGGGGCACGATCTGGGCCCCGGCACCGCGCGCGTCGGCGGTGGCGGCCCCCAGGTAGACCTTGTAGCCGTTGTCCTGCGGCGGGTTGTGGCTGGCCGTCACCATGACCCCGGCGACCGCCCCCAGGGCGCGCACCACGTACGCGAGCACCGGGGTGGGCAGCGGCCGGGGGAGCAGCAGCGCCGGCCGGCCCGCTCCGGTGGCGACCTGGGCGGTCCGCTCGGCGAAGGCCAGGGAGCCGTGCCGCGCGTCGTACCCGATGACCAGCGGACCGTCCGCGCCGCGGGCGGCGAGCCAGCCGACCAGCCCGGCCGCGGCCTGGGTGACCACGGCCAGGTTCATCCCGTTGGGGCCGGCCCGCAGCGGCCCGCGCAGCCCGGCGGTGCCGAAGGTCAGCGGGCCGGCGAACCGGTCGGCCAGCTCCGGCCCGGTCACCGGGAGCCGGTCGAGCAGTGCCCCGAGTTCGTCCCGGGTCGCGGGGTCGGGGTCGTCGTCGATCCAGGCCCGGGCCCGGTCGCGCAGGTCGTCCAGTTCGCCAGCTTCTGCCACCATCGGACGTTGATAGCACGCCGGCCGGCGGAGCCGGGCATCCGGCCCGCCGCCGGCCCCGCCGAAGCGCCGCTCAGCCCGCGCTGGTGACCTTGAAGGTGCGGACCATCTCGTCGAAGATCGTCCTGCTCTCCGCGAACCGGCTGTCCGGGGTGGTCAGGTAGAAGGAGTACGCCTTGCCGCCCTGCACGACCGCCCGCCACACCCCGTGCCGCATCTGCGGGCCCTCGCCGCAGGTGTACTCCAGCTCGGCCGACGGCTTGCCGGCCATCTGGGTCTCGGTCAGCCCGACCTCCTGGTACGGCTGCACACAGCTCTTGGTGTTCTCCGACAGGCGGTCGCCGGCAACCCGGAGGAACGACATCGGCTTGGCGGTGTCGCTGACGTCCTCGATCAGGATCCGCACCCGCCGGCCGCTGTCCTGGGGGTCGGTGTAGTCGATGTAGAGCCCGCCGGAGGCCTTCTTCCAGTCCTTCGGGACGCTGACCGAGACGCCGCGCTCGGCGTGCGCCTTGGTCGGGAACGCCGCCGGGACCACCGCGGCGGGTCCGCCGCCGGCCTGGGGTGGGTTACCGACCTCCGGATCGTCGCCCCCGGAGAGGGAGACCACCAGGATGCCGAGCAGCACCGCCGCGGCCAGCCCACCGGCCGTGGCGAGTTGGACCCTGCGGGGCCAGCCCTTGACCGTCCCGGCGAGGGTGCCGGCGATACCGCGCGCACCGCCCACGGCCCGGCCCATGCCGCCGCCGCTGGCCACGTGCACCCGGCCGCCCTGCCCCGGCATCGCGCCCGTCGGCGTCTCCAGCGGGCCGCGCCGGCCGGCACCGGGCATGGCACCGGTCGGCACGTCCAGCGGGTTCCTGCCGGTGCCGGCCGGGGGGGGCGCGCCCGCCGCGGTCCCGGCGCGCCGGTGAGGCCAGGTGCCGCCCGGACCGCCCGGGGCCAGCATCGCCCGGCCACCGATCTCGCCGTTCGGCTCGGGCTGGGGCCGTTTCGACCGGGACGGCTGCGGCGTGGTCGCCGGCTGGACCACCGTCGGCTGCTCGGACTGCGCCGACTGCTGCGACGGTGTGATCGTCGGCTGCTGCCACGGCGAGCGCTGCGGCGGCACCACCGCATACGGGTCCGTCATGAGGTGCCCGGCGGCGTTACTCGCCAACGGGCCGGCCAGCAGCTCGCGCAGCATGGTCCGGGACCGGTTGACGTCCAGCCGGCGGGCCGGGTCCTTCTCCAGCAGGCCCATCAGCACCCCGGTCAGCGCCCCGGACCGGGCCGGCGGCAGGGGAGGGTCCTCCACCACGGCGTGCATGGTCTCGATCGGGTCGCCCTTGTCGAACGGCGGCCGGCCCTCGACGGCGGTGTAGAGGGTCACACCGAGCGAGAAGAGGTCGCTGGGCGGGCCGAAGTCCTGGCCCATCGCCCGCTCCGGCGAGATGAAGTGCGGCGAGCCCAGCACCATGCCCGGGGTGGTGAGCTGCACGTCGGTCGGCATCCGGGCCACCCCGAAGTCGGTCAGCACGCACCGGCCGTCGGAGCAGATCAGCACGTTGGCCGGCTTGACGTCGCGGTGCAGCACCCCGATCGCGTGCGCCACCTCCAGCGCGCCGAGCAGGGCGATGCCGATCTTGGCGACCGCCCGGGGCGCGAGCGGACCGTCCTGCATCACCAGGTCGGCCAGGCTGCGCGCGTCGAGCAGTTCCATCACGATCCAGGGCCGCCCGCCCTCGGTCACGACGTCGTACACCTGCACCACGGCCGGGTGCTGCAGGGCCGCGGCGGCGCGGGCCTCGCGCAGCGTGCGCTCGTACATCGAGTCGCGGTCGCTGGGGGCCAGCCCCGGCGGGAGGACGACCTCCTTCACCGCCACGTCGCGGCGCAGCAGGGTGTCGGCCGCGCGCCACACCGTGCCCATGCCGCCGTGGCCGACCGCTGCCCGCAGCGAGTATCGACCGCCGATGGTGATGCCGGGTGCCGCACGTCCGTTGGTGGGATTGGTCGGTCCACCGCTCCACGTCGGGATCTGAGTCACAGGAAAAGCCACCGAGATATCGAGGGGCATGGGACAGAACCCCCCTATATTGCGGGTTCGGACCGCAGAAGGGAAAGGCACCCGCCGGAGTTCCCAAGAAGTCGACCGTACGTGTCGAATCCTTCGCCCAACGTGCACATCTGGGGCACCCGCCGTGTCCGGCCCCTCACCGACGTCCCCGGGCCGGTGGACCGGGGCGCGTTCTACCATCCGGTCATGAGCGAACCTCGGCCGAGCGAGTCCGGCTTCCCGATCAAGCCCGTCTACCGGGCCGACGACGTCCCGGGGGAGCTGGCGGAGCGGCTGGGTGAGCCGGGACGCTTCCCGTACACCCGGGGTGTCTACCCGACGATGTACACCTCCCGGCCCTGGACGATGCGGCAGTACGCCGGCTTCGGCACCGCCGCCGAGTCCAACGCCCGCTACCAGCAGCTGCTCGCCGCCGGGACCATGGGGCTCTCCGTCGCCTTCGACCTGCCCACCCAGATGGGGTACGACTCGGACCACCCCATCGCGCACGGCGAGGTCGGCAAGGTGGGGGTGGCGATCGACTCCATCGAGGACATGCGCACGCTCTTCGCCGGGATCCCGCTGGACCGGGTCTCGACCTCGATGACGATCAACGCGCCCGGCTCGGTGCTGCTGCTGCTCTACCAGCTCGTGGCCGAGGAGGCCGGGGTGGGCGGTGCCGCGCTCAACGGAACCATCCAGAACGACATCCTCAAGGAGTACATCGCCCGGGGCACGTACATCTTCCCGCCGAAGCCGTCGCTGCGGCTGGTGGCGGACACCTTCGCGTACTGCCGCAAGGAGGTGCCGAGGTGGAACACGATCTCCATCTCCGGCTACCACATGGCGGAGGCGGGGGCGACGCCGGTGCAGGAGATCGCCTTCACCCTGGCGAACGGGATCCAGTACGTCCGCGCCGCGCTCGCCGCCGGGCTGGCGGTCGACGACTTCGCACCCCGGCTGTCGTTCTTCTTCGTGGCCCGGACCACCCTGCTGGAGGAGGTGGCCAAGTTCCGGGCCGCCCGCCGGATCTGGGCCGCGCTGATGCGTGACGAGTTCGGGGCCGGCGACCCGAAGTCGCTGATGCTGCGCTTCCACACCCAGACGGCCGGTGTGCAGCTCACCGCGCAGCAGCCCGAGGTGAACCTGGTCCGGGTCGCCGTGCAGGGGCTCGCCGCGGTGCTCGGCGGGACCCAGTCGCTGCACACGAACAGCTTCGACGAGGCGATCGCGCTGCCGACGGAGAAGGCCGCCCGGCTGGCGCTGCGTACCCAGCAGGTGCTGGCGTACGAGACCGACCTGACCGCCACGGTCGACCCGTTCGCCGGCTCGTACGTGGTGGAGTCGATGACGGACGAGATCGAGGCCGGGGTGCGGGACCTGATGGCCCGGATCGCCGAGTACGGCTCGGCGGTGGACGCGATCGAGGCGGGGTTCCAGAAGCGCGAGATCGAGACGTCGGCGTACCGGATCGCGCAGGAGATCGACGCCGGGGAACGGGTGGTCGTCGGGCTCAACCGGTTCGCGGTCGACGAGGAGGAGCCGTACGAGCCGCTGCGGGTGGATCCGACGATCGAGGCGGCCCAGGCCGAGCGGCTGGCCGAGCTGCGGCGCGGCCGGGACGCCGCGGCCGTGGAGCGGGCCCTGGCCGACCTGCGTACGGCCGCGGTCGGCACCGGGAACGTGCTCTACCCGATGCGGGACGCGCTGCGGGCCCGGGCGACGGTGGGCGAGGTCTGCGGGGCGCTCCGGGAGATCTGGGGCGTGTACCGGCCGACCGACCGGTTCTGACCGCACTGTCGGGTTTGTGCCTGTGCGCCGCGCCCGGCGGCGGTGTGGGGCCGAGAATTTCGGGTACCAGGACAGTGACTCGGACGGGTGACAGGTCGGGCCGACGGGGCGGCCCGGGTCCAATGGGTGCGAGGACGGACAAACTGTGCGCACCGCACGTGACCTCGGGTGTCACCCTGAGGATCGCTGCCACCCCTTCAGCGTGACAACTGGCAACCGTTCGATGGACCGTCGCAGAACAAATGCGGCAATCCGGGCGAGTATGGCCGGTGTCGGAGTCGTGATCGTGACGGGTGAAATCGTCACGCGTTGTAGGAGGTGTGGGACAGATGGCGGGGTCGGACGGCGAATTGAGCGGTACGCCGTACCCCGCTGAACGCTCCTACCAGGGCTTTCGTGACGCTGTGCTGTCCGATCACTACCGTAACGAGGTTGCGCAGCGTCACCGTCGGCGGTCTAGGCTGTCCGAGTCCCATCCCATTCACAGTGATCGAGAATTCGACGTGACGAGTGCGTTGCAACTGCCGACCGGCAGCCAGCTGGCGTCGTCGGGGTCCGAACCGGCGCCCGGGGCGGAGCCGCTTCCCCACGGGCTCGACCAGGCGCTGAACTTCCGCCTGCCCGAGCTCATTTCGACCCGTCGGTTCCTCCACGCCCATCCGGAGCTCTCCGGGCAGGAGTTCGGCACCGCCGCGCTGATCGCCCGCGAACTCGCGGTCGCCGGTCTCGCGCCCCGGCTGCTGCCGAAGGGCAACGGGGTGATCTGCGACATCGACGGCCGCCCGAACGGACCCGTCGTCGCACTCCGGGCCGACCTCGACGCGCTTCCGCTCGCCGATGCCAAGGACGTGGCGTACCGCTCCACGGTGGACGGGGTCTGCCACGCCTGCGGACACGACGTGCACACCACGATCGTGCTGGGCGTCGGCCTGCTGCTGGCCCGGCTCGCCGAGCGCGGCGAGCTGGCCGGGCGGGTACGGCTGATCTTCCAGCCGGCCGAGGAGATCCTGCCCTGCGGTTCGCTGGAGGTCATCGAGGCGGGCGGCCTGGACGAGGTTAGCCAGATCTTCGCCCTGCACTGCGACCCCAACCTGCCGGTCGGGCAGGTCGGCCTCCGGGTCGGCCCGATCACCGCGGCGGCGGACAACATCACCGTACGGCTCAGCGGACCGGGTGGGCACACCGCCCGCCCGCACCTCACCGTGGACCTGGTCGACGCCCTCGGCCGGCTGGTCACCGAGGTGCCGGCGCTGGTCAACCGCCGGGTGCCGGCGAACAGCGGCCTGCTGCTGGTCTTCGGGCAGGCCTCGGCGGGCACCCAGTACAACGTCATCCCGAACGAGGCGATGGCCGCCGGCACGCTGCGGGTGCTGGACCGCGACACCTGGGACCAGGCACCCAAGATCGTGGCCCAGGTCGTCCGGGACGTCATCGCGCCGACCGGCGCCACCGTCGACATCGAATACCTGCGGGGCCGCCCGCCGGTGGTCAACGACGCCCGGTCGATCCGGGTGCTGACCGCCGCCACGGCGGCTGCGGCCGGTCCGGCCGGGATCGCGGAGACGCCGCAGAGCATGGGTGGCGAGGACTTCTCGTGGTACCTGGAGCACGTCCCCGGCGCACTCGCCCGGCTCGGCGTGGGGCGGGCGGCGGCCAACGTGGACCTGCACCGCGCGACCTTCGACGTGGACGAGCGGGCGATCGGGGTCGGGGTACGCGTCCTCGTCCAGACCGCGCTCAAGGCACTGGCCGACTGACGCCCGGCCCGCGCCGGCCGGCTCGTCGCGGCCGGCGCCGGGGCGGTCAGCCCGTCGGCGGGTGAACCGGTGCCGGGGCGGTCCCGGCAGCCGGGTCGGGTACCCGCTGCCGGGGCGCCGCCGCCGGCAGCGACCGCCGCTCACGCCGCCGCCGCAGCAGCCAGAGCACCCCGGCCGCCGGCAGCCCCAGCGCGACCAGCCAGGGCAGCAGCGCGCCGAGCAGCGTCAGCAGGACATGCAGCGAGGCGACCAACGCCCGCCAGCCATCCGTCAACCCGGCGAGGAAACCCCCACCCGACTCCTCGGCCGGCTCGCGGGCGCCCGGCCCGAGCAGTACCGCGGTGATGGTGGAGAGCGCCGTCAGGTCGGCGAGGCGGCGCTTCTTCGCCTCCAGCGACGCCAGGTCGGCCTCCCGCTTGGCCAGCTCGCCCTCCAGCATCACCAGCTCGGAGAGGGTCTTCGCCTCGGCCAGCAGCCGTCGCCCGCTCGCCACCCGGGCCCGCTGGGTCGCGATCCGGGCGTCGAGATCCAGGGTCTCCTCGGTGACGTCGTCGGTGGAGATCTCCCGGCGCTGCGGGTGGCCGAGGCCGGCGATTTCGTCGACGACCCTGGCGAACCTCTCGGCCGGGACCCGCAGTTGCAGGGTCGCCTCGGCGCTGGACCGGTCGCTGCTCCGGTTGTCACCGCCGACGAAGCCGCCCGCGCCGGTGACGATCCCGGACGCGCTGGCCGCCGCGGCGTCCACGTCCGCCACCCGTACCGTGATCGAACCGGTGTAGACGATCGCCCGCTGCCCGACGCCGAGGTCCGGCGGAGCGGCCGGGTCCCGCCCCGGTTGGCCCGGGACGGCCTCGCCCGCGACGGGCCCCGCCCCGGCGGCGTCCTGCGCGTCGGCCGGAGGGTGGGCCGGCGCCTCGGCCGGCGCCGAGCCCGTGGACGCGCTCTCCGGGCCGCTGCCGCAGCCACTCAGCGCCAGGACGGCCAGCAGGGCGAGGGTGCCCAGCAACCGGACCCCGGGTACGCCCCCGTCGCGCTTCCTCATGTCCCGCTCCGCTCTCCCGGCCCCCGGTCGGGGCGTTCGGTCAGACGCGCGGCGAACTCGGCCCGGTTCCGGCAGACTGCGCTCAGGGACGTCACGATTCGGTAGCCGAGGAGTCTCGATGCGACTGACCAAGCACGGCCACGCCTGCGTACGGATCGAGGACGACGGGGCGGTGCTGGTGATCGATCCGGGCAGCCTCACCGAACCGGCCGCGCTGGACGGGGTGGACGCGGTGCTGATCACCCACGAGCACCCCGACCACCTCGACGTCGACGCGCTCGCAGACGCGCTCGCCCGGCGCCCCTCGGTGACCGTGCACACCCACCCGGACGTGGCGTCCAAACTGGACGGGATCGCAGACGTGGTGACGACGGTGCGCTCCGGCGACCGGTTCAGCGCGGCCGGCTTCGACATCCGGGCGTACGGCGGGTGGCACGCGGTGATCCACCCGGACCTGCCCCGGGTGGTGAACCTGGGCTTCCTGGTCAACGACTCGGTGTACCACCCGGGCGACTCGTTCGACGTGCCGCCCGACGCCGAGGTGGACACCCTCTTCGTGCCCGTCTCGGGGCCGTGGCTCAAGCTCGCCGAGTCGGTCGACTTCGTCCGCGCGGTCAACCCGCGCCGAGCGTACGCGCTGCACGACGGGTTGCTCGCCGAGGCGGGGCTCACCCTCGTCAACACCAGCCTGGGCCGGCTGGTCGACTGCGAGTACGCCCGCCTCACACCGGGGACCGCCGTCGACTGATCGGGGCGGGAGAGCCAGGATGGCAGGCGTGGGCGTACCCCGGGATCTCGTCGAACGGCTCTACACGGCGCCACCGGACGGCTTCGTCGCCGCCCGTACCGAGGCGGTCGCCGGGGCCCGGGCGGCCGGTGACGCGGCAACCGCCCGGGAGATCGCCAAGCTGCGCAGGCCGACCGTGGCGGCCTGGCTGGTGAACCTGCTCGCGCTGCGCCGACCCGACCTGATGGCCGAGCTGGTGGAACTCTCGGGCGCGCTCCGCGCCGCGCAGCGTGAGCTGCGCGGGCCCCGGCTGCGGGAGCTCTCCGCCCAGCGGCGGGCCGTGGTGGGGGCCCTGGTCGACCAGGCACGCGCCCTGGCCCGGGAGGCGGACCCCGGGGCCGCCGCCGGGAAGCTGCCGATGGCCGAGGTGGAGGCGACGCTGAACGCGGCGCTCTCCGACGTGGACATCGCCGAGCAGGTGCGTTCCGGCCGGCTGATCCGGGCGGCGACCTACGCCGGCTTCGGCGAGGTGCCCCGGCCGCAACTGCGGTTGATCACCGGCGGACCGGACGGCGTTCAGGTCGCCGAGGAGCCGGAGGCTGTCGAGGTCGAGGCGCCGGAGGCGGCCCGCGCCGAGGAGACGGCCCGGGCGCAACGGGCCGCGCGCGCCGAGGCGGCCCGGACCGCGCAGCGCCGTTCGCTGGACCGGGCGCTCACCGAGGCGCGTACCCGGCAGGAACGGGCGGAGGAGGAGCTGGCCCGCGCCACGGCGGCGGAGCGGGACGGGGTCGCGGAGCTGGCCGAGCTGGAGCGGGCGCTGGCCGAACTGGAGCGACGGCGGAGCGCCGCCGACCGCGAGGTCGCGCGGCGCAAACGGGCGCGCCGGGACGCCGAGCGGGCCGCGGTGACCGCCCGGCGCCGGGTCGGCGAGGTAGAGGGGGCGGTGGAGGCCCTGACGGCGCAGGAGGCGCCCTGACCGCCGAGGAGGGGTCCCGGGGGTGGGAAGGGCGGTACTGACGGCGGGCAGGGGCTGCCGGAAAGGCGGTACCCGAGGCACACTCAACCGGGTAACGCGGGCACCGCAGCCGCGATCGGCGACCGGAAGGCGGTTCCGTTGACTCCCGAGCAGGCCGCCGGCGCGGCCAAGCCGAGTGTGCTGAAGCTGGGCAGCGCGTTCGTCGAGTGTCCCCGGACCCTGCGCCGGGCACGTCAGATGGGACTCTCCGGCTGGGCGTTCTTCGTCGCCGGCCGGGGCGCGGTGCTCGGCGACGTACGGACCGAGACGGTGGCCGCGGCGATCGGCATCCTGGCGCCGGAGGCGGTGGCCGACGGGTGGGAGGCCGCCGTACGGGTGGCGACACCGAGCGAGGTGGCCCGGGTCAGCCGCGCCGAATGCTGCCGGTGGGGGATCGACTACCTGGCCGGCACCAAGCAGGTCGGCCGGCTGATCGAACTGGTCGAACCCGTGGTGGGCAGCGCCGACGCCGCCGGTATGCCGCTCTTCGCCGCCTGGCGGGCCATGCCGGTGCCGGCGGACGCCGCTCCGGCGGCCCGCGCGGCGGTGCTGCTGCACCTGCTCTTCGAGTACTACAGCGGCGCCGGCCTGATGGCGGTACGGGCCGCCGGAATGGCCCCCATGGAGATCATCCTCGCCGGCCCGGAGGGCGAGTCCCTCGCCGTGACGTACGGCTGGTCACCGCCGTACCCACCGGTCGGGCCGCTGGTCCGGCGGCGGCTGTGGGCCGAGTCGGTGACCGACCGGATCGTGGCGCAGGCGTTCACGGTGCTCGAACCGGCGGAGCGCGCAGAGCTGACGGCCCTGCTGGGCACCCTGCTCAGGGGGCTGGCGATGACACCGGCCGGCGCGGAGTAGCCGCCAACGGGGGCGGCTCAGGTGGAGGCGGTGCCGGTGGGTCGGGCCCGCAACTCCGCCACGTAGTCGTCCGGGGCGCCGGCCTTCTCCGCCGCGTTGGCGATCTCCGACAGGTACCACGCGGTCGGCAGCCCGCCCTCGTAGCCGTCGAAGACGTACACCCAGGCGGTCACCTCGCCGTCCAGCGTGACGACCCGCAGATGCAGCTTGCGGTAGGTGCCGGCCACCACACCCTCGACCTCGTCGAGTTGCGCGGCGTCCCACGGGTGCACGTCGTAGAGTGCGACGAAAACGCGGTCGCCGGGCGACTCGACGATGGTGGTGACGGCGCCCTCCCAACCGATCTCGCCCTCACCGGCGAAGGTGAGGCGCCAGCCTTCCAGCCAGCCGGTGCCCACCATCGGCGAGTGCGGGCAGTAGGCACGCATCCGGGCAGGATCGAGGTTTGAGCCGTACGCGGCGTAATGACGCACGGCGATGACGATAGCCCGGTGGAGGCGTAGTGGAGAATACGACCGTGCGTGTCGGACGGGTTCTGGGCAAGAAAGTGACTGTGAGCACCGAGAGAGGGCGGGCGTTGTGAGCGGGATCGTGATCATCGGCGGAGGGCCGGCCGGCTACGAGGCGGCCCTGGTCGCCGCGCAGCTGGACGCCGACGTGACGGTGGTCGACACCGAGGGTGCCGGGGGCGCCTGTGTCCTGCACGACTGCGTGCCCTCCAAGACCTTCATCGCCAGTTCGGACGTGATGACCGGCTACCGCGACACCGAGGAATTCGGCGTGCACTCCGACGGGCTGGACGGGATCACCGTCGACGCCCCCACCGTGTACGGGCGGGTGAAGCGGCTGGCCCTGGCCCAGTCGGCCGACATCCACGCCAAGCTGATCAAGGCGGGAGTGACGTTCGTCTCGGGTCGGGCCCGGCTGGGGGAGGACACGCTCGGTCACACGCACCGGGTGCTGGTCACCCCGGAAGACGGTGACTCTCAGTATTCGCTTGATGCCGGCACGGTGCTGGTCGCCACCGGCGCGACCCCGCGGGTGCTGCCCAGCGCGGTCCCCGACGGCGAACGGATCCTCACCTGGCGGCAGGTGTACGACCTGCCCGAGCTGCCGGAGCGGCTGATCGTCGTCGGTTCCGGCGTCACCGGTGCCGAGTTCGCCAGCGCGTACCTGGCGATGGGGGTCGAGGTGACCCTCGTCTCCAGCCGGGACCGGGTCATGCCGCACGAGGACGCCGACGCCGCGATGGCGATCGAGCAGGTCTTCCGGTCCCGGGGCATGAGCATCCTCAACAACGCCCGCGCGAACTCGGTCCGGCGCACCGGGGACGGCGTCGAGGTGGAACTGGCCGACGGCCGGCTGGTCACCGGCTCACACGCCCTGATGGCGGTCGGTTCGGTGCCCAACACCGCCGACCTGGGCCTGACCGAGTACGGCGTCGCGGTGGCCCCCGGCGGGTACGTCACGGTCGACCGGGTCTCCCGGACCAACGTGCCGGGCATCTACGCCGCCGGCGACTGCACCGGGGTGCTGCCGCTGGCCAGCGTGGCCGCCATGCAGGGCAGGATCGCCATGTGGCACGCGCTGGGCGAGGCCGTCTCGCCGCTGCGGCTGCGTACCGTCGCCGCCAACGTCTTCACCGACCCGGAACTGGCCACCGTCGGGGTGTCACAGGACGAGGTGGACTCCGGCCGTACGCCGGCCCGGCAGGTGATGCTGCCGCTGGCCGGCAACGCCCGAGCGAAGATGGCGGACCTGCGGGACGGCTTCGTGAAGCTCTTCTGCCGCCCGGCCACCGGTCAGGTCATCGGCGGCGTGGTGGTGGCGCCGAAGGCCAGCGAGCTGATCCTGCCGATCACCATGGCGGTGGAGAACAACCTGACCGTCGACCAGCTGGCGCTGACCTTCACCATCTACCCCTCGCTGTCCGGTTCGATCACCGAGGCCGCCCGCCAGTTGATGCTGCACGGGCTTCAGTAGTCCACCGTCCGGCGTACCGTTGTCGGCGGGCGAACCGTACCCCCGGGTCCCCCGTTCCTGGCGGTGCGGCGGTTCGCCGTCAGGGCCGCCGGCAGGTCCCGTGCCGGCGGCCCGCCTCAGCGGACCGGGCGGCGGTCGAGGCCGCGCCCCCGGATCGCATGGGCGGGCGCCCTGCCTGTAGAGCTGGGCGCGTGGACGGGGCGGGCGCATCGACGGGGCAGCTCTACAGGCGCTGCCGAGAAGTATCGGCCTCACCGCCGGGAAGCGCACTCCCCGATCACCGGGGAGAGTTGGTGTTACGCGCGCGCAACGAGACCGGCGTAACGTCAGGCCATGGCGGACTTGTTCGAGGACTACCGCCTCGGCCCGGGGTGGGACGAGATGTTCGGCGAGCCGGGCATGCCCCGGCAGACGTACGAGGCACTGCACGCGACCCTGCAACCACTGTCCAGCGGGGAACTCGGGATCCGGGCCGAGGTGCTGGCCGCGGCCTTCCTCGACCAGGGCATCACGTTCGCGCTCAAGGGCGTGGAGCGACCGTTCCCACTGGACATCGTGCCCCGGATCATCGCCGCCCACGAGTGGCGGGCCGTCGAGGCCGGCGTCGCCCAGCGGGTACGCACCCTGGAGGCGTTCCTCGCCGACATCTACGGCGCCGGACAGGTGCTCGCCGACGGCGTCGTACCCCGCCGGGTGGTGGTGACCAGCGCACACTTCCACCGCGAGGCCGCCGGGATCAACCCGCACAACGGCGTACGCATCCACGTCGCCGGGGTCGACCTGATCCGCGACGAGCAGGGCCGGTTCCGGGTGCTGGAGGACAACGTCCGGGTGCCCTCCGGGGTCAGCTACGTCATGGAGAACCGCCGCGCCATGGCGCACGTACTGCCCGAGGTCTTCGCCGCCACCCGCATCCAGCCCGTCGAGTCGTACCCCGGGCAGTTGTTGCGGGCCCTGCGCGCCGCGGCCCCGGCCGGAACCGCCGACCCCACGGTGGTGGTGCTGACCCCGGGCGTGCACAACTCCGCCTACTTCGAGCACGCCCTGCTGGCCCGCGAGATGGGCGTCGAGCTGGTCGAGGGTCGGGACCTGGTCTGTGTGGGTAACGACGTCGCCATGCGGACCACGGCCGGCGAACAGCGGGTGGACGTGATCTACCGCCGGATCGACGACGACTTCCTCGACCCGGTGCACTTCCGGGCCGACTCGGTGATCGGCGTCGCCGGACTGCTGAACGCCGCCCGCTGCGGCCGGGTCACCATCGCGAACGCGGTCGGCAACGGGGTCGCCGACGACAAGCTCCTCTACACGTACGTGCCGGAACTGGTCCGCTACTACCTCGACGAGGAACCGATCCTGCCGAACGTGGAGACGTACCGGCTGGAGGACCCGGACGTGCTCGACCACGTGCTGGACCGGCTGGACCAGCTGGTGCTGAAACCCGTCGACGGCTCCGGCGGAGCGGGGATCGTCATCGGCTCAAAGGCTGGCGACGAGGAACTGGCCGAACTGCGCCGGCAGATCACGGCCGACCCGCGCGGCTGGATCGCCCAGCGCGAGGTCGCGCTCTCGATGGTGCCCACCCTGGTCGGCAACCGGCTCCGCGCCCGCCACGTGGACCTGCGGCCCTTCGCGGTCAACGACGGCCAACGGGTCTCGGTACTGCCGGGCGGGCTGACCCGGGTGGCGCTGCCGGAGGGGGCGCTCGTGGTCAACTCCAGCCAGGGCGGCGGCTCCAAGGACACCTGGGTGCTCGCCGAGGCGCCCTCCGCGGCCGTACCCGTGGACCTCACGACCGGCGCGGAGCCGGACGCCCCGGAGGCGGCGGCGCCGCCGCTGGTCCCCGCGCCGCGCAGCCCCGATCCCGGCCCCGACTCCGCGCTGGTCGCGATGCAGCAACGACAGCAGCAGCAGGCCGCCCGACCGGGCCGGCCACCGGTGACCCCCGGCGGCGGCGAGGACGAGGGGCGCGACCACCGGAGGCGGGCATGCTGAGCCGGATCGCCGAATCGCTCTACTGGATCGGCCGGTACGTCGAGCGGGCCGAGGACACCGCCCGGATCCTCGACGTACACCTGCACCGGATGCTCGCCGACCCCTGGGTCGACGAGGCGACCGCCTGCCGGTCGCTGCTCGGGGTGATGGGCGTCGAGCCGCTGGACCAGCCGATCACCGCCGCCCGGGTGGTCGGGGTGCTCGGCCTGGACGAGACCAGCCCCAGCTCCGTCGTCGGCGCCCTGGCCGCCGCCCGGGAGAACGCCCGGGGCGCCCGGGAAACCGTCTCCGCCGACATGTGGGAGTGCCTCAACTCGACCTGGCACGGCCTGCGCGGCGCCCAGCGCCGGGTGGAGCAGCACGGCGTGCACTCCTTCTTCCGCTGGGTCCGGGAACGCTGCGCGGTGATGAGCGGACTGACCGACGCCACCATGAGCCGGGACGAGGGCTGGCTCTTCCTCGTGCTCGGCCGCAGCGTCGAACGGGTGGACATGACCTCCCGGCTGCTCTCCACGCACGTACGCGCCGGCGGGAGCATCCCGTCCTGGCTGACGCTGCTGCGCGCCTGCGGCGCCTGGGAGACGTTCCTGCGCACGTACCGGGGCTCGCTCGACGACCGGCACGCCGCCGAGTTCCTGCTCCTCGACCGGCTCTTCCCGCGTTCCGTCTTCGCCGCGCTCTCCCGGGCCGAGACGTGTCTCGCCGAACTGGAGCCGTCCGGTGGGCCGGGGCGCCCCGGCCGCGCCGGAGTTTCCACCGAGGCGCAGCGGATCATCGGCCGGGCCCGTACCGGCCTGGAGTTCCGGGCCGCCGACGAGCTGATCGGCGACCTGGCGACCGTACTGGCCGGTCTGGAGGGCACCTGCTCCCAGGTCAACGACGCGATCTCCCGCCGGTACTTCCGGCAGACCTCGGCGGTCGCCTGGCTACCGGAGGCGGTGGCGTGAGAGGAGCGCTCCGATGACGGTGGCGAGCTGGCGGTTGAAGATCAGGCACCAGACCGGGTTCACCTACGCCGGCGCGGTCGCCTCCTCCTACAACGAGGCGCGGATGTCGCCGGTCAACGACGCCCGCCAGGCGGTGCTGGACACCCGGGTGGAGGTGTGGCCACCCGCCCGGACCTACCGATACGAGGACTACTGGGGCACCCTGGTCACCGCCTTCGACGTACACACGCCACACGAATCGTTGACCGTCACCGCGACCGCGACGGTGGAGACCCTGCCGCCGGGCGACCAACTGCCGCCGAACGGCGGAGCGAGCTGGGCCGAGCTGCGGGCACCGCAGGACCGGGACCGCTGGTACGAACTGCTGCTGCCGACCCCGCGTACCGCCATCGACGAGGAGCTGACCGAGCTGGCCGAGTCGGTCCGCGCCGCGCACCCCACCCCGCACGCCGCCGCGATGGCGCTCTGCGAACGGGTCCGCGACGAGCTCACCTACGCCTCCGGTGCCACCGGGGTGCAGACCGACGCCGTACAGGCCTGGCGGCAGCGCGAGGGGGTCTGCCAGGACTTCAGCCACCTGGTGGTCGGACTGCTGCGCAGCATCGGCATCCCGGCCCGGTACGTCTCCGGCTACCTGCACCCCACCCCGGACGCGGCGATCGGGGACGGCGTCGTGGGGCAGAGCCACGCCTGGGTGGAGTGGTGGGTCGGCCGGTGGACCGCGTACGACCCGACCAACGCGGTGCCGGTCGGCGAACGGCACGTCGTGGTCGGCCGTGGCCGGGAGTACGGCGACGTGCCGCCACTGAAGGGCGTCTACGCCGGCCCGGCGAACACCGGGCAGGGCGTCGAGGTGACCATCACCCGACTCCGCTGAGGTGTAAGGAAGGGCCCCGTGTTATCGCTTTTTGTATAGGAAGGGCCCCCTCTGCCCCCAGCCGGCTCACCCCAGCCGAGGGCGGCGGCGAGAAATCCGGCTGCGGGTCGGCCCGACGGGCCGTAGCGTGGCGGCCATGCGCAGCGCTGGCAGGAAGACGACGACGCCGGGACACCCCGGCGTGCCGCGCTGACGCGATCTTCCGTCGACAGGCCCCGGGGCGATCCGCCCCGGGGCTTCGTTGTGCTCCGGGTCGTCGGTCGCGCCGGGGAGGTCCCGACCGCCGTGGGCAGGCACCCACGGCGGGCGGGCGGGACCGCCGTACCCGAGCAAGGAGAGTGACATGGTCGACCACCGCAGGTTGGGTCGCGAGCTGGAGCTGTTCCACCCGGACCCGCTGTCCGGCGCGGGCCTGCCGATCTGGCTGCCGGCCGGCGCCGCGGCCCGGCACGCCGTCGAGGAGTACGTCCGGGAGCTGGAACGCCGGGCCGGCTACCAGCACGTCTACTCGCCACCGTTGGGCAAGCGGGAGCTGTTCGAACTCTCCGGGCACCTCGGCTACTTCGCCGACGACATGTTCCCGGTGCTGCGGCTCTCCGCGGACGACGAGTTCGTGCTCCGCCCGGCGCTCTGCCCGCACCACGCCCTCGTCTACCGGTCCCGGGGCCGCTCCTACCGGGAGCTGCCGCTGCGGATCGGCGAGCTGGGCGGGATGTACCGGCCGGAGCGTTCCGGGGTGCTCGGCGGGCTGAGCCGGGTCCGGGCGATCTCGCTCAACGACGCGCACAACTTCTGCGCTCCGGAGCAGGTCGGCGCGGAGGTCGGCGCGATCCTCGACCTGATCCGCGCGGCGCACGCGGCGCTGGGCGTACGCCCGACCGGGTTCCGGCTCTCGCTGCGCGGGCCGGCCGAGAAGTACGTCGGCGACGACGGCATGTGGCAGCGGGCGGAGAACCTGCTCCGGGACGCGCTCGCCGGACTGCCGTACGTCGAGGCGGCCGGGGAGGCGGCGTTCTACGGACCGAAGATCGACATCCAGATCCGGGACCCGGCGGGCCGGGAGTCGACCCTCTCCACCATCCAGCTCGACTTCGACAAACCGGAGCGGTTCGACCTGTCGTACGTCGACAGCCGTGGCGGGCGGAGTCGGCCGGTGATGGTGCACCGCAGCCTGGTCGGCAGCATGGAGCGGCTGTTCGCGTACCTGATCGAGGTGCACGAGGGAGCCTTCCCGGCCTGGTACGCCCCGGTGCAGGTGGCGGTGCTGCCGCTCGGCCCGGAGCAGGTCGAGGCGGCCGAGGCGTTCCGCCGGGACTGCGTGGGCGCCGGGCTGCGCGCGGATCTGGTGTGCCAGGGGTCGCTGGGGTCGAGGGTACGGGCGGCCGCCCAGCGCCGGGTGCCGTACGTGGCGGTGCTCGGGGCCCGGGAGGTGGCGGCCGGGCAGGTGGCGCTGCGGCTGCGCGACGGCCGCGAGCTGCCGGCGATGGCGATGCCGGCCGCGCGCGCACTGATCGGCGAGGTGGTGGCGAGCCGATCCCCGGACCTGCTCCCCTGACGGGGCGTCCTCCAACCTTGATCGCCGTGATCAGGGAGCCGTGCGTGCGGCGCGCCGGCCGACACGCGGAACTGTTCCCTGATCACCGCGATCTTCGCCGCCGACTCGACCCGCTGACGATCCGCCCGCTGGGCGTCCGGTGGGCGCGGGCTACCAGTTCGTCGGGATCGGCATCCCCTCGGTGAAGCCGGCCGCGCTCTGCACGCCGATCACCGCCCGGGCGTGGAACTCGGCCAGGTCGGCGGCGCCGGCGTACGTGCAGGCGCTGCGTACCCCGGCGATGATCTCGTCGATCAGGTCCTCCACCCCCGGGCGGGACGGGTCGAGGTACATCCGGGCGGTGGAGATCCCCTCCTCGAAGACCGCCTTGCGGGCCTGGTCGTACACGCTGTCCTCGGCGGTACGGGCGCTGACGGCGCGCGCCGAGGCCATCCCGTAACTCTCCTTGTACCGCCGGCCGTCGGCGTCGGTGTAGAGATCGCCCGGTGACTCGTACGTGCCGGCGAACCAGGTGCCGATCATCACGTTCGAGGCGCCGGCGGCCAGCGCCAGGGCGACGTCGCGCGGATGCCGTACCCCGCCGTCGGCCCAGACGTGCCGGCCGAGTCGCCGGGCCGCGGCGGCGCAGTCCAGCACGGCCGAGAACTGCGGCCGGCCCACCCCGGTCATCATCCGGGTGGTGCACATCGCGCCGGGGCCGACACCCACCTTCACGATGTCCGCGCCCGCCTCGACCAGATCCCGTACGCCCTCCGCGGTCACCACGTTGCCGGCCGCGACCGGCACCGGCGGATTCAGCCCCCGTACCGCCCGCAGCGCCTTGATCATCCGTTCCTGGTGACCGTGCGCGGTGTCCACCACGAGCGTGTCCACCCCCGCCTCCAGCAGCGCGGACGCCTTGCCGGCCACGTCGCCGTTGATGCCGATCGCGGCGGCTATCCGCAGCCGGCCCTTGCCGTCCAGCGCGGGCCGGTAGAGCGTGGCCCGCAGCGCCCCCTGCCGGGTCAGTACCCCGACCAGCCGGCCCTCGACGTCGACCACCGGGGCCAGCCGGCGGCGGCCCTGCGAGAGCCGCTCGAAGCCGGTACGCGGATCCGCCTCGGCGGGCACGGTGTGCAGCTCGGTGGACATCACATGCCGCAGCTGGGCGAAGCGGTCCACTCCCACGGTGTCCGCCTCGGTGACCACGCCGAGGGGTCGCCCGTCGGCGTCGACCACGACCACCGCCCCGTGGGAGCGCTTCGGCAGCAGGTGGATCGCGTCCCCGACGGTGTCGGTCGGGCCGAGCGTGATCGCCGTGTCGTGCACCAGGTGGCGCTGCTTCACCCAGGAGACCACCTCGGCGACCACGTCGATCGGAATGTCCTGCGGCAGTACGGTGATCGCCCCGCGCCGGGCCACCGTCTCCGCCATCCGGCGTCCGGCGACCGCCGTCATGTTGGAGACCACGATCGGGATCGTGGTGCCGGTGCCGTCGTCGGTGGAAAGGTCGACGTCGAGCCGCGACGCCAGGTCCGAGCGGACCGGTGCCATGAAGACGTCGTTGTAGGTCAGGTCCTGCGCGGGTGCCCCGCCGTTGATGAACCGCACCCGGCCATCATGCCCTGACCAGCACCGCGCTCTCACGACGGCCGTCCCTGGCCGCGCCGCGCTCCGCGCCCCGCGCCGCCCCGCGCCCCGCGCCGCCCGGCGCCCCTGCCGCCCCGCGCCCCGCGCCGCGCCCCGCGCCGCGCCTCGCGCCGCGCCCCGCGCCGCGCTGATCGCGGTGATCAGGGAGCTGATAGCGGGACACGCCGACGACACGCCCGTACCGCTCCCTGATCACGGTGATCTTGGGGTCAGGTGATGCGGCAGATCGGGGTGCCGGCGGTGAGCACCGCGCCGACCTGCGCGGAGAGCCCGCGTACCACGCCGGCCTTGTGCGCGTGCAGCGGCTGCTCCATCTTCATCGCCTCCATCACCACGATCAGCTCACCCTCGGCGACGGTGTCACCCTCGGCGACCGCGACCTTGACGATCGTGCCCTGCATCGGGGCGGTCAGGGCGTCGCCACCGGTCACGGCCGGGGAACCGCTGCTCCCGCCCCGACGGGTCGGCCGGACAGGGGCGGTGCCGGCCCGGCCCGCGGCGCCGGCCGAGGGCGTACCCGTGCCGTAGCCGGCAGGGAGGCTGACCTCCAGCCGCTTGCCGCCCACCTCGACCACGACGGTCTCGCGCTCCAGGGCCGGCTCGGCGGCCGGGGCGGCACCGGTGAACGGCGGCACGGTGTTCTCGAACTCGGTCTCGATCCACCGGGTGTGCACCCGGAACGGGGCGTCGGTGAAGGCCGCATCCCGCACCACCAGCCGGTGGAAGGGCAGCGCGGTGGCCATGCCGTCCACCACCATCTCGTCGAGGGCACGCCGGGCCCGCTCCAACGCCTCGGTACGGGTCTCGCCGGTGACGATCAGCTTGGCGAGCAGCGAGTCGAAGTTCCCGCCGATCACGTCACCGGCGGAGATGCCGGTGTCGACCCGTACCCCGGGCCCGCCGGGCAGCCGCAGCGCGGTCACCGTGCCGGGCGCGGGCAGGAAGTTCCGGCCCGGGTCCTCGCCGTTGATCCGGAACTCGATCGAGTGGCCGCGCGGGTTCGGATCGGCGTCGAGCCGCAGCTTCTCGCCGGCCGCGATCCGGAACTGCTCACGGACCAGGTCGATTCCGGCGGTCTCCTCGGTCACCGGGTGCTCCACCTGCAACCGGGTGTTGACCTCCAGGAAGGAGATGGTGCCGTCGCCACCGACCAGGTATTCCACCGTGCCGGCGCCGTGGTAGGCGGCCTCCCGGCAGATCGCCTTGGCGCTGGCGTGGATCTGCGCGCGCTGCTCGGCGGTCAGGAACGGCGCCGGCGCCTCCTCGACCAGTTTCTGGTGCCGGCGCTGCAGGGAGCAGTCCCGGGTGCCCACGACCACCACGTTGCCGTGCTGGTCGGCGAGGACCTGCGCCTCGACGTGCCGGGGCCGGTCCAGGTACCGCTCCACGAAACACTCGCCCCGGCCGAACGCCGCGACGGCCTCCCGGGTGGCCGACTCGAAGAGCGCCGGGATCTCCTCCATCGTCCGGGCCACCTTCAGGCCACGGCCGCCGCCGCCGAACGCCGCCTTGATCGCCACCGGCAACCCGTGGTCGGCGGCGAAGGCCAGCACCTCGTCCGGGCCGCCGACCGGTTCCGCCGTGCCGGGCACCAGGGGCGCGCCGGCCCGCTGGGCGATGTGCCGGGCGGTGACCTTGTCGCCCAGGTCGCGGATCGCCTGCGGGCTCGGCCCGATCCAGGTCAGGCCGGCGTCGATGACGGCCGCCGCGAAGTCCGCGTTCTCGGAGAGAAACCCGTAACCCGGGTGTACGGCGTCCGCGCCCGCCCGAGCGGCCACGTCGAGCAGCTTGTCGATCCGCAGGTACGTCTCCGCCGCGGTGTCCCCGCCCAGGGCGTACGCCTCGTCGGCGCCGGTGGCGTGCAACGCGTCGCGGTCGGAGTCCGCGTACACGGCGACGCTGGTCAGCCCGGCGTCCCGGCAGGCGCGGACGACCCGGACCGCGATCTCGCCCCGGTTGGCGATGAGTATCTTGCGCACGCGGCTGCTCCTCCTCTGGTTGACCGATCGCGTCCGTCGTCGACCGATCGCGGCGGCGTCCCGCCGGCCTCGGGGGCGGCGTTCCGGCGGGCTCGGTGATTGTCCTCGACGGCGGTTTTCGCTGGAAGTCGCGGGGGTGGTCGCCGACGACGGATCAGACGCTACCCGGGCCGGCCGGCCGGGTTCCGGCGGAGGCGGCCAGACCCCCAGCCGGGCGGTAGTCAAGTTTGGCTATTACGCTTTGGTGTCGTGTCAGCCACCCGAATGATGATTCTCGGCCTGGTCCGTTGGATGCAACCCGTGCACGGCTACGACGTCCGCCGCGAGCTGCTGAGCTGGGGCGCGGACAAGTGGGCCAACGTCCAGCCCGGCTCGATCTACCACGCCCTGCGCAGGCTGGCCGAGGAGGGACAGCTGCGCGAGGTGGGCACCGAGCAGGTGGGCGCCCGGCCGGCCCGGATCAGGTACGAGGTCACCGCCAAGGGAGAGGACGAGTTCCAGAACCTGCTGCGCGGCCAGTGGTGGAGCGTCGCGGCGGTGGCGGATCCGTTCTTCGCCGCCTTCTCGTTCCTGCCGGTGCTGCCCCGCGAGGAGGCCTCGGCCGCGTTGCGCAACCGGGCCCGGCTGATGCGCGCCGAGGTGGAGAGCCTGCGGGCCGCGATGGAGTCCGGCTGGTTGAAGCAGGGCATGCCGACCCACGTGAACTGGATGTGGCGGCTCTGGATCGGCCGGGCCGAGAGCGAGATCGCCTGGTGCGAGGAGATCGCGGACCTGGTCGACTCCGGAGTGTCGTACCTGCCTGAGAGCCTCCACGCGGCGCCCGGCTGGGAGCGCTTCGGTCAGGCGCCGGGGGAGTCCGCTGCCGATCGTGGTTCCGACGCGTAATAATCAACGTTGACTAACAGCGCTATATCTCGTTAGCCTGACGGCGATTCGTCGGGGTGGGCGCTGTACGGCGTCGCCCCCGGGGGGACGCGGTCGGCGGGCTCGCCGGCCCGGGCGACCAGGAGCATTCATGATCGAGACCAAGGGGCTGCGGAAGTCGTTCCGCTCCCGACAGGGCAGAGAGAAGAAAACCGTCGACGCCGTACGCGGAGTCGACCTCGTGGTGAACGAGGGGGAGATCTTCGGCTTCCTCGGGCCCAACGGCGCGGGCAAGACCACCACCCTGCGGATGCTCGCCACACTCATCGAACCGGACGACGGCGAGGCCACCATCGCCGGCGCCGACCTGCGCAGCGACCCGGCCGAGGTGCGCCGGCGGATCGGCTACGTGGCCCAGGGCGGCAGCACCTGGGACGAGTCCACCGCGCGGGAGGAACTCGTACTCCAGGCCCGGATGTACGGGCTCAGCAAGGCCGACGCACAGCAGCGCGCCGTACGGGCGTTGGCGGCGTTCCAGCTCACCGAGTACGCCGACCGCAAGTGCGGGACCTACTCCGGCGGTCAGCGCCGCCGGGTCGACATCGCGCTCGGCATCATCCACGAGCCGAAGATCGTTTTTCTCGACGAGCCGACCACCGGCCTCGACCCGCAGAGCCGGGCCCACATGTGGGACGAGATCCGGCGGCTGCGTGCCGAGGGGATGACCGTCTTCATCACCACGCACTACCTGGACGAGGCGGACGCGCTCTGCGACCGGATCGCCATCATGGACCACGGCGAGATCGTGGCCGAGGGGACACCGGCGGAGCTGAAGCGGGAGATCTCCGGCGACGTGGTGGTGGTCGCCATCGAGGGGTCGGTGCCGGCCGCCGCCAAGGCACTGGAGACCGAGTCGTACGTGACCAAGCTGGAGACGCCCGAGGAGGGTGGGCTGCGGCTCTACGTCAACGACGGTGCCCGGGACATGCCGCAGATCCTGCGCGCCCTTGACGCCGCCGGCATCGCGCTCAGCTCCATCGAGCTGCACCGGCCCAGCCTGGACGACGTGTTCCTCACCAAGACCGGCCGCTCGCTCCGTGAGTCCTGACCGGCCCGCCTACCTTTCGTCCTGCCTGCGATACAGGAGATCCGTGTCATGAAACTCGTCCGCGACACCTGGCTGATCTTCCAGCGGCAGTTCCTGCTGCTGGTGCGCCAACCGGTCTGGCTCTTCGTCGGCATCTTTCAGCCGGTGATGTACCTGCTGCTCTTCGCCCCGCTGCTCAAGCCCGCGCTGAACGCGCCGACGAACGCCGAGGCCTACCGCATCTTCGTACCCGGCCTGCTGGTGCTGCTGGCCATCTTCGGCGGCCTGTTCCAGGGCTTCGGCCTGATCGCCGAGCTGCGGGCCGGGGTGATCGAGCGGTCCCGGGTCACCCCGATCAGCCGCCTCGCCCTGCTGCTCGGCCGGTCACTGCGCGACGTCGTGTCGCTGATCGCCCAGGCGATCATCATCACCGTGCTGGCGCTCGCCTTCGGGCTCACCGTCTTCATCGGTGACCTGCTGCTGGCGTACCTGATGCTGGCACTCATCGCCATGATGACCTCGGCGCTGTCGTACGGCATCGCACTCGTGGTGAAGAGCGAGGACGCCCTCGCGCCGGTGATGAACACGATCGCCCAGCCGGTGCTGCTGCTCTCCGGGATCCTGCTGCCGCTGAACTTCGCGCCCGGCTGGCTACAGGGGATCGCCGACTGGAACCCGTTCTCCTGGGCGGTCGACGGGGCCCGCGCGCTCTTCGCCGGTGACCTGGGCAACGACGCCGTCTGGCAGGGGCTCTCCATCATGGCGGTGATCACCACGCTGGCCGTGGTCTGGGCCGCCCGCGAGTTCTCCCGCAGCGTCCGCTGAGCGGTGCCGACCCCGCACCCGTCACCGGTACGCCGGAGTGCCCGGCGTACCGGTGACGGGTGGGTCGTTCTGGCGGTCTGCCGCTGGCGGTCGGGGCGGTTGCGCCGCCTGGGTCAGCGGCGCCGGGCCAGGGTGAGTCCGTCGGCGATCGGCAGCATGACCAGGTCGACCCGGTCGTCGGAGAGGATCTCGTCGTTGAAGCTGGCGACGGCCAGGTCCGACGGGCTCTCCGGGGCCAGGACCCGGCCGTCCCGGAGTACGTTGTCGACCACGATCAGGCCGCCGGCCCGCATCCGTGGCACCAGCTCGGCCCAGTAGACCGGGTACTCAGTCTTGTCCGCGTCGATGAAGGCGAGGTCGAGGTGCGGCTCGGTCGGCAACGAGCGCAGCGACTCGATGGCCGGGCCGATCCGCAGCTCGATCCGGTCGCCGACCCCGGCCCGCTGCCAGTAGCGGCGGGCGATCGAGGTGTACTCCTCGGAGATGTCGAGGCAGGTCAACCGGCCGTCCGCGGGAAGTCCCCGGGCGATGGCCAGCGCGGAGAGGCCGGTGAAGGTGCCCACCTCCACCGCCTGTCGGGCGTTCACCAGCCGGGTGAGCAGGGTCAGCAGGGCGGCCTGCTCCGGGGCGATCTGCATCTGCGCCTGCGCCGGCAGCGCCGCCAGGGTCTCGTCCATCAGTTCGACCACGAGGTCGTCGGGCGGGGAGCCGTGCGCCACGAGGTAGGCGTGCAGGTCGTCGGTCAGCGGTATGGATTTTCGGGTCACGCCCCGACGCTAGTCCCTGCCCCGGGCCACTGCCGCCCTTAGCGACGGCCCACTGTCGGCCCCGGCCCGGCCGTCGCCGCCGGTCGGTGCAGGCTGCCGGCCGGCGCCGGCGGGTCAGTGCGGGGCGCTGCCGGCCGTCGAGGTCAGGTCGGCCCAGAGGTCCGTGATCCGCAGGTCAAGCTCGTTGAGCATCAGGCGGAGCAGCGGGAGGGAGAGCCCGATGACGGTACCGGGATCGCCGTCCACCCGGTCCACGAACGGGCCGCCGATCCCGTCGAGGGTGAAGGCGCCCGCCACCTGCAAGGGCTCGCCGGTGGCCACGTAGGCGGCGATCTCCTCGTCGGTGACGGTGGCGAAGTGCACGGTCGTCGCGGCGACCTCCGCCACCTCGCGGTCAGCGCGCAGATCGATCAGGCAGTGCCCGGTGTGCAGTACGCCGCTCCGGCCCCGCATCTGCCGCCAGCGCTCGGTGGCGTCTTCGGCGCTGGATGGCTTGCCGTAGATCTCGCCGTCGAAGGCAAGCACCGAGTCGCAGCCGAGCACGAGGGTACGTCCCTCGTCCGTACCGTGCTCGTGCCCGGCCGCGTTCTGCTGTGCGGTCCGGTCCGCTTGGCCGGTCGTCCCATTCTCCCGGCAGAGGCGTTCCGCGACGGCTCGCGCCTTGAGCTGGGCCAGGGTGAGGCTCAGCGCGTCGGGCGTCGAGGGATCCACCTGGGACTCGTCCACGCCACTGACCAGCACCTCCGGCTCGATGCCGGCGGCGAGCAGAAGCTTGCGCCGGGCCGGGCTCGCCGAGGCGAGCACCAGTCGCGGCCGGTTTGTCGTACGCACGGCGGCCTACGCTACCCGGCGTCGCGTCGGCCCAGGCGCCTCGGGCCGGTCATCCCACCGATCGCCGCGCCGGGCCAGGCGCCTCGGGGCGGTCATTCCGCCGATCGCCGGCGCGCCAACAGTACGAGGAGCGCGATCAGGAACCCGAGTACGACGAGCACACCGACGGCACCGAGGCTGACGAGCACCGTCGTCGAGCCGCTGTTGTCCCGGTCGGGCGCCGCCGCGTCCGGATTGCCCGCGGTCGGGCTCGGCGCGGCGCTGGCGCTCGGTTCGGCGGCACCTTCCAGCGGCGGTACGTCCGCAGTCAGCGCCCCGACCAGGTTGAGTACGCCGTAGCCGTACTCCTCGTCCCGGCCGCGCGCCCCCTTGTCGGCGGCGGTGGCGGTGAGCCGATGCACGACTTCCCTCGCCGACAGGTCGGGGTATTTGCTCCGTACCAACGCCGCTGCCCCCGCCACAATGGCTGTGGCGGGAGAAGTTCCGCTGTTCGTTTCGTAACCGCCGCCAGGGGAGGTGCTGTAGATATCAACGCCAGGTGCAGAGATAACAATTTCGGAGCCGGTCGCCGCGAAGTCGGCTCGGTTTCCGCTCTTGTCGGCAGCACTTACTGCAACGACTCCAGCGTAGGCTGCTGGATATCCAACGAGGAAAGTGCGCGTATTGCCGCCCCCTGCGACGATGACTACGTCCTTCTCGAGCGCAGCGTTCACTGAGCTTTGTAACTCAGGGGTCGGCGTCCCCGCAGAGGCGATGCTTATTACCTTCGCGCCCTTTGAGACTGCCCAGTCTATGCCAGCCGCCGCGTTGTCCGGGTTGCTTGGGTCGGCCTTACTTACGTAGTCGATGGGCAAGAGTTTTGCGCTAGGGGCGATGCCAAGGACCCCGCGGCTTCCGGGACGCCCGTGACCGGCGATGAGGCCGGCCATCTGCGTGCCATGCCCGTCATCGTCTGCTTGGCCGTTTCCTCGCCCGCCAGGATGGATGTCGGTTCCTGAGAGGAGGTTATTGCGTAGATCGGGGTGGGGGTCGACGCCGGTGTCGATAACGGCGACGGTCACTCCCGCTCCTTGGGTGATCCTGTGGGCTTCGACCACCTTGAGGTAGCGCAGGTGCCACTGGTTGTCTCGCACCTGGTCGGCCTGGGCGGGAGTGGCGGGTAGGACGGCGACGGCCGTGGCACAAAGCAGTGCCACGGCCGCGCGGGTCGTGCGTCTGATCACCGATTGAAACCGATCGCCGGGCCGGGGTCGATGCGGCCGGTCTCGCGAGGGGGAAGCACGACCGGAGCCACACCCTCGTCGGTCTCCCAGGGGTTGTCGGGATCCCAGTGCTGGGAGGTCTCGTCTTCCTTCCGAGAGTTGCCGGCGCGTGCACCCGAGGCCGTGCCGAAGTTCTGGCCGGGCCGTTGCCCCGCACTCCCCATCGGCGATGTGCCTGCGCCGCCACCACCGATGACCCCGCCTACCGGGTTGATCCGTCGAGCGGGCGATGCTCCGGCACCCGGCTGCGCAAGTCCGGCCCCCGGCGCCCCACCGATCATGCCGCCGGGAGGCATCGCAGGCCGTGGCGGCAAGCCCGCATGCGTGCCTATTCCCGGCTTGATCGGCAAACCTTGACCGTTGCTGGGATAAGGGGACGGAGGCATTGGTCCTGGAAGAGGAGGCGGCAGGATCGGGCTCGGCCCCGGCCCCGGAGTGGGAGTGGGCGTAATGACCGGAGGAGGCGGCGGAGGAGCGGGAGGGGCGACCGGTCCCGCATTTCCGAGTACCGGCCCGCTCGAAGCGACCGGTTGCGTAACAGGCGAATAGGTGGAAGGGGGCGGCGGGGACGAGGGTGGTGAGTAACCTCCGCCGCCGTTGGACACGGGAACGACCGGCGGCAGCACCGGCGGGTTGGACCCAACGAATCCGCCGCCATCACCTGCCCCGGTTTCTCCTCCGGGCTCATTAACCCGGCCCAACTCCTTCGGTGGTGGCAGAGGCTTCCTAAGCTGCATCTGCGCCAAGCCGAGATCGTTGCTCAGGCTGTACATAATGGAGCGGGCCTGGTTGTTCAGGTTGTCCAGGTCGGCCTGCGTCGCTGGTGGGTCGCCAAGAGAGACGCCCGGAAGCTGTGAGTCACGCTCGAACGCGACCCGCTGATCGTAGTCTGCTTTCGCCTGCTTCTTGCTCAGGTACTCTTTGTGGATCTTTTCCAGATTGAAGCGGGAATCCCAGAGCGCCATGGTGACGCTCTTCAACGCCTGGTGGTTCGTCACCGCGGTGTCGTAGACATCCTGCACCTGCTTGATGATCGCGTCGAGCCGGACCACGTACGCCCGTGCCGCCTCGTTCTTCTCCGGTGACCACGCCTGGATCAGGTTATCCCGGTATTCCTTCATCCGGGAAAGGTGCATCGAACTCAGTTCGTACGTCTTCTGCCAACTGCCGACGTGCTGCCAGTGGCTGTCGGTCTGCTGGTTGGCCAGCTTCGCCCACATCTGCTCGACATCTTGCCCGTACCAGTTGGTAACGCCGGCGTATCCACCGCGCACGTCCGCGTCAAGCATCAGGAGGCTCCTGAGTGGTCAGTACTGCTGCCTGGTGTCTGAGGGGCACCTGTCGATCCCTGATCGGTGTGTGCCGCTGAGGTACCTGTATTTGTCACACCCGTTTGGTCCAGCGCCTGCTCAACGTCGCGGACGCGTGCGTGAGAGAACGCGTCGGAATTGCTGTAGTTCTCGCTGACCAGCTTCGCGGCGGTGGCCATGCCACCCGTCTTATTACCGATGTTCCAGACCCCGTTCGACGTCTCCTGCTGAACTTCCTGATGGCGCTGCAGGAAGGAGACCAGCTCGGGAAAGTCCGCCGGAGGGCCGGGCATCTCCACCATCATGTCGCCCTGCAGTTCTTTCATGTGGGGGACATAGTTCTTCCGTACTTCGGCTTCAAGCTCGGCGGCGAACTGCTCCATGCGCTGGATATCGGCTTCGATGCTGCCGCCGTAGTCGCGCAGCCAGGCCGGCCCGCGATCTTCCTCAGGTATCACTCGCTACTCCCCAGGTGTCACAGCGTACTGCCCCACTTGTAAGGCTAGTGGTTCTGGCCAGCGCTGGCAGCCCCGTTCGGGCACGTTTCGATCAACGTGGGAGGCCGGAGACCCGCCAGGCGTCGATGCCCGCCCGGGTCGGGACCGCGCCGGGGCGCGCGCTCCTGGCCCAGGTCGACACGGCGGCCGGTCGGGCCGGGGTGTCCGATCGGGATCGCAGGAGGACGGCGGCCACCAGGGCGGCCAACTCCTCTGCCGTCGGCGTCCCCCGGACCACCCGGAGCGCCGGCTCTCGCTCGAACATGCGTCGAGAGTACGCGTTGTCGGTTGCCGAACGTCTCAGATAGGCGTGCCGCGAGTGTGAGCCAACTTGTCGTTGGGTACCGTCCACGGGTGTCCAGTGCACCCCCTCAACTCATCGCTGACCGGTACCGCATCGTGGAACCGCTCGGTCAGGGAGGCATGGGTCGTGTCTGGAAGGCCCGCGACGAGGTCCTGCACCGCGACGTCGCCATCAAGGAACTGGTCCCTCCTCCCGGGTTGACCGAGGACGAGCGCCGGGAGATGCGCGAGCGGTCGCTGCGGGAGGCCCGGGCGATCGCCCGACTCAACCACGCCAACGTCGTACGGGTCTTCGACGTGCTCCGTACCGACGGTGACCCGTGGATCGTGATGGAGTACGTACCGTCGCGCTCGTTGCAGGACGTGCTGGCCAGCGACGGCCCGGTGTCACCGGTACGGGCCGCCGAGATCGGGCTGGGGGTGCTCGGCGCGCTGAAGTCCGCACACCGGGCCGGCGTGATGCACCGGGACGTGAAGCCGGGCAACGTGCTGCTCGGCGACGACGGGCGGGTCGTGCTGACCGACTTCGGGCTGGCCACGGTGCCGGGCGACCCGAACGTGACCCGTACCGGGCTGGTGCTGGGCTCGCCCGCGTACATCGCGCCGGAGCGGGCGAAGGACGGCACGGCCGGCCCGGAGGGCGACCTCTGGTCGCTGGGCGCGACGCTGTTCGCGGCGGTCGAGGGCCACTCGCCGTTCGCCCGCCCGTCCGCGATCGCGACCCTGGCGGCGCTGGCCACGGAACCGCCGCCGGCGTCGCGGCGGGCCGGGCCGCTCAAGGCGGTACTCGCCGGGTTGCTCCGCAAGGATCCGAGTGCCCGGGTCAACGCGGAGGTCGCGGAGCGGCTGCTGCGCCGCGCCGCGGGTCGCCGAACCCGCCCCGGAATGTCACTGCTGGACGGTGTACGGCGGCCGAGCCCGCTCGGTTCCCGCGAGCCGCGTACGAAATTTGTTCCGTTGCCGGCGCCCCGGCCGTCGCAGGATCAGTCTTCCGGGCCTCCGGCTGCGGCGCCGCCACCACCTGCGGTGCCGGCCGACGGCGTGACGAGGAAGCTCGACACGACCCCGCCGACCGAGCGGGACTCGTCGGCCCCGGTGGACCCGACGCCCCGCGTCGAGGCGGCCCCCGAGGCCCCGGCGGGGCCGACCGTCGTCGTTCCGCCCGTGCCGGCCCAGTCTGACGGCGCGTCGACGGAATCGGACGGCGGGCCGACGCAGCTCGACGTGTCGACCTCGACGTCGGCCCCGGCCCCGTCGACGCCACCCCCGGCCGAGCCGGCCGAGCCGGAGGCGGACCCGGTACCGGCCGGGCCCGCGGCAGCGGAGGCGAGCGCGGCACCGGCCGAGCCGGAGGCACCCTCGAGGCAGGCGCCGACGCCACCCCCGGCCGACGCACAGCCGACCGAGCTGGTCAACCCGCCGGTCCAGTCGATCGGGAGTGCCCCCGTCCTCGCCCCTGCCGCGACCGTGGACGAGCGGCGGGGACCTCTGGCGGGCAACCGCAAGCTGTGGCTGATCGGCGGACTGGTCGGGCTGCTCCTGCTGGCCCTCGTCGTCGTGGTGCCGCTGCTGAACCGGGACTCCGCCGAGAACACCGGCGCCGAACCGGGCCCGGGCGGCACCGGTGCGCCCGCCGCCAGCCCCTCGGCGGCGGCGACCAGCGCACCGCCGCCGTCTGTGGCCCCGACCAGTGCCGCACCGGCCCAGCCGCCGGCGACGCCGACGGCCGAGGGCCAGGGCGACCCGGTGGTACCGGCGGGTTGGGTGCTGCACAGGGACGAGACGGGCTTTTCGGTGCCGGTCCCGGAGGGCTGGACCGAGAGACGGGAGCCGACGGGCGAGCCGGGCCAGTTCCGGGTGTACTTCAACGACCCGCGCAGCGCGCGCCTGCTGATGATCGACCAGACCAACGACCCCCAGTCCGATCCGGTCGCGGACTGGACGAGGCAGGAGCGGGACCGCAGGGGCGACTACGACGACTATCAGAAGGTGACGATCCGGAGCGTCGACTACTGGGACGAGGCCGCCGACTGGGAGTGGCTGCACACGGAGGACGGCGTCCGGATGCACGTACGGAACCGGGGTTTCGTGACCGCCAGGGACAAGGCGTACGCGATCCGCTGGGACGCTCCCGAGAGCAGTTGGACCAGGGACCTCGCCCTGTTCGACATCATCGCGAAGGGCTTCCGGCCGGTACGCGATTGACAGGTGTGGCCGCCGGCCGTCGGGGTACTGCTGATCTCGACGGAGGAGGTACCACAGATGCGCTATCGACAATCCGCGAACAAGCCGAGCATTGCACTGTGGATGCTCGTCGCCGTCGGCGACATCGCGCTCTTCCTGGCGACCGCCGGAGTGGCCGTGATCGTGGCGATCGCCAGCGTCGTGACCGTGGCCGTCGGCGGCGGGTGGCTCCTGCTGCGGCGTCGCGTGGCGGACCGCGAGGTCATGCCGGCCCGGGTGGCTCTCGCCAGCGGGACCCGGCAGCGGGCCCGGACCGCCGGGCAGCCCTACTGATCCTGACCAGCAGATCAAGACTGATCCTGACCAGCAGGTCACGCTCCACTTTCCGAACCGGCGGGCGCGCCCGCGCGGCGGCCCGAGCGGTCAGCGGCGGCAGCGCCACCGCGACCGGTACGGCCGGCCGCCGGTGGGACTCGATCAGCCGACGTCGGCGCCCGTGAACTCCCGGGGCTCGACCAGCACCATCCAGTTGCCCGAGTTGTCCCGGGCGACCGCCTCCACGCCGTACGGGCGATCCTCCGGGGTCTGGATGAACTCGACACCCTTGGCGCGCAGGTCGTCGTGCGTCTTCCGGCAGTCGTCGACCCGCAGGCCGAGGGCGAACATGCCGCCCTCGTCCATCGCCCGGTTCAGCATGCCCGTCATCTCCGGCGAGTACGGCGGTCCGGGAATCGTCAGGTGGACCTGCAACTCGGGCTGGCTCGGATGCAAGACCGTGCACCAGCGGTACGAGCCGTCGCCGAGGGTGATGTCGGTGTGCTCGGCGAAGTCGAGAACGTCGATGTGGAAGGCCTTGGACGCGTCTATGTCCTGCACGAACACGCTGGTGATCGAGATGTTCATAATCATGCGACCAGGCTAGGAGTTCGGGTCGGGCGGCGGCTTCTCCTCGGTTGCGCGGTCGCGCCGCTCGGCCGGCCCCCGCATGAACACGAAGCGTCCCGGTATGCGCGGCGCGCCGGACACGGCCCATCGACGCTGGAACTCGCTCGGCGTCTCACCGACCAGCTCCCGAAACCGGCTGCTGAACGAGCCGAGGCTGGCGAAGCCGACGGCGTGGCAGACCTCGGTGACGGTGAGATTGGTCGCGCGCAGGAGGTCCTGTGCCCGTTCCACCCGTCGGCGGGACAGGTGGGCCGCGGGCGAGAGGCCGTACGTGGCGGTGAAGAGCCGTTGGAAGTGGTACTTGCTGATGCCGGCGACCCCGGCGATCGTCTCCAGGTCGAGCGGCTCGGCGTAGTGCCGGTCGACGTGGTCGCGGGCGCGGCGCAGGTGCACCAGCAGGTCGCCCGGGGCCCGGCGCGGGGCGGCGCCCACCGGCGCCATTCTAGGACGTCGCAGGGCCCGGGTACCGGGCCACGGCCCGCCGCCCGGCACCGGCGCCGCCCGGCTGCCGGGCAGGCCGCGACGATCGCTCCTCGGCGTACGGCGACCACGGAGCGTATCGACCTTCGGTGCAGAGGACGCGGTGGGCTAGGCTCGCTCGCTGTGTCGATCGACGGGCTGACAGACATCTGGGACCGGCTCCTCGGGGCGCAACCGGATCCACCTCCGTTACTGGTCCTGATCACCGGGCTGCTCGCGCTCGCCGTGGTGCTCACCCGGGTTCCGTGGCGGATCGGTCGCAACGCCATCACGATCGCCCACGAGGGTGGGCACGCGCTGGCCGCCCTGCTCACCGGGCGTCGGCTACAGGGCATCCGGCTGCACTCGGACACGTCCGGGCTCACCCTGTCCGCCGGACGGCCGACCGGCCCCGGCATGGTCTTCACCCTGCTGGCCGGCTATGTCGCGCCGTCGCTGGTCGGGCTGGCCGGCGCCTGGCTGCTCGGCGGCAACCGGATCACCCTGCTGCTCTGGGTGGCGGTCGCCCTGCTCCTCGCCATGCTGGTGATGATCCGCAACGTCTTCGGCATCGTGTCGATCGTCGTCACCACCGCCATCGTCCTCGGGGTTTCCTGGGCGGCGTCGCCGCAGGTCCAGGCCGCGTTCGCGTACACCGGGGTGTGGTTCCTGCTGCTCGGCGGCGTACGGCCGGTCGGTGAGCTGCAGACGCTGCGCCGCCGTGGCCGGATGCCGCAGTCGGACGCCGACCAGCTCGCCTGGCTCACCCGGGTCCCCGCGCTGGTCTGGGTCGGGCTGTTCGGCGTGGTCAACCTGATCGCGCTGCTCGCCGGCGCGGCCCTGCTCACCGGGCCGATACTCGACACCTCGGGCCTGCCCGGTTGACGGGTCCGAGCGGCGGCAGGCGATCTGCCCGAGGGGAGGAACGGCGATGCGCTACGTGATCATCGGTGCCGGTGCGGTCGGCGGCACCATCGGAGCCCGGCTGAGCCGGGCCGGCCGGGACGTGACGCTGGTGGCGCGCGGCCCGCACCTGGCGGCGATCCGGGAGCGTGGCCTGACCCTCGCCACCCCGGACGGCGAGTACACCGCCCGGGTGCCGGCGCTGGGTGACCCGGCCGGTGCCGACCCGGACGGAGCGCCCCGGTTGACCCCGGACACCGTACTGGTGCTGACCGTGAAGTCGCAGGACACCGAGGCGGCGCTGCGGTCCTGGGCGGACCTACCGGTGACCGGGGGCGGTACCGCCGCCGAGCGGCTGCCGCTGCTGACCGCGCAGAACGGCGTGGCCAACGAGCGCGCCGCCGCGCGGCTCTTCGAGCGGGTGCACCCGGTCTGCGTCTGGCTGCCGGCAACCCACCTGGAGCCGGGGCGGGTCGCGGCGAGCGGTCACCCGTACTCCGGGATGCTGCACCTCGGTCGTTTCCCGGACGGCGCGGACGACACCGACCGGGACATCGCCGCGGACCTCGCCGCCGCCGGCTTCCTCGCCCCGGTACGCGACGACGTGATGCGCTGGAAGTACGGCAAGCTGCTGCGCAACCTCGGCAACGGCGTGGAGGCGCTCTTCGGCCGGAGCGGGGAGGCCGGACTGTACGAGGCGGTACTCGCCGAGGGGGAGGCGGTGCTCGCCGCCGCCGGCATCCCGTACACGTCGAAGGCGGAGGAGTCGGCCGAGCGCGGCGACCGGGTGGCGGTACGCCCGGTGGCCGGCCAGGAACGGCAGGGCGGCTCGACCTGGCAGAGCCTGGCCCGGGCCGCCGGCTCGGCCGAGACGGACCACCTCAACGGCGAGATCGCGCTGCTGGGACGCCTGCACGGGGTGCCGACCCCGGCCAACGCGGCCGTGCAGCGGGCGGTACGGCGCGCGGTGCGGGAGCGGATCCCGGCCGGCGGCTACCCGAGGGCCGAGCTGACGCCGGCCCACGGCTGAGGGCACCGCCCGGGGCGCGGGGCGCCGGCCCGGCGTCGGGGCCGCCGCTGGGGGCGCCGGCCCGGCGTTGAGGCCGCCGCCGAGGGGCGCCGGTCCACGGCGCAAGGGCGGCCGGGGTGGTCCGGCGGGTCAGAGCGGGATGTTGCCGTGCTTCTTCGGCGGCAGCGTCTCCCGCTTGCTGCGCAGCACGCGCAGCGCCCGGACGATCTGCCCCCGGGTCTGCGACGGCATGATGACCGAGTCGACGTAGCCGCGTTCGGCCGCGATGTAGGGGTTGGCCAGGGCGTCCTCGTACTCCCGGATCTTCTCCGCCCGGACGGCGGCCGGGTCCTGCGCGGCGGCCAGCTCACCCCGGTAGAGGATGTTGACCGCCCCCTGCGCGCCCATCACCGCGATCTGGGCGGTCGGCCAGGCGAAGTTGAGATCGGCGCCGAGGTGCTTGGAGCCCATCACGTCGTACGCGCCGCCGTAGGCCTTGCGGGTGATCACGGTGACCTTCGGCACGGTCGCCTCGGCGTACGCGTAGATGAGCTTGGCGCCGCGCCGGATGATCCCGTCCCACTCCTGGCCGGTGCCGGGCAGGAAGCCGGGTACGTCCACGAAGGTGAGCACCGGGATGTTGAACGCGTCGCAGGTGCGGACGAAGCGGGCGGCCTTCTCCGACGCGGCGATGTCCAGGCAGCCGGCGAGATGCGTCGGCTGGTTGGCGACCACGCCGACCGGCCGGCCCTCGACCCGGCCGAAGCCCACCACGATGTTCTGCGCGTAGAGCGGCTGGACCTCCAGGAACTCGCCCCCGTCGAGCACGTGCTCGATCACCTGGTGGATGTCGTACGGCTGGTTCGCCGAGTCCGGGATCAGCGTGTCCAGTTCGCGGTCGGCGTCGGTGACGTCGAGTTCGGCCGGCGCGTCCAGCAGCGGCGGCTCGTCGAGGTTGTTCGCCGGCAGGTACGACAGCAGCGCCCGGACGTAGTCGATCGCGTCGTCCTCGTCGGCGGCGAGGTAGTGCGCGTTGCCGCTGCGGGTGTTGTGGGTACGGGCCCCGCCCAGCTCCTCGAAGCCGACGTCCTCGCCGGTCACCGTCTTGATCACGTCCGGCCCGGTGATGAACATGTGCGAGGTCTGGTCCACCATCACGGTGAAGTCGGTGACCGCCGGCGAGTAGACGGCCCCGCCCGCGCAGGGGCCCAGCACGAGCGAGATCTGCGGGATCACCCCGGAGGCGCGGACGTTGCGGAAGAAGATCTCCCCGTAGCGGCCGAGGCTGACCACGCCCTCCTGGATCCGCGCCCCGCCGGAGTCGTTGATGCCGACCACCGGGCAGCCGATCTTCATCGCCAGGTCCATCACCTTGACGATCTTCTCGCCGAAGACCTCGCCGAGGGAGCCGCCGAAGACCGTGAAGTCCTGCGCGAAGACGCAGACCTGGCGGCCGTCGACGGTGCCGTAGCCGGTGACCACGCCGTCCCCGTACGGGCGGGTGCGGTCCAGCCCGAAGCTGGTGGAGCGGTGCCGGGCCAGTGCGTCGAGTTCGACGAAGGAACCCGGGTCCAGGAGCAGGTCGATCCGCTCCCGGGCGGTCTTCTTGCCCCGGGCGTGCTGCTTCTGCACCGCCCGCGCCGACCCGGCGTGCACCGCCTCGTCCGTGCGCCGCGCCAGATCCGCGAGCCGTCCGGCGGTGCTGTGCGGGTCGGCGGCCGGGACGCCGTCGGAGGAGCCGTTCGGGTCGACCTGCGCGGTGCTCTGCTGCCCGTCCACGTCGGTGATCGTAACGATGACCTGCGGGCGGGCCGTCGTCGGTGCGCCGTACGCTGGCCTGATGCCGGGATCGCCGTACACCGACCTGGACCGGCCGCCGCTCGACGAGCGGCGGTTGGCGCGGGCCCTGATCACCCCGGACGGCCTCTGGACCCGGCTCGTGCTGCGCACCGAGACCGGCTCGACGAACGCCGACGTGACGGCGGCGGCCCAGGACGGGGAGCCGGAGGGCCTGGTGGTGGTCGCGGAGCGGCAGACCGCCGGGCGCGGTCGGCGCGGCCGTTCCTGGGAGTCGCCGGCCCGGGCCGGCATCGCGACCAGCGTGCTGCTCCGGCCCGGGGTGGCGCAGCCGGGTCGGCACTGGCCCGCCGTGCCACCCGCCCGGTACGGCTGGTTGCCGCTGCTGGCCGGCGTCGCGCTGGTCGAGGCGGTGGCGCTGCTGGCCGAGTTGGACGCCACGCTGAAGTGGCCCAACGACCTGCTCGTCCGGCCCGGTGCGGGCGCGGGCGACGGCGCTGCCGGTGCGCCCGGTGGTGCCGGCGCCGCGGCGGACGAGGCGAAGTGTGCCGGCATCCTGGCCGAGGGGGTCACCTCGGCCGCCGGAGCGCCGGCGGCGGTGGTGCTGGGGATGGGCCTGAACGTGACGCTGCGCGCCCACGAACTGCCGGTCAACCCGACGGGGCTGCCCGCCACCTCCCTGCAACTGGCGGGGGCGGCCGCCACCGACCGGGATCCGCTGCTGCGGGCACTGCTGCGCGGTGTCGCCCGCTGGTACGGGCAGTGGCGGGTCGCCGGGGGTGACGCCGGGGCGTGCGGGTTGCACGAGGCGTACCTGCGGCACTGCTCCACCGTCGGCCGGGAGGTACGGGTGCTGCTGCCCGCCGGCGACGACCTGCGCGGTACCGCCCGCACCGTCGACCCGGACGGTCGGCTGGTGCTCGACACGGCGGCGGGCGAGCGGCGGATCGCGGCCGGGGACGTCCTGCACCTGCGGTGACCCCGGCCGATGTCGACGGATCTCCCTTAAAGCCCGGCCGATGCGGAACCGGACGCCAAAAGACTCGCCACCGGTTGCCGCGATTCGTGGCGGCGACCCGCTACGGTCACCGGCGGACATCCGTGTACGGACGAGGAGGTTGGGGTGGCTTTCCCTGAGGACGTGCTCACCAAGGACGAGCACGTCGTTGCGCACCTGCACCCGCACTGGCGGGCGCTGATCCGGCCGGTGGCGGTGCTGGTCGTGGCCGTCGCCGCGGTGGTGGTCGGCCTGGTGCTCCTCCCGTCGACCGGTGCCGGCGCGATCGGCGGTTACCTGGTCGCCGCGGTCGCCCTGGTGCTGGTGGTGCTCTTCGCCGTCCGGCCCTACCTGGTCTGGCGGACCACGCACTACCTCTTCACCAACGAGCGGGTGCTGTTGCAGCAGGGGGTGTTCTCGCGCGACCGCCGGGACATCCCGCTGGGGCGGATCAACGACCACTCGATGAACCAGCGTTTCACGGAGCGGCTGTTCGGCTGCGGCACCCTGACGATCGAGTCGGCCGGCGAGCGCGGTCAGTCCGTCCTGGTCGACGTGCCGGGGGTGGAGAAGGTGCAGACCACGCTCTACGAGCTGATCGAGGCCAACCACGACAAGCACTCGCTGGGCGACGGCGAGATGCGCGAGATCATGGCGGACGTGGTCGACGGCAAGCCGCTGCGCGAGGAACAGCCGAGCTAGCGGCGTGTCGCCGGTCGCCCCGGGCGGGTCAGCCCGGGGTGACCGGATCCCGCATGACGAACCAGCCCCGGAAGCGGGTACGCAGCACCTCGCGTTCCGGCTGCCCGTTGCCGTCCAGCCGGTCCATGCTGCCGGTGAGGGTGACCGTACCGAATCCGGGCCGGGCGCTGGACGGCTTGCTGCCCAGTACGGCGAGCCGGACCGCGAGCCGGTCACCGGCGCGTACCGGGGCCAGCCAGCGCAGTTCCTCCAGGCCGGGTGAGGCGTCGCCGGCCGCCCGGGACAGCACGTGGTCGACGTAGGCGCGCATGAAGAGGCTCACCGTGAAGAACCCGCTCGCGATGAGCCCACCGTGGTGACTCCGGCGGGCCTGCTCCTCGTCGACGTGGTACCACTGCGGGTCGAACCGTTGCGCGAAGGCGACCATCTCCTGCCCGTTGACCGTGGTGACGCCGAGGTCGAAGGAGCGGCCCGGGGTCAGGTCCTCGAAGAAGAGTTCGGCCGGCGCGCCGGTGCCGGAGCGCAGCACGGCGGCGCTCAGCGGGCCGGCGAACGCCGGTTCGCGGCGTTCAGCTCGGCGGCGAGTTCGGCCTCCAGTGCGACATCGATGGCCGCGGCGAACTGCTCCTCCAACGGTTCGACGGAGGGCTTTGCGGCCCGGTCACCCGGCTGAGTGCCGGTGGCGGCGCGGGGCGCGGGTGTCGCGGGCGCGCGTTCGGGGTCCGCCTCGGTGAACTCGGCGACGGCCTCGGCAAGCTCGGCCACCGGGTCGAGCGCGGCCGGCCGCTCGGACGTTCCCGCCCCGTCGGTGCTGTCCGCCCGGCCGCCGGTGTCGGCCGCCGGGGTGGGTCCGGGCGTCGTGCCGGGTCCGGGCGTCGGGGCGTCGGATGCGCTCGGCGCGGCGGCCTTCTGGAAGACGAAGGTGCGGTAGGACCAGAACCGGAAGATGGTGGCCAGGCCCACGCCTACGGTCTTGGCGACGTTGAGCGCGAAGAGGCCGCTGATGCCCAACCCGTACTTGGCCACCGCCAGCACACCCAGCTCGATGGCCAGACCGGTGGCGTTGAACAGGAAGAACAGGGCGGTTTCCCGCCGCATCGCCGATTTGGGACGGTCGCGGTACGTCCAGTGGCGATTCAGCAAATAGGACGTGCAGGTGGCGACGACCGTCGCGATGACGTTCGCTTTCAGTTGCCCGTCGACGAACACGGTGAGCGCCAAGGTGTTGAACACCGTGTAGTTGACGACGGCATTGATGCCACCGACGGCGCCGAATTTCAGCACCTCCTGGAGCAACCTCTGCCAGCGCTCGGGCAACAGTCGGACGAAACGCATTCGAACACCTTAAGGCAGATGGGCGGAGCGGGTGCGCCGACCGTACGGCGTCGGCTCAGCGGCCGTGCCGCTCGTCACTCTGGGTAATCGCGTCCGGCGCGTCGGAGGCGGCGGGGCCGACGAAGACGAACCGCCGGTAGGACCAGAACCGGAAGAAGGTGCCCAGGGCGGCACCGACGATGTTCGCGGCGATGTTGTCGGCGATCAGCGACTTGAACACGCCGGGCCAGATGCTGCCGAGGCCGTAGTGGCTGATGGCCAGGCAGGCCAGGCCGATGCCGAGCCCGACGGTGTTGAAGAAGAAGTACAGGGAGTATTCGCGGGCCATGCCCGAACGCTCGCGGTGCCGCCAGGTCCAGAACCGGTTGCCGACGAAGGCGACGGTGGCGGCGATGGCGGTGGCGAACGCCTTCGCCGACAGGGTCTCCCAGCCCAGGTGCGCGTTCGCGTAGTTGAACAGCGCGAAGTCCACCACGAAGGCGACCGCGCCGACAGCCCCGAACTTGCCCATCTCATGGATCAGATGGCCGAACCGGTCCAACAGGATCCGGAGGAAGCCGCGCCGCGTGCCCGATGGAGTCGGTTGGTCGCCGGTGACGGTCGAGGACACACCGTCGAGCCTACCGGCTGGCGATCCCGCTCACTGGCTGCAACGGCGACTTGCGTACGACCGATCCGTCGCGGGTTTCCACTGTCGTCTTCCGGGGCGCGCGCTGTCTGGCGGGTCCACCGGGGCGGGTCGGTCGGCGCAGATCTGTGGAGTTCGCCGGATACCGCTCGGCTGTGTCCACGACGGCGGATAGCGTGAGCACGTCGTGACGCACTGGGTTGGTGCCGGAGAATTTGCGTGAAGCTGCGCGTGGGAGCGAGGAAAGGCTCGCCTTACGGCAGGTCGGCGCGAGCTTGTGCAGTTCTTCACAACGAGTCTCGCCGCCCCGAACGGTCGCTCGGTTTACGCTGATTGAAATCCCAGGCTCTCAGGACGCGAGGTGCTCGGCCGTCCGCCGACACCGCGCGCCCTGGAAACGGTCAGCGTCGACCAAAGGAGATATGTCATGGCAGCTCCGGCTACCATCCGGGGGCTCGATCAAGCTCCGACAAGTCACCCCAAACTGCTCGCCTGGGTCAAAGAGATCGCCGAACTCACCAGTCCCGACCAGGTGGTCTGGGCCGACGGCTCCGATGCGGAATGGCAGCGTCTGACCGAGGAACTGGTCGAGTCCGGGACACTGGTACGGCTCGACCCCCAGCGCAAGCCCAACTCGTTCTGGGGTCGTACGGATCCCTCCGATGTGGCCCGCGCCGAGGACCGTACCTTCATCTGCTCCGTCGACGAGGCGGACGCCGGCCCCACCAACAACTGGATGGCCCCGGCCGAGATGAAGAGCGTCATGACCGACCTCTATCGCGGTTCGATGCGCGGACGGACCATGTACGTCATTCCGTTCTGCATGGGACCGCTGGAGGCGGAGGAGCCCATGTTCGGGGTGGAGATCACCGACAGCCCGTACGTGGTCGCCTCGATGCGCATCATGACCCGGATGGGTGAGACCGTCCTCGCCGGCATGGGGGACAACGCCGGCTTCGTCCGCGCGCTGCACTCGGTCGGGGCGCCGCTGGAGCCCGGTGAGCAGGACGTGTCGTGGCCCTGCAACGACACGAAGTACATCTCGCACTTCCCGGAGACCCGGGAGATCTGGTCCTTCGGCTCCGGCTACGGCGGCAACTCGCTGCTCGGCAAGAAGTGCTACTCGCTGCGGATCGCCAGCGTGATGGCCCGGGACGAGGGCTGGCTCGCCGAGCACATGCTGATCATGAAACTCACCTCGCCGGAGGGGCGGGTGCACTACATCGCCGGTGCCTTCCCCTCCGCCTGCGGCAAGACCAACCTGGCCATGCTGGACCCGACCCTGCCGGGCTGGAAGGTCGAGACCATCGGTGACGACATCGCCTGGATGCGCTT
Source organism: Plantactinospora sp. CA-290183 (assembly GCF_050936375.1). NCBI lineage: Bacteria > Bacillati > Actinomycetota > Actinomycetes > Micromonosporales > Micromonosporaceae > Plantactinospora > Plantactinospora sp. CA-290183. The sequence continues at coordinate 79,057 of NZ_JBNJMX010000007.1, read as the reverse complement.
CGGCTCCGACGGGCGGCTCTACGCGGTCAACCCCGAGTACGGGCTCTTCGGCGTCGCGCCCGGCACGGGCTGGAAGACCAACGCCAACGCGATGCGCACGATCGAACGGGGCAACTCCATCTTCACCAACGTCGGACTCACCGACGACGGGGACATCTGGTGGGAGGGGATGGGGGAGCCGCCGGCGCACCTCATCGACTGGAAGGGCCGGGACTGGACGCCGGAGAGCGGCGAGCTCTCCTCGCACGCCAACAGCCGGTTCTGCACCCCGCTCCTGCAGTGCCCGATCGTGGCCGACGAGTTCAACGACCCGCACGGCGTACCGATCGACGCGATCCTCTTCGGCGGCCGGCGCAAGGACACCATCCCGCTGATCACCGAGGCCCGGGACTGGGTGCACGGCGTCTACATGGGGGCGACGCTCTCCTCCGAGACCACCGCCGCGGCCTCGGGCGAGGTGGGTGTGGTGCGCCGGGACCCGATGGCGATGCTGCCGTTCATCGGCTACCACGCGGGTGACTACTTCCGGCACTGGATCGAGATGGGCAAGGGCACCGACGGGGACGAGGCCAAGCTGCCGAAGATCTACTACGTCAACTGGTTCCGGAAGAACGCCGACGGCGAGTTCATCTGGCCGGGCTTCGGCGAGAACTCCCGGGTCCTCAAGTGGATCGTGGAGCGCCTGGAGGGGCGGGCGGACGCGGTGGAGACGCCGGTCGGCTTCGTACCCAGCGCCGGCGCCCTCGACGTCGAGGGGCTCGACATGGACCCCGAGGACCTGCGGATCGCGATGCGGGTCGACGTGGCGGAGTGGCGCGAGGAGTTGCCCCGGGTCACCGAGTGGTTCGAGCAGTTCGGCGACAAGCTGCCGGGCGTGCTCTGGGCCGAGCTGGACGCGCTGCGGGCCCGGCTCGACGACGAGGCCGCCCGGCAGCCGCGCTAGACGTAAGGAAGGGCCCCCTGTTATCGCTTTTTGTATAGGAAGGGGCCCTTCCTAACACCCGGACCGGGTGCGGTGGTGGGCCGTACCGGGCATCATCGTCGGCATGACGACGGCCGCCGCGATCCGCTCGCGGCGGCCGTTCGCCGTCCGCGTGCTGATCTGGCTGCTGGTCGCGACCGCGGCGGCGACCGTCGTGGTCGACGTGCTCAACTGGTGGTACGCCCCGGAGCGCGGCTTCGGGCTCGCCGTGCGCAGCGGCTGGGCGCTGCTGCGTACGCTCGGGTTCCTCGTGCTGGTCTGGCACGTGCGCCGGGGACGGGCCGGGGCCCGGCCGTTCGGGCTGATCCTCGCCGTGACCACCGTCTTCGCGGTCGGCCGGTTGATTGTGCCGCGCGCGGGCGTGCCGCCGCTGCCCGGGGTGCTCGGCTTCGCCGGGCTGACCGCGCTCTGCGCCGCGGTCGTCTGGTTGCTCTACCGGTCGGCGTCGGTACGGGCGCACCTGGTCCGGCACCCCGCCCGGCTGATCGTGGACCGGCGGGGGCTCTCGTTGCGGGAGAGCGCCCCCCGTCGGCCCGAACTGACCGGCTGGCTGATCACCACCCGGGTCGCGGCGTTCAGCTACGGCCCGCTGACCCTGGTGCCGTGCCTGGTGGCAATCGGCACGATCTTCGACGGGCGGTTGGTCGCCGCGCCTACCGTGGTGCTGTGGTTCGTCGTCGGTATCGCGGTCAGTTACGCGGTGCTGTTCGGCACGTTCTTCCTGCTTCGCGGCAAGCGGTGGGCGGCCGGGCTGCTCGTGGCGCTGACCGCGCTGGTACTGCTGGTGAACCTGCCGCTGTGCTGGGCGCTGCTCGGGCTCGACGGCCTGCTGCGCGACGGTGCGCCGCTGGTGCTCGCCGCCACGATGGCGCTGTACGGGCTCTGGCGGGCCGGTGGGGCCCGCCGCGCCGACCCGGGGCCGGCGGTCCCGGCGGACCGGTGGGTCGGCTCACCGGCCGGGTGAGTTGAGGGGCGGCGATGGAGACCGTCGACGTCGCGGTGGTCGGGGCCGGCCCGGCCGGGGCGAGCGCCGCGCTGGCCGCCCGGCGGGCAGGGGCGAGTGTGCTGCTGCTGGACCGGGCGGACTTCCCCCGGGACAAGGCGTGCGGGGACGGCATCGCGGCGCACGCGCTCGACGTCCTGGCCGAGCTGGGGGTGCCGGACCCGGTGTCCGGGTTCGTCCCGGTTCCGGCGCTGCGGCTGGTCGCCCCCGACGGCAGCGAGGTCGCCCGGCGGTTGCCGCGCCCGGCGTACACCGTGCCGCGCCAGGTCTTCGACGCCCGGCTGGTGGCGGCGGCGCTGGCCGCCGGCGCCCGGTTCCGCCGGCACCAGGTGCGCCGGGTGGTGGTCCGGGACGGCCTGGTCCTCCTCGACGGCGCGGTGGCGGCGCGGGCGGTGGTCGGCGCCGACGGTGCCGGTTCGGCGGTACGTCGCGCGCTCGGCCACGGCGCCAACCCGGACGGACACCTCGGGCTGGCCATCCGCGGCTACGCCCCCGCCGGGGTCGGCCCGGTGGAGCAGCGGATCGTCGCCTCGGCGGTGCACTGGCCGGGCTACGCCTGGTCCTTCCCGATCGGGGACGGCCGGGCGAACATCGGGTACGGGGAGGTGCTGGCCGGCCGGCCGCTGCGCCGGGCGGAGCTGCTGGACCGGCTCGCCGCCCTGCTGCCGGAGGTCGATCCGGCGACCGTGACCGGGCTGCGCGCGCACCACCTGCCGTTCTCCACCCGTCGCCCGGTGCCGGGCCGGGGCCGGATCGTCCTTGCCGGGGACGCGTTGTCGCTGGTGAACCCGTTGACCGGCGAGGGCATCTTCTATGCGGTTCTCTCCGGGGCGCTCGCCGGGGCGGCCGCCGCCAACTCGCCCGGGATCGCCGCCGGCCGGTACGCCGCCGCGCTGCGCCAGCGGCTCGGGGCCCATCTGCGGCACAGCGCCGTGGCGTACCGGCTGGCGCGGAGCCGGCCCATCGTCGACGCGGTCGTCCGGGCGGCCGGCCGGGACGAGCGGACCTTCCGGGTGCTGGCGGAGTTGGGCCTGGGCGACGGGCGGCTCGACGTGCGGACATTGACCAGGGTGGTCGGTGCGCTGCCCGGCGCGGCCGGGCGGCACTTCCGGACGGGAGTTTGATCGGTAGTCTGCAAGGGATGAGTCTGCGGGACCTTATCTACTCGGTGTATGAGCGCCGTCTCCAGGCGAAGCTCGCCGGCAAGCCCGTGCCGAAGCATGTCGGGGTGATGTGCGACGGCAACCGGCGGTGGGCCAGGGAGATGGGTTTCGTCGACCCCAACGACGGGCACCGGGTCGGCGCGGCCAAGATCAAGCATGTTCTCGGCTGGTGCGACCAGGCCGGCATCGGGCACGTCACGCTCTACCTGCTCGCCACCGACAACCTGCGCCGTCCGGCCAGCGAGCTGGATCCGCTGGTGCAGATCATCGAGGACCTGGTGGTCGAGCTGGCGGAGGAGGGCAACCCCTGGCGGTTGCGCATGGTCGGCGCGCTCGACCTGCTGCCGGCGCAGACCGCCGCCGCGCTGAAGTCGGCCGAGGAGCGGACCCGGGACCGGGTCGGCGGGGCCCAGGTCAACATCGCGGTCGGCTACGGCGGGCGCCGGGAGATCGCCGACGCCGTCCGTTCCCTGCTGTACGAGCACGCGGCGTCCGGCGGCACGATCGAGGAACTCGCCGAGGTGCTCGACGTGGAACACATCGCGGAGCACCTCTACACCCGTGGGCAGCCCGACCCGGACCTGGTCATCCGGACCAGCGGGGAGCAGCGGCTCTCCGGCTTCCTGCTCTGGCAGTCGGCCCACTCGGAGTTCTACTTCTGCGAGCTCAACTGGCCGGACTTCCGGCGCGTCGACTTCCTGCGGGCCCTGCGTTCGTACGCCAACCGGCAGCGCCGCTACGGCGCCTAGGGGTGACCGCCCGGCCCGGTCCCGGCCGGCAGGGGCGGCTCAGCTGATCTGGTGCACGGCCTCGGTGAGGAAGTCGCCGAGCGCCTCCGGGGATTCGATGTCCAGGTCGGCGGCGGTGGAGACCTCGTCGCCGGTCTCCGGGTTGGCGACCGCGACGCAGATGCCGAAGAAGTCCGGATCGGCCTCCTCCTGGGCCCGCAGCGCGGCGAAGGCCTTGATGTCGGAGACGTCGTCGCCGAAGTACCAGGCGCAGCCGGCGGAGCGGACCGCCTCGCCGATCACCATGCCCTTGTCGCGGTCGACCGGCGGCTTGAGCTCCAGCACCATCCGGCCGACCTGGAGGCGCAGGCCGAGCCGCTCGGCCTGGTCCCGACCCCACCGCTCGATCGCGCCGGCGAGGTGCGGAGCGGTGCGGTAGTGCAGGGCGACGGAGAGGCGCTTGTATTCCACCAGCGCACCGTCGGGCAGCTCGTCGCGGCCCCGGTCGGCCAGCTCGGCCATGGTCGGCACCCAGGGCAGGGCCGCCTCCTCGGTGACGGTCTCCCCGGAGGCGTGGCGGTGCTCCAGCCCGTAGAGGCCGTAGAGGTCCACCCCGTCGAGGCCGGCGAAGCGGTCCCGGAGGAACTCCACCGGCCGGGCCGAGACGATCGCCACCCGCTGCACGACGGCGCTGAGGGAGTCGATGGCGGCCAGCACCTTCGGCGCTGGTTCGACCGCGGTCGGGTCGTCCCGCACCGGGGCGAGGGTGCCATCGAAGTCGAAGAAGAGTACGCAGCGCTCGGCCCGATCGGCGGTCGCCCGCCAGGCCTGCTCCGCGGTCAGGGGACGGGGCAGGCGTTGGTTCCCCGCGTTGATCGGCCGCACGGGCGTCAGCGTACCCCGGGCGATCGCCGCCGCAGCGGCGGTCCGGTGAACCCCGGTCGTCGCTGGCGGCGGATCAGTCGTCACCGCCGAGCATGGCCCGGCGACCATGCAGGCGCGGCCCGATCGACACCACGGCGGAATCCTTGCCGCCGTGGCTCAGCAGATAGCCCTCGACGAAGCCCGCGTTGCGGTCGCCGGCGTTGTGGTCGAGTTCGTTGAGCCGGTCGATGAGAAACTCGGTGAGCGCGGTGATCCGCCCGTCGATCCGCTCGTGGAGTTCGGCGACGACGGCCAGGACGGTGGCGGTGCCGGCGGCGGCAACGGCGAGCACGTTCACCAGAAACGGAACGGGGTCGCCGTGCACCGTGCCGACCGCCACGTTGGCGGTCACGAACAGGGTCAGGGACACCGTCGCGACGAGAACTGCCATCCACTTCAGGGTCATGGCTTGACCCTCCTTCTGTCCCGCAGGGCTGGGTTCGGCCTTGTCCCGTCCCCCGCCGACGACGAGCCCAAGCAGTACAAAAACGCACGTTAGCGCGACTATTCGGCTACCGGACCGGGATGGCTGGGGCCACCGTGCGAAGTTGCGCCATCTGAGTAACTAGCCGGCCTGTTTCCGCCCTTTTCGGACATCTGTCGGCAGAGCCGGACGGTATGCGAGGTATCTGATGGTTTCCCGGATGTGAAACTTCTCCGCCTCGGAGACGTTCGGATCCACCAGCCGGCGCAGCAGCGCCTCGACGTCCGGGTCCATCGGGGGTGCGCTCGGTGCCGGCCGGGCGGGCGTGCTCCGGTCCCAGCCGAGCACTCCGAAGGCGACGCTCGGGTTGAGCCCGAGCCCCTCGCAGAACGCGACGACCCGCTCGGCCTCCGGGTCGTTGGCCCACTCGCCGCGTACCCATCGGTTGATGGTCTGGCGGGAGACGCCGGTGCGCCGGGAGACCTCCGTACCGGTCCAGGCGCGGGTGACGCGGGCGTCGTCGAGGGCCTTGCGTACGAAGGCGGCGAAGGCGATTTTCCGTCCGTGGGCGCGGTCCGGCACCTGCCGACGGTACGGCCAGCTGCCCGGATCCGGGGGGACCCGGGCCGATGTGTATTGCGTGTGTGACACAACTTCACATTTACTCCGGTCGGCCTTACGGCTTGTGTCGAGGGGTATCACCTGGTCACAATAGATGTACGTAGGTGTGGGGGTAATCAGACGAAAAGCTGATACTGTCACGCGTATGGGACGTTCTACGGTTTGTCTCGTGCTTAGGACATTTCGTGCACACGTGGGTCACTCCCTCGTGACAGGAGGAGCCGGGTGACCGAAGTAGCAACCCGTGCCCAGGCATTCGGACTGATCGCCGACGGCGTCGCCGCCGGCCTCAGTGCACCATGGCGGCTGTACCTCGCCCGGGGCTGCCGTTATCTCTCGCTGAACGTGGGCGACCGGGCGGAGTGGAACTCGTGGCGGACCCATCTCGGCTGCCCGGAACTGAGTGTCCGGGTGTACGACGCGGGCGGCGAGATCCGGCGCGCCTCCGTCGCCGAGGTCGTCCTCGACGGCTGCCGGATCAGTGTGGAGCTGGTCGAGGAGGTGAGTACGGACGATCTCGATCGCCTGCTCATCTCCGACCCGACCTCCTTCGGGTCGGAGGAGACGTGAGCCCTTTCTTTGTCATCTTTCTCGTCCTGCTGCTCGGTTCGGCGAGTTACGCGGCCGGTCGGCTGCACGGGCAGCTGAGTTACCGGATCGGCTACCGGTTCGGCTACCGGCAGGGTTACTTCGACGGCGACCGGGGGGCATGGAACCGTCGTCGTCGGGAGGCGCAGGCGGCCATCGCCTCGGTGCTGGCGGTGCCATCACCCACCACAACGCACAACGCCCACACCGTCGTAGGTCAGGGAACGACATATACGGGCGCCTCTTTCGCGGGGACCGCGACCAACGGCGGACGGCACTCCACCGACGCCCTAGCCGGGCGGCACGTCTAGCCCGCGGCGCGGTGGGGTGAGCGGTCACCCGCGAATGCGGTGCGCAGGTCCGTTCATCGGACGCGCACCGTCGGGATCACCTCAGACCGGTGACGGTGATCCCGCCGGCCGGGATGCGCGCAGGGGGCATGCATCCCGGCCGGTCCACCGGCTCCGCCCAACCCGGCCCGCCGAGCGGCCGGGCCGGGACCGACCGGCGCATGCTGAGATCCACAGCGCGTGCTGAGATCCACAGCGCGTGCCCTAGCCCAAGCCGGCGTCCGGCCGCTAGCGTCTAGGCATGGCCCGGGGTCGTCCCGAGCCAGCCGGCCGGCCCGGACCTTGCGACTGCACGCACGGGGCCCGCATCCGACCCCGTGTCTCCGGGCACCGGACGAGGCGGATCGCGGGTGGCCGGGTGCACACCCGCCGGAGCAGGCCTGTGACGACTCGCCGTACCAATTCCGGGGCCGACGCACCGCACCCGGCCGAGGAGCAGGACACCACCGGCGGCAGGCCGGGGGGCCGGGGCCGGGGCGCCCGCCGGGCCCGGTCGGCCCCGCCCGCCGACGGTGCGGAGCCCGCACCATCCGGCCGGGCGTACGTCCTGGACACCTCCGTGCTGCTCTCCGATCCCGGTGCCTTCCGCCGGTTCGCCGAGCACGAGGTGGTCGTGCCCCTGGTGGTGATCTCGGAGCTGGAGGGCAAGCGCCACCACCCCGAACTCGGCTGGTTCGCCCGGCAGGCGCTGCGGCTCCTGGACGACCTGCGGGTCCGGCACGGGCGGCTGGACCAGCCGGTGCCGGCCAACGACGTCGGCGGCACGCTGCGGGTGGAGCTGAACCACGCGGACGACGGCGTGCTGCCGCCCGGTTTCCGCAGCGAGTCGAACGACACCCGGATCCTGTCGGTCGCCCTCAACCTGGCGGCGGAGGGGCGTGCGGTCACCCTGGTCAGCAAGGACATGCCGCTGCGGGTGAAGGCCGCCGCCGTCGGCCTCACCGCCGACGAGTACCGGCACGGCCAGGCCAGCGACCCGACCTGGACCGGGATGGCCGAGCTCGAGCTGGGAGAGGAGCAGGTCAACCGGCTGTACGACGACGCCGCCCTCGACCTGGACCAGGCCGCCGGCCTGCCCGCGCACACCGGCCTGGTCCTGCACTCCCCGCGCGGCTCCGCGCTGGGCCGGGTGCTTCCGGACAAGACCGTACGGCTGGTCCGCGGTGACCGCGAGGCGTTCGGGCTGCGGGGCCGTTCCGCCGAGCAGCGGATCGCGCTGGACCTGCTGCTGGACGAGTCGATCGGCATCGTGTCGCTGGGTGGCCGGGCCGGGACCGGGAAGTCGGCGCTGGCGCTCTGCGCGGGGCTGGAGGCCGTGATGGAGCGGCGGCGGCACAAGAGGGTGATCGTGTTCCGTCCGCTCTACGCGGTCGGCGGCCAGGAGCTGGGTTACCTGCCCGGCTCCGAGACGGAGAAGATGTCGCCGTGGGCCCAGGCGGTCTTCGACACCCTCGGGGCGGTGGTGCACGAGAACGTGATGGACGAGGTGCTGGCCCGGGGCATGCTCGAGGTCCTTCCGCTGACCCACATCCGCGGGCGCAGCCTGCACGACGCCTTCGTGATCGTCGACGAGGCCCAGTCGCTGGAGCGTGGCGTGCTGCTCACCGTGTTGTCCCGGGTGGGGCAGGGTTCCCGGGTGGTGTTGACCCATGACGTCGCCCAGCGGGACAACCTGCGGGTCGGACGGCACGACGGGGTGACCGCCGTGATCGAGGCGTTGAAGGGGCATCCGATCTTCGCGCACGTCACGCTGACCCGCTCGGAGCGGTCCCCGATCGCCGAGGTGGTCACGGATCTGCTGGAGGAGATCCCGCTGTAACTGAAAGTGACCCATGTTTGCCCAGATTATGGGTAATAAATGGCGTGATGGAAATCACAAAACACGCCTGTGGTTTCCCAAGGGTCCCACTGTGCGCAATGGTGTCTGTCGAGCGCCTGCGTCACCGGAGCATCGTCGACGATCGAGATTCCGGTGGCGGGCGCCGATTGACGAAAGTCGATCGGCGTCGCGATCCGGGACCGGGTCGGGGCGCTCGCGGCGTGACCGGAGGCCCGCACGGGTCGCTGGCGTGCCGTGTCCTTGCCCCCGACGAAGGGACCACTTCGTGAGTCGGCTGTGGAGCCGGTTGGGTGTCCGGGGACTCGCCGTCGCGCTGCTCGTGGGTGGCGTTGGTGGCGGCTACTACCTGGGCGAAGACCGGGAAACCCAGCAACAGAGCATTGAGGCGGAGTCCGCGCTCGTGGCCCAGCAGGCCGAGTGGGACCTGCTCCGTGAGCGGCACGCCGCACACATCAATGCGACCGTCGCACAGCGGGCGGCCGAGCAGGAGGCGGCGCGCAAGGCGGCCGCGCTCGCGAAGGCGGCGGCGGAACGGGCCCGCAGGGCCGAGGAGGCGGCGAGCCGGAAGCGGGAACGCGCGGCGGCGGAGAAGAAGGCCGCCGAGGAGGCGACCAAGCCGTACACGGGCCCGATTCCCGCCTCGTGCAACGAATTCAGCGGCAACCGGAAGATCGGCTGTGCCGTGCTGCTCAGCGAGGGATTCGAGCTCGCCGAGATGCCGTGCCTGGACAAGCTCTGGTCCAAGGAGAGCGGCTGGAACCACAAGGCGGAGAACCGCTCCTCCGGGGCGTACGGCATTCCGCAGGCCCTGCCGGGCAGCAAGATGTCCTCGGCCGGCGCCGACTGGCGGACCAGCCCCGCGACCCAGATCGAGTGGGGTCTGGGCTACATCAAGGGCCGGTACGGCACGCCCTGCGACGCCTGGGGGCACTCCCAGGACGTCGGGTGGTACTGACCGGCCGGACCGGCAGTTCGACGGCGGAGGGGTCCGGACCGGTCGGTCCGGGCCCCTCCCGCCGTCGTCGACCCCGCCGCGCGGCGCGCGGTGTCGGGGCCAGGAGTGGCGGTTGCCCGGTCAAGCTGGTAGCAACGTGCACGTGACGTTCGATCCGTTCTCCCGGGGCAACGATCCCACCCGGTTCGGCACCGAGGCGTTCTACGCCTCGCTCGGCCGGGCGTTCGTGGCGATGTGTGCCGTCGTGCCACTGCTGTTCGCGATCGAGGCGCTGGACGTCTGGCTGCAGGCCGGGCTGGACGCCACCGCCGGGATCATCCCCCGGCACATCGACGGGCTGGACGGCATCTTCTTCGGGCCGTTCCTGCACCACGGCTTCGACCACCTCTACAGCAACAGCGTGCCGCTGATCCTGCTCGGCACCTTCGTGCTGGCCGCCGGCGCCCGCCGGTTCCTCTACTCCACCCTGGTGATCACGTTCGTCAGCGGGCTCGGGGTGTGGATCACCGGCTCGCCCAACTCGGTGGTGGTCGGCGCCAGTGGGGTGATCTTCGGGTACCTGGGGCTGCTGCTCATGCGGGGGATCGTCGAGCGGAGCTGGTGGAACTTCGGCGTCGTCCTGCTGGTCGGCCTGCTCTACGGCTGGCAGCTCTTCGGGGTGCTGCCGACCGACGAGCCGATCTCCTGGCAGGGGCACCTCTTCGGGCTCCTCGGCGGGGTGGTCGCGGCGGTGCTGTTCCGTCGGCGCCGCCCGCGCGACGACGACCCGTACCGGTCGGAGTCCAGCCTCACCCTGCCCTGACAGGCGGCGCCTGCCGCCGGTGTCGCCGGCTACCCCGTTGGTGGGACGTGTATTGCCCGGGGTGGGCTGTCCGCCTACGGTCGCGTCAGCGGGCGTAGATCGGACCGCGGGCGGAAGTGACGGTGAACACATGCGCGAGGTCGACGTCGCCATAATCGGAGCCGGCCCCACCGGTCTCTTCGCCGCGTACTACGCCGGGTTCCGTGGGCTCTCGGTCGCCCTCGTCGACGTGTTGCCGGAGCCCGGCGGGCAGGTCACCGCGATGTATCCGGAGAAGATGATCTTCGACATCGCCGGCTTGCCCTCGATCAAGGGGCGGGACCTGGTGGCCAACCTGGTCAGCCAGGCGAACGCGTTCCACCCCGAATACCTGCTCGGCGTCCGCGCGGAGAAGCTCTCCTACCTCGACGGCAAGCCGGTGCTCGGCCTCGGCAACGGCGAGGACCTGCACTGCGGCGCCATCCTGATCACCGCCGGGCTCGGCAGCTTCACCCCGCGTCCGCTGCCGGCCGCGGAGACCTTCGTGGGCAGCGGCATCGTCTTCTTCGTACCGCAGCCGGTCGAGTTGACCGGGCAGGACGTGCTGATCGTCGGCGGTGGCGACTCCGCCTTCGACTGGGCCCTGGCCCTGCAGCCGCTGGCCCGCTCGGTCACCCTGGTGCACCGTCGGGAACGGTTCCGGGCGCACGCCGCGACCGTCGACCGGGTACGGGACCTGTCCGTACGCATCGTGGTGAACGCCGAGGTGACCCGGCTGCACGGGGACGGGGCGGTGACCGGGGCGGAGATCGCGGTCAAGGGCGGTGCCACCGAGAGCGTCCCGGTCGACACCGTGGTCGCCGCGCTCGGCTTCACCGCCGACCTCGGGCCACTCACCCAGTGGGGTCTCGGGCTCGACCGGCGGCACATCCGGGTCGACAGCACGATGCTCACCAACCTGCCCCGGGTCTTCGCGGCCGGCGACATCACGGAATATCCGGGCAAGGTCCGGCTGATCGCCACCGGCTTCGGTGAGGCCGCGACCGCGGTCAACAACGCGGCCGTGGCGATCGATCCCGCCGCCCATCTCTTCCCGGGCCACTCCTCCGACGCCAGCTGACCGACGCTCCCCGGGGCGGGACGGGACGGGGCTGGACGGGGCGGGGCGCCGGCCGGTGGTTCAGCCGGGCAGCCCGGCGAGGTCGGCCGTCAGTCGCAGTTGGTGCTCGAAATAGGCCCCGGGCTCCTCGACCACCTGTCCGATCCGGCCGAACACCTCGAAGCTGACCAGGCCGAAGAGCTGGCTCCACCCGGCCAGGGCGCGCGCGAGATCGTCGGCGGGAAGCCCGCCGCCGTACCGCCGGACGAGGCGCTCCAGGTCCGCGCGTACCGCCGGCGGTGGTGCGGACCCGGCCGGCGGGGTGAGCCGGCCGGTCCGGGCCCCGTCCAGCACGATCCGCACCAGTGCCAGGGTCACCCGCTGGCCGGGCGGCACGGTCTCCGTCGGGGCGGCGTAGCCGGGCACCGGGCTGCCGTAGAGCAGGGCGTACTCGGCGGGATGGGACAGCGACCAGGACCGGACCGAGTGGCCGACGGCGAGCCACCGCCCCCGCAGGTCGGTGCGGGACAGCGCCGCGTCGGCGGCCTCGGCCGCCGCGCCGAGCGCCTCGTACGCGTCGACGATCAGCGCGGTGAGCAACGCGTCCCGGCTGGGGAAGTAGCGGTACACGGCCGACGAGACCATGCCGAGGTCCCTGGCGACGGCCCGGAGTGAGAGGTTCCCGCCGTCGGTGGCCAGGTGACGCCGGGCGATCGCCTTGATCTCCCCGGTCAGCTCTGCGCGGACCCGGGCCCGGATCGAGGATGCGGACATGCTTGAGATCATAGAACACCAACGAGAGCGCTGCTCTTGACTAGCCTCGAACCGGCGAGGAGACTGGCGCACGATCCAGAGAGCGGCGCTCTCTTCCCGGGGGATCGTGGAGGTGGCCGATGTCGAACCATGTGGTCGTCGGAGCGGGTCCGGTCGGCCGGGCCACCGCGCGGATACTCGCCGACCGGGGTGAGCGGGTCCGGCTGGTCAGCCGCCGGGGAGTGGGCCCGGAGCATCCCGGGATCGAGCGGGTCGCGGCCGACGCGAACGACCGGGACCGGCTGGTCCAGCTCAGCGCCGACGCGGTGGCGCTCTACAACTGCGTCAACCCCGCCTACCACCGCTGGCCGGTCGACTGGCCACCGATCGCGGCGGCACTGACCAGCGTCGCCGAGCGGACCGGCGCCGTCCTGGCCGTCACCAGCAACCTGTACGGCTACGGTCCGGTGGACGGGCCGCTCACCGAGGAGACCCCGCTGCGACCGAACGGGGCGAAGGGGGAGGTCCGGGCCCGGATGTGGCGGGAGGCGCTCGCCGCGCACCGGGCGGGTCGGATCCGGATGACCGAGGTACGCGGCTCGGACTACCTCGGGGCGGACGCGCAGACCCCGGTGACCGTGCTCATCGTGCCGAAGGTCCTCGCCGGCCGCCGGGCGTACGTGCCGGCCGACCTGGACGCCCCGCACAGCTGGACGTACGTCGGCGACGTGGCCCGTACGCTGGTCGCCGCCGCGGCCGACGAACGGGCCTGGGGACGACCGTGGCACGTACCGAGCCAGCCGCCGATCTCCATCCGCCGCCTCACGGCCCGGCTCGCGGAACTCGCCGGCGCCCCGGCGCCCCGGCTGGCCAGCCTGCCGAGCCCGGTGCTCTGGCTCGGCGGGCTGCTCGACCCGACCGCCCGCGAGCTGCGGGAGACCGCGTACCAGTTCCGGCGGCCGTTCGTGCTGGACTCCTCGGCGGCGACAGCCGCGTTCGGCATCGAGCCCACCCCGCTGGACGTGGCGCTGCGGGAGACCGCCGGGATCGGGTCGGGCGCGCCGCACTGACCGGCCGGACCCGTCAGTCCTGCTCGGCCAGGGGCCGGCCGTCGAAGTCGACGGCCGAGTAGAGCGCCAGCTTCTCCAGCCGGTGGTACGAGTCGATCACCCGGATGGTGCCGCTCTTGGAGCGCATCACGATCGACTGGGTGTACGCGCCGCCGGCGCGGTAACGCACGCCGCGCAGCAGGTCGCCGGTGGTGACGCCGGTGGCGACGAAGAAGCAGTTGTCGCCGGTGACCAGGTCGTCGGTGCCGAGCACCCGGTCGAGGTCGTGGCCGGCGGCGAGCGCCTTCTTCCGCTCCTCGTCGTCGCGCGGCCAGAGCTTCGCCTGCATCGCCCCGCCCATGCACTTGAGCGCGCAGGCCGCGATGATGCCCTCCGGGGTGCCGCCGATCCCCATCAGCACGTCGACCCCGGACTCGCCCCGGGCGGCGGCGATGGCGCCCGCGATGTCCCCGTCGCTGATGAACCGGATGCCGGCCCCGGCCCGGCGGATCTGCTGGACCAGGTCGGCGTGCCGGGGCCGGTCCAGTACGCAGACGGTGACCTCGGAGATGTCCGTGTTCTTGACCCGGGCGATCCGCCGGAGGTTCTCCGCCACCCCGGCGTTGATGTCGATCACGTCGGCGTAGACCGGGCCGACCGCGAGCTTCTCCATGTAGAAGACGGCGCTCGGATCGAACATCGCCCCCCGCTCGGCGACCGCGAGCACAGCCAGGGCGTTCGGCATGCCCTTGCTCATCAGGGTGGTCCCGTCGACCGGGTCCACCGCCACGTCGACCTCCGGCCCGCTGCCGTCGCCGACCTGCTCGCCGTTGAAGAGCATCGGGGCGTTGTCCTTCTCGCCCTCGCCGATCACCACGACACCGTGCATCGGGATGGAGTTGATCAGCTTGCGCATCGCGTCGACGGCGGCGCCGTCCCCGCCCTCCTTGTCGCCCCGACCGACCCACCGGCCTGCGGCCATCGCCGCCGCCTCGGTGACCCGGACCAGGTCCAGGGCCAGGTTACGGTCCAGATTCTGCGGGACACGGGTCCTCGTGCTGGTCATGTCGGCTCCTCCTCGCGGCGCTGCGGGGTGGGCCGGCGCGGCGCGGCCACGCTGCCGCCGGCTTTGTCAGGGATCCTGACACGCAGGTCAAGTTAACGCCGGTTCGGGGGGCCGATGGGCCAGATCCCGGGTAAGGCCTCGATCCCGCCGCCCCGGACGGCTGTCAAGATAGGTGGGTGAACAGAGCCCAGCCCGCCGACGGTACGCAGGACGACCGGCTCCCCGACGAGCCGGAGGTGACCCCCGGCGCCGAGCCGGTGGTGCCGACCGCGCTCCGCGCCGAGCGCTCGACCCGGGACATCGTGATCTCGCTGCTGGTGCTCCTCGTCCCGATCGCCCTGCTGATCGGCTTCGGCCGGGGCTTCCTCGGCGCGGACCAGCCGGCGCCGGTCGACGCCGCCCCCGCGCTCAGCCAGGCCCGGGCGGCCGGCGCCTTCCCGGTCAGCGAGCCGACCGGCCTGGCCGACGGGTGGACCACGATCAGTGCCGTCTTCCAGCGCGCCGACGCCGGGGCGACCCTGCGGCTCGGGTACGTGACACCGTCCGGCGGTGGGGTGCAGCTGCTGCAGAGCAACGTGCCGGCCGACGGGCTGCTGCCGGCCGAGCTGACCGGGGACGCCCGGCAGCAGGGACTGACCGACCTCGGCGGGCGGAGTTGGCAGCGGTACACCGCGCGCCCCGGCGAGCTGGCCCTGGTACTGCTGGAACCCACCCGTACGGTGATCGTCGTCGGTCCGGTACCCGAGGACGACCTGCGCCACCTGGCGACCTCGCTGCGCTGAGCCGACGCCGCCCTGAGCCGACGCTGGACGGGGGCGCCCGGGGAACCGGCACCCCATCGGTCAGGACGAGGACGCCTCGCGGACCTGCCGGGCGGCGTCGATGCGTTCCCGGGCGCCGTCGAGCCAGCCCTGGCAGATCTCCGCCAGGCGCTCCCCGCGCTCCCACAGCGCCAGCGACTCCTCCAGCGACGTGCCGCCGGCCTCCAGCCGTTCGACCACCGAGGCCAGCTCGGCGCGGGCCTGCTCGTAGCTGAGGCCCGCGCCGGGGCCGTCCGCGTGCTCTTCCTGCTCCGTCATCTCTCCTCTTCGTGGATCATCGGTCGTCACCCGGGGGCACCGGTCTTCTTCGTCCGCCGGCGCGGCGTCCCGTCGGCCCGCGGCTCCGGCTGCGGCTGCGGCTGCGGTCCAGGTTTCGGCTCCGGGGCCGCCGGTCGGTCCGCCGTTTCGGGACCGCTGGCCGCTCCGTCGGCGGTCGCCGTCAGCTCCCCCTCGGCGAGGCGTACCCGCAGCGGATCGCCGGGCGCGACCTCCGCCGGCGCGCGGACCACGTGGCCGTCGGCGCGCTGCACGATGGCGTACCCCCGGTGCAGGGTGGCGGCCGGCGAGAGCGCGCGGAGCCGGGCCACCGTGTGGGTCAGCTCCCCGGCGGCGGTGCCGAGCCGGTGTACCACGCAGCGCCGGGCGCGGTCGCGCAGCGCCGTCACGTCGGCGGCCCGCTGGTCGAGCAGCAGCTCCGGGCGGGCGAGTACCGGCCGCGAGCGCCACGCCTCGATCCGGTGGGTCTCCCGGTCGATCAGCCCGACGACCGCGCGGTCGAGGCGGTCCCGGGCCATCCGGATCAGCCGCAGCTCCTCGCCCAGGTCCGGGACGATCCGTTTGGCCGCGTCGGTCGGGGTGGAGGCGCGTACGTCGGCGACGTAGTCGAGCAGCGGGATGTCGGTCTCGTGGCCGATCGCACTGACCACCGGGGTACGGCAGGCGAAGACGGCCCGGCACAGCGCCTCGTCGGAGAAGGGCAGTAGATCCTCCACCCCGCCGCCGCCCCGGGCCAGCACGATCACGTCGATGCCCGGATCGGCGTCCAGCACCTTGAGGGCGTCGATGATCTGCGGAACCGCCGTGGGCCCCTGTACCGCGACGTTGACCGTGCGGAACTGGACGGCCGGCCACCGGCGTCGCGCGTTGGTCAGTACGTCCCGCTCGGCGGCGGACGCCCGGCCGGTGATCAGGCCGATCCGGTTGGGCAGGAACGGCGGCCGGCGCTTGCGGGCCCGGTCGAACAGTCCCTCGGCGGCGAGGAGCTTCTTCAGCTTCTCCAGCCGGGCCAGCAGCTCGCCGAGGCCGACCTGGCGGACCTCGTCGGCGCGCAGGCTCAACGTGCCGCGCGCCGCGTAGAACTCCGGCTTCGCGTGCAGCACCACCCGGGCACCCTCGGCCAGTTCCGGCGCCCCCGCGTCCAGCACGTCCCGGTTGGTGGTGACGGTGAGGCTGAGGTCGGCCGACGGGTCGCGCAGGGTGAGGAAGACGGTGGCCGCGCCGGGACGCCGGCTGATCTGGGCGACCTGTCCGTCGATCCAGACCCAGCCCAGTTTGGCGATCCAGGCGCTCAGCTTCTGGCTGACCACCCGGACCGGCCACGGCTCGTCGGCGGTGCTGCGCGGCAGCCCGGAATCGGTCATCGGGTCAGCCTACGATCGCCGCCCCGGCCCCCGGTCGTCGGCGGCCCCGCCGCGTCGGGCGCGCCGAGCCGGGCCCGCCGTGCTGCGGTGATCCGCGTGATCAGGGAGCCGGTACGGCGACGCGCCGACGACACGCGGGAACAGCTCCCTGATCACCGGGGGAGACCGGGGCGCCGCCGGGGCGGGCGGGGGTGGGGGCGCGGGGCGGGGGTGGGGCGGGGGGTGGAACGTAGACTGGGCGGGTGACCGAGGCTCAGGCGACATCCCAGACCCGCAAGCGCGTGCTGTTGGCCAAGCCCCGCGGCTACTGCGCCGGCGTCGACCGTGCCGTGCAGACCGTGCAGGAGGCCCTGAAGCTCTACGGGGCGCCGATCTACGTCCGCAAGCAGATCGTGCACAACAAGCACGTGGTCTCCACCCTGGAACGCGACGGCGCCATCTTCGTGGAGGAGAACGAGGAGGTGCCCGAGGGCGCCACCGTGGTCTTCTCCGCCCACGGCGTGGCGCCCGAGGTCCACGAACAGGCGAGGGCCCGGTCGCTGCGGGCGATCGACGCCACCTGCCCGCTGGTGACGAAGGTCCACCACGAGGCCCGGCGGTTCGCCGCGGACGATTACGACATCCTGCTCATCGGGCACGAGGGGCACGAAGAGGTGGTCGGCACCGCCGGTGAGGCCCCGGCGCACATCCAGCTCGTCGACGGACCGGAGGACGCCGAGCGGGTCACCGTACGGGACCCCTCGAAGGTCGTCTGGCTCTCCCAGACCACCCTCTCGGTCGACGAGACCATGGAGACCGTCGCCCGGCTCAAGCGCCGGCTGCCGCTGCTCCAGTCCCCGCCCAGCGACGACATCTGCTACGCCACCCAGAACCGCCAGCACGTGGTCAAGGAGATCGCCGCCGAGTGCGACGTCGTGATCGTGGTCGGCTCGCGCAACTCGTCGAACTCCGTACGGCTGGTCGAGGTGGCGGTGGACGCGGGTGCCCGCGGCGGACACCTGGTCGACTACGCCTCGGAAATCTCCGACGACTGGCTGGTCGGGGCGTCCACGGTCGGTGTCACCTCCGGGGCGAGCGTGCCGGACGAGCTGGTCATGGAGGTGCTCGACCACCTGGCCGCGCGCGGCTTCGGCGAGGTGACCGAGGTGACCACGGCCGACGAGCGGCTCACCTTCTCGCTGCCCCAGGAACTCAGGCGGGACATGAAGGCCGCCGCGGCGGCCCGGGCCGAGCAGACCGCCCTCGCCGGCAACGGCTGACCGGCGGCGGGAACGCGGTGCGCGACGGCCGCGTCCGACTGCCATGAGTAGCCCCCGGCTCGTCGCGCCCGCCCTGGTCGCCCTGCTGGCTCTCGGAGCGGGTGCCTGCGGTGGGCCGGGCGCGCCGCCGACCGGGTCGTCAGGAGCGCCGGTGACCCCGTCCGCCCAGCCCGGCCCGACCGGCTCCGATCCGGCACCGCCCGCGCCGACAGGTTCCGGGTTCCCGCCCGTACCGTCCGGCAAGCCGCCGGGTCCGCCGCCCGGCACAGCCTCGGGTACGACCACACTGAGCGGCACGGTCCAGGCCGGGGTGGAGGCGAACTGCCTGCTGCTGGAGAACTACCTGCTGGTCGGCGGTTCCCGCGAGGTGCTGAGGGCGGGCGCCCGGGTGACGGTGACGGGACGGGTCCGAAGCGACCTGATGACGACCTGCCAGCAGGGCACACCGTTCGTGGTGGAGAACGCCAGCCCGGCCTGAGCCGGCTCACCGGGGCGATCCGACGCGCGCCACGCGGGCCCGCCGACGGCACGGAGCCCGCCCCCGGGGTGGGGACGGGCTCCGTGGTCGGGCCTTGCCGGTGCTGTCGGCCGTGACGACCGACGGTGCTAGCTGACGGTACCGATCGACACGGTGGCGGTGCCGACGACCGCGCCCTCGACGGTCACCACCCGGAGTTCACCGCTGAGCTGCCGCCCGGCGGCCGCGCCCGACAGCGCGGTGACCGACCCGGTGATGGTGGTGCTCTCCCGGTGGGCCAGCGAGGTGTAGGTCGGGGGTGCCGACACGGTGCCCAGCGCGGTCGAGAAGAACACGTCGCGGTAGTCGAACTCGGTGGTGCCGGCCGGCACCGAGTAGCCCTCCACCACGACCTCGTACGTCCCGGCCGCCGGGTTGGCGATCGAGACGGCCTCCTCCGAGTCGCCGTCGGCGTCGTACGCCAGCCGGACACCGTCCTTGAAGACGTAGAGATCCAGGTCGGCGCCGGCGTCGGCGGTGTTGCCGATGGCGGCCTCGAACCGGCTGGCCCCGGCCGGGATGACGACCTCGTAGGTCTTGGCCTCGTCCTGGGCGATGGTCGGCCGGGTGTCGACGGCGCTGCCGAGCGGCCCGCCCGAGCCGGTCACCACGACCGGGCCGAACTCGTTGGTCACCGTCAAGGTGACCGGGGTGGCCTCGCCGGCGACCACGCTGGGCAGCTCGACGGTGGAGGGCTCGATCTCGACACCCTGGATCCGGGCCTGCAACTGGTACGGGTTCTCCAGCAGCGGGGAGGTACGCCGCGACTCGACCTCGATCTCCCAGATCCCCGGGATCGGGTTGTCGTACGACCGCTCCTCCGGCTTGCAGACGGTGGCGTCGGAGAAGTTGCTGAAGCAGGCCGTACTGGCGTTCTCGTCCTCCGGGACGCCGTACGGGTTGATCGCGATGAACCGGGTCTGCGACCCGGGTGCGATGCCGGTGAGGTTGACCTGCAGCGACCCCGCGCCCTCCGGAACGGTGACGTAGTAGGACCGGAAGAGATTGCGGTCGACGTTGTCGCCGGCCGAGAAGGAGAAGTCCTTCTTCGCCGGCACCTCGCCGATCATGACCGTGTTGAGGATCTCGAAGTCGACGGCCGGGGTGGTCGGATCGTCCACCTCCATGATCGCGCTGTGCGCGCCGACGCCCGCCTTCGCCTCGACGCTGAAGGTGACGGTCTTGTTCAGCGGCAGGTTCAGGTTCTTCGGCGCGTTGCGGAAGACCGCGCCGTCGTTGCCGACCCACCGTACGGCGTGCTTGACGTTCCGGTTCGGCCCGCTGTTACGGGTGATCTTCACGGTGTAGGTCTTCACCACGCCGGGCCGCTGTCCACCCTGGCCGACGGCGCACCGGTTGTAGATCCCGGTGCCCCGGCCCGGGGACGCCAGCTGGTCCGACAGGGGGGTGCAGACCGGTGCGTTCACGGTGTAGTCGCGGGTCTCGATCGCGGCACCGGCCAGCAGTTCCCAGGCGCCGGGCACGGTGAACTGGCCATTGCCCTGGCCGTGCGCCGGTACGCCGTCGATCCAGGTCGCGGACGAGTACATCGCCCGGCGCAGCGCGGCCGGGGTGATCAGCTTCCGGTTGGCCTTGCCGGCCGAGAGCAGCAGCGCGATGCCGCCGGTGACCTGCGGCGCGGACATCGAGGTGCCGTTCAACATCTGGTAGCCCGGCGGCAGCGGGTAGCCCGCCTCGGCGACCGGGTTGCCCGGCAGCCACAGCGGCGTGGTCGAGATCGCCGACCCCGGCGCGGTGATGTTCGGCTTGAACCCGCCGTCCTCGCGGGGGCCGCGCGAGGAGAAGTAGAGCAGCTGGTACGGCGTGCGGGTCTCCGAGCCGTAGTTGGACAGGAAGGTCTCCCGGCTGATCCCGGCGGCCACGCTGATCACGTTGGTGATCGTGGACGGGTCACCGATGGTGTTGATGCCGGGGCCGGAGTTGCCGGCCGAGTACACCAGCTGGACACCGAGCTCGTTGATGATTCGGCCGTAGAGTTCGGCGCGCGTGTCGCTGCCGTCGTTCAGCTGCCCGAGACCGCCGATCGACACGTTGATGACGTCCACGTCGCGGTTGACCGCCATGTCGACGAGGCCGTCGGTCAGCGCGGCGAAGCTGCAACCGCCGCCCCAGCTGCAGGCCCGCCCGGAGACCAGCTTGGCGCCGGGCGCCCCACCGTCCAGGTTGGTGTTGCCGAACATGTCGTTCGCGGCGGTGATGCCGGCGACGTGTGAGCCGTGCGCGGACTCGACCAGGCCGATGTTGACGAAGTCGTACGCGCCGGGCAGGCCGGCCTCGGTGGTGTCCACGTCCTCGCGGAACTCGACGACGAACGGGCTCTGTTCCCGTACCGGGGTGTCGGCCTTGTCGGCGCCGAAGTGGCCCACGTCGTAGCGCTCGGCGTACGGGCGCATGACCGCGTCGTCGGTGAAGTCGCGGTTCAGGTTGACGTCGACCCGGATGTCGTGGGTGGTCGGGTCGTAGAGGATGCCGAACTGGTCGGTGGTGTCGCCGTCGCGGTTGATGTCACCCGCGGGCGGGCTGGCCGCCGTGATCGACTCGGCGAACCGGTTGATCCGGTAGGTCCCGGCCGGCGCGGTCCAGGTCGCGCCCGCGTAGCTGAAGCTCGGGCCGGTCACCTCGTCCCGCATGATGCGCCAGGTCGCGTCGCCGTCGAGGAGCGGGTCGGTGGCGGTGAACCAGTCCGCGATCTTGCGTTCCCCGGTGGAGGTGGTCTGCAGCGCCGGGTGGTCGAGGTCCACCCCGGTGTCCATGATGCCGATCGTGACGCCCCGGCCGTCCCAGTTCGGGTGCGCCGCCTTGAAGTCCACCGCGCCGATCTCGTGGGTCGGCAGGTACGGGTTGGCGGCCGGGGTGTCGGCGCCGGGGGCGGCCGCCGCCAGCTTCGACGACTTGGCGCTCGCCCGGGCCGGCGTCGGCTCCGGCTTCGGGAGCTTGATCTTGTCGTCCAGGTCCACCGCGGCGACGCCGGCCAGCGAGGCAACGGCGAGCACCTTCCCGGTGGGTACCCGGGCCCGCAGGTAGCCGACCTCGTCGACGCGCTTGGGGATGCTGGCACCGAGCTTCTTCAGCGCGGCCGCCACGTCGCCCGACTCGCCCCTCTCGGCGGCGATCAGCAGCGTCACGTTCTTCTCGCCCCGGGACTTCGCCTCGGCGAGCAGTTCGAGGTCACGTGATCCGAGGGTGTCGGACCGGCTGTCCTTGAGCACGCTGGGCTCGGTGGTCGGGTCGGCGCTCGCGGTGGTGGCGCCGCCCGCGAGCGTCATGCCGCCCACCGCCACGACCGAGGCGAGGAGCCCGGCTGATATTCGCCGGCTCCGGAAGCGGGATCTACTCACGTTCTCTCCTCCAAGAGAACAGGGCCCTGTATTGCAGGGCGCACGTGACCGGAACCATCGCCGATCGGGGTGCCCCTGTCACTACCGCACGGGCCGTTGTGACCAGCCCGTGACATGAGTCGGCTGGTCGGCGCGCGAACCGGGCGATTCGGCGGGGACGACTGTCCGATCGAGAGGGTCGGGGACCCCAGCGGCGGTTGCCGGTCCGGACACCGTCTAGTCAGGATCGCCGATCCGGGTCGCCGCCGACCGGTCGCGCGCTCCCTCGCCCGCCACCGGCCCGGCCGCCACCGCGTCGGCCGCCACCGGCCCGCCCGCCACCGCGTCGAGCAGCTCCGGCGCCTGCGGCTGCCGGGGCGCCGTCTCGACCTGTGGCGGCACCGGCAGGTCCTCGCCGGCCACACCGAGGTCGGCGAGCTTGCGGGCGCTGACCAGCACCCGGGCCTCCAGCGAACCCACCGCGCGGTTGTACGCGGTCACCGCGCCGCCCAGCGCCCCGCCGAGCTTGCCGACGTGCTCGCCGAGCGTGCCGAGCCGGCCGTACAGCTCGCGGGCCAGCGTGTGTACGGCGACGGCGTTGCGGGCCAGCGCCTCCTGCCGCCACGAATAGGCCACCGTACGCAGCAGCGCGACCAGGGTGGCCGGGGTGGCCAGCACCACGTTGCGGGTGAACGCGTGCTCCAGCAGCGTGGGGTCCCGTTGCAGCGCCACGTCCAGGAACGGGTCGGCCGGGACGAACAGGACGACGAACTCCGGCGACTGGTCGAAGGCCGACCAGTAGGACTTGGCGGCCAGGGCGTCGACGTGTCCCCGCAGGTGCCGGGCGTGCGCGTCCAGGTGCCGGTCCCGCCCGTGCTCGTCCCGGGCCTCCATCGCGGTCAGGTAGGCGTCGAACGGCGCCTTGGCGTCCACCACCACCGAGCGCCCGCCGTGCAGCCGGACCACCAGGTCCGGGCGGACGACCTGATGGTCGGTGCTGGCGGTCACCTGCTCGGAGAAGTCGCAGTGCTCCAGCAGGCCGGCGGCCTCGACGATGCGGCGGAGCTGGTGCTCGCCCCACCGGCCCCGGACCTGCGGCGCCCGCAGCGCCGCCACCAGCTGCTTGGTCTCGGTACGCAGCTCGCCGGAGACGGCGTTCATCGACCGCACCTGCTCGCGCAGCTCCGCGTAGGCGTCGACCCGGTCGTGCTCCAGCTCGGCGACCCGCTGCTCGTAGCGGCGCAGCGTCTCGTGCAGCGGTGCCACCGCCCGGGCCACCGCCTCCTGCGACTGCGCGGTGGCCTCGTAGGAGAGCGCCCGCAGGGACTGCTCCAGCCGGCCCTCGCCGTCCCGGGTGGCCCGCAGGGTCGCGTCGAGCCGGGCGATCTGGGTCGCCGACCGCGCCGTGGCCGCGAGCCAGCCCACCGCCCCGCCGGCGACGAGACAGACCACCACTACGGCCACCGTCGCTAGGTCCACGTGACGAAGCATGCCAAACGGGCACGACGGGCGCGTTGCGCGGGTAGCTGACGGGCGTGGTCCTGGCACCGCGTGGGTACCGTTGGGTAATGGTCGAGATGCTGTGGTTTCTGCTGCTCGCAGCCCTGCTCGTCGCCGGGTTCGTCTGGTGGCGGCGGGAGAGTTCGCTCCGGCGGGAGCGGCAGCTCGCCGACGCCCGCGCCGAGGCGAGCCGCTGGTACGAGCGGCTGGGCGGGCAGTTGATGAACCTGCACGGCACCGAGCCGGCGGTCCGGCAGGCACTGGCCGACGCGGGGGAGCGCTACAACGCGGCCGGCAGCCAGCTCGAGCAGGCGCGCAGTGCCCGGCAGTACGAGCTGGCCCGGGAGACCGCGCTGGAGGGGCTCGCCTACGTCCGGGCGGCCCGGACCGCGCTCGGCATCGACCCGGGTCCCGAGCTGCCGCCGCTGGCCGCCGCGCGGGGCGCCGGCGAGCTGACCGTGCCGCGCGAGGTGGAGGTGCAGGGGCGCAGCTTCCGGGCCGGGCCGCAACCCGGTGCCGCTACGCCCTACTACTACCCCGGTGGGCGGATGCAGGGCCGGCCGGTCCCGGCCGGCTGGTATTCGACCCCCTGGTGGAAGACGGGCCTCGCCGCCGGCGCGGGGGTGATCGGCGGCATGCTGATCGCCGACGTGCTCTTCTCGCCGGCGTTCGCCGATCCGGGGTACGGCTATGACGCCGGCTACCAGGAGGGCTACGCCGACGGGACGGACCAGGGCGACGCCGGAGACGCCGGCGGCGGTGGCGACTACGCCGCGGGTGACTTCGGTGGCGGTGACTTCGGCGGGGGCGATTTCGGCGGTGGCGGGGACTTCTGAACCACCCCCGGCCCGGGTGACGGCGGGCCGGTTCGAGGCCGGGACGTGGGCGTTGCGGCTAACCGGTCGGCGGATGGTAGGGCTGCCGGGATGGTCCGCCGCCGCGCCGGCGGGCAGAGTCGAGAGCTGTGAACGTGCAGACGGATAGCGTGGCGGGGCACCGGCCGCTGGGCCTGGCCGGGCGGTGGATGGCGAGTCTCGCCGTCGCCGGGGTGGCGGTCGCGGTGGTGACGGTGACGGCCCAGAGTGTCGAGCGGTTCCACTGGTGGGCCGGCTTCGTCCTCGTACCGGGTGCCCTGATCGGGGCGACCGGCGGGCCGCTCCTGGCCCGCGGCGGCGGACGGGCCTTCTTCGGATATCTGCTCGCCTCGGTGGGCGGGCTGGTCTTCGCGGTGGGTGCGCTGCTGATGTTCGGTCTGATGGGCCGGGGCTGGCCACTCATGGTCACACTGCCGGCGCTGGCCATCTCCGGGACCTACCTGTGGCGCACGGGCGATCCGCTGCCCCGGGCGTTCCACCGGACGGTCGCCATGCTGGCGCTGATCGCCGCCGTCCTCGGGGTGACCCTGCTGCTGCTGGCCGAGGACGTGCTCGACTTCGGTGAGACCGGCTGGTGGGGCGGCTTCATCATGGCCGGCGGGGTGGTGGTGCTCGGCAACGGCCTGGAGCTGCTCCGGCACCGGATCGCGTACCGCGCGCAGGCGGTGGCCCTGGCCATCGGGCCGGCGGTGGTCGCCTTCCTGCTCGGCCTGCGTTTCCTGCGCGACTGGCCGTTCTGACGCGACTGGCCGTTCTGACCGCCGGGGTCAGGCCGGCGTCCGCCAGGTCAGGCCGTGGCCGTACGGGTAGCGCACGCCCGACGGGTCGGCCGGATCGGGGACGTTCACCGGCAGCCTGCCGCGCGGGGCGACCTCCCCGGTCAGCACCCGGGCCAGCGACCCGATCGACGCCCGGGTGTAGCCGAACGTGGTGACCTGGGTCGGCACCTCGGGGAAGTGTCCGACGTCGTACGGGTCGCGCACGGCGACCACCAGCACCGGCCGACCGGTGGCGGCCAGCGCGTGCACCAACTTCTGCTGCCGGCCACCGGGATCGGTCACCGCGGTGTCCCAGGACTTCTGCGTGAACACCACGGTCAGCTCGCTCGCCTGTGCCGCCGCCACCGCCTCGGCGATCTTCGCGTCGGTGGGCAGCCCGGTGGGCAGCGGCGTGGTGCGGGCACCCCGGGCGGCCAGTTCGGTGGCGAGCGTGCCGACGTTGTCGAAGGCTCCGGAGTTCCAGCCGGTCACCAGCACCGACCGGTCGGCCGGACGCAGCGGCAGCAGCCCGGCGTCGTTGCGCAGCACGGTCACCGTACGGTCGGTGATCTTCTGGAGGTCGCGCTGGTGCGCGTCCCGGCCGACCAGGCGCTCGGCGGCGGCCGGGTCCACCGTCTGCGCGCCGGTCAGGGCACCGCGTCGCTGCTTGAGGGTGAGGAGCCGGCGTACGGACTCGTCGATGCGGGCCTCGGTCAGCTCGCCGTCGGCGACCGCGGCCAGTACGGAGTTGATCGCCAGGTCCAGGTCCGGCGGCATGAGCAGCAGGTCGGCGCCGGCCTTCAGGGCCAGCACGGGGACCCGCTCGTCGCCGTAGCGCTGCCGGACGCCGGCCATGGCCAGCGAGTCGGTCACCACGACGCCACGGAACCCGAGTTCCTCCCGGAGCAGTCCGGTCAGGATCGGCGGGGAGAGGGTCGCGGGGTCGCCGGAGGGGTCCAGCGACGGTACGACGATGTGCGCCGTCATCACGGTGTCGATGCCGGCGGCGATGGCGGCCCGGAACGGCGGTGCGTCGAGCCGCTGCCACTCGGCCCGGCTGTGGTCGATCACCGGCAGCGCGGTGTGGCTGTCGTCCCTGGTGTCCCCGTGCCCGGGGAAGTGCTTCGCGGCGGCGGTGACCCCGGCGCCCTGCTGGAACCCGACCACCTGGGCGGCGGTCATCGCGGCGACCAGCAGCGGGTCGCTGCCGAAGGAGCGGACCCCGATTACCGGGTTGGCCGGGTCGACGTTGACGTCGGCCGACGGTGCCCAGACCTGGCGGATGCCGACGGCGCGCAGCTCCTGACCGGTGATCCGGGCCGCCGTGTACGCGTCGGTGAGGCTGCGCCCGGCGCCCAGGGCCATGCTGCCCGGGAAGAGGGTGGCCGGGGCCGGCATCCGCTGCACGATGCCGTGCTCCTGGTCGGTGGAGATCAGCAGGGGGATCCGGGCACCCGCGTTGCCGGCGGCGGCCTGGAGTCCGTTGGAGAGGGTGGCGATCTGGCGTACCGAGTCGAGGTTGTGGGACCAGGTGAAGTAGATGACGCCGCCGAGGTGGTACCGGGCGACGACCTCCGCACCGGTGTCGACGCCGTACGCCTGCCGGTTGGCCGCCGCGTCGGCCGCGCTCGGTGCCGTGGCGTCGCCGCCGTAGACGTAGGTGGCGAAGAGCTGGCCGACCTTCTCCGGCAGGCTCATCCGGGCGATGAGGCGTTCCACGGTGGCGGACGTGCCGGCCGACGCCGCGCCGGTGGATCCGGCGGCGCCGGACGGGGCGGCCTGGGCGGGCGGGCTGACGCTTCCGCTCGCCAGTAGCGCGGTCGCGAGGGTTGACGCCAGTAGCCGAGCCCGCATGGCACCTCCAAGGCAGTCCATATACCCGCGTAAATTAGTCCCTGAAGCGGCATCTGGCAAGAAACTTCTCTGTTCTTGAATATGACGTAGGAAAGCTTCATGCTGGTGCGACAGCTGGCAGGAAGGTGCGGCGATGCCCGGTCCGAGGATTTCCCGAAGTGCCGTCGGCGGTGCGGTCAGCGCGGTGCTCCTGGTCGCGGCGCTGGCGCCCGGCCACCCGGCCGCCGCCGCACCCGACGCCGCCCGCCCCGGGGCCGGCGACGAACGCCCCGTCGGGGCGCGGGCCGCCTGGCTGACCGGGCCGCCGACGGTCGACCCGGGCGACATCCGGTTCGAACGGCGCATCCTGCGCGCCGGCACCGCCCGGGAGGTGGGGCTGCTTCCCGAGTACGTGGACCGGCTCCGGGCCGACGCCGAGGCGTACCTGGCGCCGACGCCGGACCATCCGAACTATCCGACGTACGCCGGGGCGGTGCTGCTCGCCGCGAAGGACGGGGTGGTCGTCCGGCACGACGCGGTCGGCACGGCGGTGAAGTACGGCGCGGTCGGGCCGGCCCCCGAGCGGGTCGGCGTCGAGTTGCCGGCCGAGCAGCAGATCCCGATGCGCCCCGACACCATCTTCGACCTCGCCTCCATCTCCAAGCTCTTCACCGCCGTGGTGGCGCTGCGGCAGGTCGAGCGGGGCCGGATCGACCTGGACGCGCCGGTGGTCCGCTACCTGCCCGAGTTCGCGGCGGGTGGCAAGGAGGCGGTCACCGTACGGATGCTGCTGACCCACACCGCCGGGCTGCCCGCGTTCGCTCCACTGTGGAGTAGTTATCCGACGCCGGCGCAGCGGCGGGCGGCGGCGCTGGCCACCCCGTTCGCCGCCGGGGCCAGTCCGGGCAACCAGTACGTCTACTCCGACCTCGGGCTGATCGCCCTCGGCGTACTGCTGGAACGGCTGACCGGTCGACCGCTGGACCAGCTCGTGGCCGCCGAGGTGACCGGGCCGCTGCGGATGGCGGACACCGGCTACAACCCGTCGGCCGCGCTCCGTCCCCGGATCGCGGCCACCGAATACCAGCCGTACGCGGGGCGGGGCATGGTCTGGGGCGAGGTGCACGACGAGAACGCATGGTCGCTGGACGGGGTGGCCGGACACGCCGGGCTCTTCTCCACCGCCGGCGACCTGGCGATCTTCTGCCAGATGCTGCTGAACGGCGGTGAGTACCGGGGCGCGCGGATCCTGCGGGAATCCACCGTGCGGACGATGCTGGTCAACTACAACGCCGCGCTGGAGAGCCGCCATCCGGACAGCGACCGGGGGCTCGGCTTCGAGCTGAACAAGCACTCGTACATGGGACCGCTCGCCTCGCCCGTGACCTTCGGGCACACCGGGTTCACCGGCACCTCGATCGTGATCGACCCCCTGACGCACACGTTCCTGATCCTGCTCGCCAACCGGGTGCACCCGGACCGGGCCTGGGGCACCAACACCGTCGCCCGGCGGGCGCTCGCCCGCGACCTGGCGTACGCGACCCCGGTCCGGCCGCCGCTGGGTGGCACCGCCTGGCGGGCCGACGACCGCGACGGCGGCAGCGTCACCCTGACCGCGCCGCTGCGCCGCCCGGCCGACCGCGGATTCGCCAGCTTCCACCTCTGGTACGACACCGAGCCCCGGTACGACGTGCTGCGCTTCGAGGCCTCCGTCGACGGGGGCGCGAACTGGGCACCGGTCGAGGTGACGCTCTTCGGGCCCGGCCGCAGCTGGACCGCCGACGGCGAGGTCACCGGCTACGGCGGGCGGCGCTGGTGGCAGGCGTACGCGCAACTGCCGGCCGGCGCCACCGCACTGCGCTGGAGCTACACCACCGACGCCAGTGCCCGGGGCCGGGGCGTCTACGTCGACCGGGTGTTGGTGGCCGGCGCGAGCGGACTGCTCTTCCACGGCGAGGGTCCGGACGCCGGCCGGTTCGCCGCCGCCGGCTGGAGCCCCGCCCGGGACTGAGCGACCGGGGGGCCGCCGGAGCCCCGGTTCAGACCGCGCAGGCGATGACCAGCTCCGGGGTGCGGTCCGGGAGGAAGTCGAGCTTGCCGATCCGGCCCGCCGCCCGCAGGTCGCCGGCGATGAGGGCGAGCTGCTCCAGCATCGCCGCCGGGCCGAGCGCCTCGGCGAGCGGGACCTCGGTGCGCATCGACAGTTTCCGTTCCGACTTGGCCCGGCGCACCTGGGTCAGCGCCGCGCCGGCCAGCGCCAGCAGCGCCGGGTCACCGTCGGCGGCCACCCGGGCGACCTCGTACGTCGTCGGCCACGGCGAGCGGTGCACCGAGCCGTACCGCCACCAGGACCAGACCTCCTCGGTCACGTACGGCAGGAACGGGGCGAAGAGCCGCAGCTGCACCGAGAGCGCGGTGGCCAGCGCCGCCCGGGCCGACTCCGCCCCGGCCCCCGTGCCGTAGGCGCGTTCCTTCACCAACTCGATGTAGTCGTCGCAGAACGTCCAGAAGAACGCCTCGGCGGCCTGGAGCGCGTCGGTGTGGTCGTACCGGTCGAAGGCGGCGGTGGCGGTGGCGACCACGGTGGAGAGTCCGGCGAGCATCGAGCGGTCCAGCGGCTCGGCGACCGGCGCCCGCAGGGCGTCGGCGGCGCCGAGGCCGAGGGCGAACTTCGACGCGTTGAGCAGTTTGGTGGCCAGCCGGCGGCCCACCCGGATCTGACCCGGGTCGAAGGCCAGGTCGGTGCCGGGGCGGCCGTTGGCCGCCCAGTACCGCACCGCGTCCGGCCCGTGCTCCGCCAGCAACCCCATCGGGGTGAGGACGTTTCCCTTGGACTTGGACATCTTCCTGCGGTCCGGATCGAGGATCCAGCCGGAGAGCACCGCGTCCCGCCAGGGCAGCACGCCCTGTTCCAGGTGCGCGCGGACCAGGGTCGAGAAGAGCCAGGTACGGATGATCTCCTGTCCCTGCGGACGCAGGTCCATCGGGAAAACCCGGGCGAAGAGGTCCGGATCCCGCTCCCAGCCGCCGACGATCTGCGGCGTCAGCGACGACGTCGCCCAGGTGTCCATGACGTCCGGGTCCGCGATGAAACCGCCCGGCTGGCCGCGCTGCGACTCGGTGTAGCCGGCCGGCACCTCCGAGGTCGGGTCAACGGGCAGCAGGGCCTCGTCCGGCGTGAGAGGCTGGGCGTAGTCCGGCTCGCCAACGTCGTCGAGCCGGTACCAGACCGGGAACGGCACCCCGAAGTAGCGCTGGCGGCTGATCAGCCAGTCTCCGGTGAGGCCGGTCACCCAGTGCTCGTAGCGGTGCCACATGTGCGCCGGCACCCAGTTCAGCTCCCGCCCCCGGGCCAGCAGGTCGGCGCGCAGCTCCGCGTCCCGCCCGCCGTTGCGCAGATACCACTGCCGGGTCGAGATGATCTCCAGCGGGCTGTCGCCCCGCTCGTAGAACTTCACCGGATGGGTGACCGGGGTCGGCTCGCCGACCAGGTCTCCGGAGGCCGTCAACAGCTCCACGATCCGGCGCCGGGCCGCGGTGACGAACCGGCCGGCCAGTTCGGCGTACGGGGCCGGGTCGAGGCCCGCTGGAGGATCGGGGAGCAGCCGTCCGTCCCGGCCGATCACCACCCGGGTTGGCAGCCGCAGCTCCCGCCACCAGGTCACGTCGGCCAGGTCGCCGAAGGTGCAGACCATCACCAGTCCGGTGCCCTTGGCCGGGTCGGCGAGCGGATGCGCGTACACCGTCACCTCGGCGCCGAACAGCGGCGTCCGGACGGTGCCGCCGACCAGGTCGGCGTAGCGCTCGTCGTCCGGGTGGCAGACCAGTGCCACGCAGGCGGGCAGCAGCTCCGGCCGGGTGGTCTCGATGTGGACGTACCGTTCCTCCCGGTCCGGGCCGGCGGCGGGCGGGGTGCCGGCGCTGCCCGGACCGGCAGCCACCACCTCGAACCGGAGCCGGTGGTACGCACCCGGCCGCTCCCGGTCCTCCAGCTCGGCCTGCGCCACCGCGGTGCCGAAACCCACATCCCAGAGCGCCGGCGCCTCGGCCGTGTACGCCTCGCCCCGGGCCAGGTTGCGCAGGAAGGCCCGCTGCGCGGTGCCCCGGGCCGCCGGACCGATCGTGGTGTACGTCAGCGACCAGTCCACCGACAGCCCGAGCCGCCGCCACAGCGCCTCGAAGACCTGCTCGTCCTCGGCGGTCAGCCGGGCACAGAGCTCCACGAAGTTGCGCCGCGAGATCGCCACCGGCCGCTTGCGGGCGGCCTCGCCGACCGGCGCCTGCGGCGGCTGCCACTCCGGGTCGTACGGCAGGCTCGGGTCGCACGTCACCCCGTAGACGTTCTGCACCCGGCGCTCGGTGGGCAGCCCGTTGTCGTCCCAGCCCATTGGGTAGAAGACCGTCCGGCCGCGCATCCGCTGGAACCGGGCCACCGTGTCGGTGTGGGTGTACGAGAAGACGTGCCCCATGTGCAGTTCGCCCGACACGGTCGGCGGCGGGGTGTCGATGGCGTACACGTCCGACCGGCTCTTCGACCGGTCGAACGCGTAGGTGCCCTCCGCCTGCCAGCGGTCCGCCCACTTCTCGGCCAGCCCGTCCAGGCTCGGCCGCTCGGGGACACCGCGCTGGGAACGATCCGGGTCGGTCATTGGCCGATGGTACGCCCAGCCCGGTGGCCGGCTGGCCGGGTTTTCCACAGCGGGGCGGGCGGCCGGGCCGAGGTGTTAGGAGGGGGCCCTTCCTCTACAGAAAGCGATAGGAAGGGGCCCTTCCTTACACCCGTTACACCAGGGAGTCGCGCCACTGCTGGTGCAGGGCGGCGTACCGGCCGCCCCCGGTGATCAGTGCGGCCGGGGCTCCGTCCTCGACGATCCGCCCGGCGTCCAGCACCAGGACCCGGTCGGCGATCTCCACGGTGGAGAGGCGGTGCGCGATGACGATCGCGGTCCGCTCGGCCAGGACGGTCCGCAGCGCCCGCTGGACCAGCCGCTCGCTCGGCACGTCCAGCGACGAGGTGGCCTCGTCGAGGATCAGCACCGCCGGGTCGGCGAGGAACGCCCGGGCGAACGCGACGAGCTGACGTTGCCCGGCGGAGAGCCGGCCGCCGCGCCGGTGCACGTCGGTGGCGTACCCCTCGGGCAGGGCCGCGATGAAGTCGTGCGCGCCGATGGCCCGGGCGGCGGCCTCGACCTCCGCGTCCGGCGCCCCGGGCCGGCCGAACCGGATGTTGTCGGCGACCGATCCGGAGAAGAGGTGGTTCTCCTGGGTCACCATCACCACCGCGCGGCGCAGGTCGGCGTCGGCCACCTCGCGCAGGTCGATCCCGTCCAGGCTGACGGTGCCGCCCGTCGGGTCGTAGAACCGGGCCACCAGCTTGGCCACCGTCGACTTGCCGGCTCCGGTCGCCCCGACCAGCGCCACGGTCTGGCCGGCCGGGATCCGCAGGCTCAGCTCGGGCAGGATCGGGGTGCCCGCCCGGTACCCGAAGCTGACCGCCCGGAACTCGACCGCGCCGCGTACCGGCCCGGACGGCAACGGCCGGGGGTGGGCCGGCTCCGGCACCGCCGGTCGCTCGTCGAGCACCCCGGCCAGCTTCTCCAGGGCGGCGGTGGCGGACTGGAGGGAGTTGTAGAACTGGCTCAGCTCCTGCATCGGCTCGAAGAACCGGCGCAGGTAGAGCAGAAAGGCGGCGAGTACCCCGATCTCCACCTCGCCGTGCAGCACCCGGCTGCCGCCGTACGTCAACACGACCGCGATCGTCACGTTGCCGGTCAGTTTGATCGCCGGGGAGTAGACGGCGATCAGCCGGAACGCCCGCAGGTTGGCCCGCCGGTAGTCGTCGTTGACCGCGGTGAAGATCTGCTGGTTGCGCGGCTCGCGGCGGAACGCCTGGACCGCCCGGATCCCGCCCAGCGACTCGACGAAGTGGACGATCACCAGCGCGACCGCCTCCCGGGTGCGCCGGTACGCGTGCGCGGAGGCGCGGGCGAACCAGCGGGACAGCCAGAGCAGGAACGGGAACGCGAACAGGGTGACCACGGCCAGGGGCGGGTCCAGCCAGAGCAGGACCCCGGCGACCGAGACGATGGAGAGCCCGGCCAGGACCAGGTCGTCGATGCCGCCGTCGACCAGTTCGGCGATCGAGTCCATGTCGCTGGTCAGCCGGGCGACCAGCCGGCCCGAGGTGTACCGCTCGTGGAAGCCGACCGAGAGCCGCAGGAAGTGGTCGTACACCCGGCGGCGCAGGTCGAGCAGGATGGCCTGGCCGATCCGCGCGGAGAGGTTGAGGAAGCCGCGCTTGCCGGCGTACTCGGCGGCGGCGGCCAGCGCGAACGCCCCGGCGACGGCGGTGAGCGGTCCCGGGTCACCGCCGCGCAGGGGCGTGATGGCCCGGTCGATGCCGAGCATCACCAGGTACGGGCCGGCCATTCCGGCCGCGTTCTGCACCAGCAGCAGCGCCACGGCGACGCCGACGAGCCGCCGGTGCGGGCGTACCAGCGAGCCGAGCAGTGTCCGGCTGCGGGCCCGGAGCCGGGCGATGGCGGGCGCGCTGTCCGCCTCCGCCGCGGTGCGGTCCGCGTCCGCCTCGGCCGCGATGCCGCGCCAGTCGGTCACGTCGGCCCCGGCGGCGGGCGTGCCGGGTGGCCCGCCGGGCGCCGCCCCTGGGGTGGGCTGGCCGGCCGTCACGAGCGGACGAGCCCGACGTCGTCGCTGTGGCCGGCGTCGGCGGCCAGCATCGACCGGTACGCCGGTACGCCGGCCAGCAGTTCGGAGTGGGTGCCGACGGCCGCGATCCGACCGTCGGCGAGCAGCGCCACTCGGTCGGCGAGCGCGATGGTCGACGGCCGGTGCACCACGAGCAGGGCGGTGGTGTCGCGCAGCACCCGGGCGAGCGCCTCCTCCACCAGCGCCTCGGTGTGCACGTCGAGTGCGGAGAGCGGGTCGTCGAGGACCAGCACCCCCGGCCGGCCCAGTACGGCGCGGGCCAGCGCCAGCCGCTGCCGCTGACCACCGGAGAGCGACAGCCCCTGTTCCCCGATCCGGGTGGCCAGCCCCCACGGCAGGTCGTGCACGAAGTCGGCCTGGGCGACCCCGAGCGCGGCCAGGACCTCCGCCTCGTCCGCGTCCGGCCGGCCCAGGGTGAGGTTCTCCCAGACCGACATGGAGAAGAGGGTGGGGTCCTCGAACGCGACGCCGACCGTCCGGCGCAGCGAGTCGAGCCGGATGTCGCGGACGTCCCGCCCGTCCAGGGTGACCCGGCCGGCGGTGACGTCGTGCAGCCTCGGTACCAGCGACAGCAGGGTGGTCTTCCCGGACCCGGTCGCGCCCACCACGGCCAGGGTCTCGCCGGGGCGGACGCTGAGGTCGACGCCGCGCAGCACCGGTGCGCCGCCCGGATAGCCGAACCACACGTCCTGGAGGACCACGGCGGTGCCGGTGCCGCCCGGGAGCGGCAGCGACACCGCGTCGGGCCGGTCGACGACGGCGGGACGGGTGTCCAGCACCTCGTGTATCCGGTCGCTGGCGCTGATCGCCTCCTGACCGTTGGCGATGATCCAGCCGAGCGATTCGATCGGCCAGATCAGCATCAGTTGCAGGGTGACGAAGGCGACCAGCTCGCCGATGGTCAGCCCGCCGTGCGCGACGGCGACCGTACCGGCGACCAGCACCACGCCGAGGGTCAGGTTGGGCACCAGGTCGAACTGGGCCGAGGTACGGGCCAGCAGCCGGGCCTTGCCGATCGCGGTGTCGTGCAGCTGGCGGGTGCCGCCGGCGAACCGGTGCCGCATCTCCGGCCGCCGCCCGAACGCCTTGATCGTGCGCAGGCCCTGCGCCGACTCCTCGATCAGGGTGGCCAGGTCGCCCTGCTCGTCCTGCAGGCGCCGGGCGGCCCGCAGGTAGGCGCGGGTGAAGCGGCGACTCACCACGAACAGCGGGACCGCGCTCGCGGCGACCAGCAGGCCGAGCGGCCAGTGCAGCGCGATCAGCAGCGCGACCACGGTGACGTAGGTGGTGATGTTGACGACGAGGAAGATCAGCCCGAAGGAGAGGAACCGCCGGATCACCGAGAGGTCGCTGGTCACCCGGGAGAGCAGTTGGCCGGACTGCCACCGGTCGTGGAAGCCGATGTGCAGCCGTTGCAGGTGGGCGTAGAGCTCGTCCCGGATGGCGGCCTCCATCCCGACCGCCGAGGAGGACTGTGCCCAGCGCCGGACGAAGATGAGCAGCGCCTCCGCGATCCCGAGCACCAGCGCCAGCGCGCCGAGCCGGAGCAGGCCGTCGGGGTCGCGGTGTGCGATCGGCCCGTCCACCACCTGCCGCACCACCAGCGGTACGGCGATGCCGGCCCCGGTCGCCGCGAACGCCGCGAGCAGCAGCCAGACCAGGTGCCAGGTGTACGGGCGTACGTACCGGCGCAACCGCCAGAGATTGCGCGGCAACCGGGCGCGGGACGGGCGTGCGCGGTACGGCCGGAAGGGCCGGCCGGCCCGGACCGCGGGCTCGTCGTCACGATCCGGGGGCATCTTCCGACGGTACGGCAACCGGCGGCGGTGGTTGAGTCGTGTTGCTGTCAGCTACCGACCCGCCACCGGCTACCGGTCCGTCACTCGCCGAGCTGGCGCCGCTCGTGCTCCAGCAGCCAGGTCTTGACCGGCAGTCCCCACCGGTAGCCGCCGAGGCCGCCGTCGGTGCGCAGTACCCGGTGGCAGGGGACGAAGAGCGCGGCGGCGTTGCGGGCACAGGCCGCCGCCGCGGCCCGGATCGCCCGGGGCCGGCCGGCCAGTTCGGCGTAACCGGTGTAGGTGACGGGTTCGCCGGGCTTGACCTGTCGCAGCGTCCGCCAGGCGTGTGCCATGAAGGCGCCGTCGGTGTGCTGCTCGACCGGCACCCCGTCGATCGCCGCGAGGTCACCGTCCAGATAGGAGCGTACGGCGGCGGTCACCGGTCCGAGGTCGGCCCGGGTCCGCACCGGTGCCCGCAACCGGGGGTGTACGAGCCCGAGCAGCGCCTCGGCGTCGGGGGTGAACCCGGCCGCGTGGACCGCCCCGTCCGGGCCGGCCAGGATCGTCAACGGTCCCGCCGGGGTCCGCATGGTGCTGGCGTGTGTCTCGGTCATTCCGCTCTCCACAATCTGATCACCGCGTACGAGCGCCAGGGCCGCCACCGGCCGGCGTACGCGTCGAGGGTCTTCGGGTCGTCGGGGAGGCCGAGCGCCGCGGCGCCCTGCCGTACCCCGAGATCGGTGCCGAGGAAGGTGTCCGGGTCTCCGACGCCGCGCATCGCGACGTAGCCGGCGGTCCACGGCCCGATTCCGGGCAGGGCGGTGAGCCGGCGGGCCAGTTCCGCCCGGTCGGCGCCCGGATCGAGGTCGAGCCGGCCGGCGGCGACCTCGGCGGCGACCGCCCGGATGCTCGCCCGCCGCGCCGCCGGCATGCCGAACGCGGAGTCCGGCAGCGCCAGCACCTCCTCGGCCGACGGAAACGGTCGCAACCCGCGACCGACCGGGGTGCCGTCGGCGTCCGCGCCGGCCGCATGGTCGACGGGACCGGCGGTGACGAGGCGGGCCAGCAGGGTGCGGGCACCCGCCACGGAGACCTGCTGGCCGACGATCGCCCGGACCACCATCTCGAAGCCGTCGACCGCGCGCGGCACCCGTACCCCGGGCTCCTTCGCGACGGCGGCGGCGAGTGCCGGGTCGGCGGCGAGCGTCGCGTCCACGGCCTCCGGGTCGGCGTCCAGGTCGAGCAGCCGGCGGCACCGGGCCACCGCCGGGGCCAGGTCCCGCACGTCGGTCAGCCGCAGCGTGGCCGTGACGTACCCGGGCGTGGGCGTCAGGGTGACCTCCGCCGGGCCGTGCGGCAGGCGCAGCCCCCGGTGGTACGACCCGGCGTCGACCTCCTCCACCCCGGGCACCGCGCGCAGGGCGAGGAAGTCGAGCAACGCCCCGGCGTGCAGCGGCGGCCGGTACGCCAGCCGCAGGGTGAGCGCGCCCGGTGCGCCGGAGCCGGCCCGGGCCGCGCGAGCGCGGGCGGCGGTCCGCAGGTCGGAGGGGGCGACCGCGTACACCTCGCGGATCGTGTCGTTGAACTGCCGCACGCTGCCGAAGCCGGCCGCGAAGGCGATCTCGGCCAGGCCGAGTTCGGTCGTCTCGACCAGGATCCGCGCGGTCTGTGCCCGCTGGGCGCGGGCCAGCGCCAACGGACCGGCGCCCACCTCGGCGACGAGCATCCGGTGCAGGTGCCGTTCGGTGTAGCCGACCCGGGCGGCCAGACCCGGGATGCCCTCCCGGTCCACCACCCCGTCGCCGATCAGCCGCATCGCCCGCCCGACCACGTCGGCCCGGATGTCCCAGTCCGGCGAGCCGGGTACGGCGTCCGGCCGGCACCGCCGGCAGGCGCGCAGGCCGGCGCGCTGCGCGGCAGCGGCGGAGGGGAAGAACCGGACGTTCTCCCGCTTCGGGGTCGTCGCCGGACAGGACGGCCGGCAGTAGATGCCGGTGGTGGTGACGCCGGTGTAGAACCAGCCGTCGAAGCGCTGGTCGCGGCTGTCGACGGCCCGGTAGCACCGCTCGAAGTCCAGGTCCATGCCGCAATAGTGCCGCCTCGCGGTGGCGTTGACTCGCGGAAATCGGACCTGGCCGTGTTCCTCCGTTCGGCCGGTGCCCCGGGGCACCTCGTAGACTCGGCGGGTGGCCGGGCCGGCGGAGGCCGGCCGGCGCGCCGACACGCAGGCGCAGGGCAACGAGAGAGAGCGGTCGCGTTCGCATGACTTCACTGACCATCGGCATCGTCGGCCTGCCCAACGTCGGCAAGAGCACGCTGTTCAACGCGCTGACCAAGAACGACGTCCTCGCGGCCAACTACCCGTTCGCCACCATCGAGCCCAACGTCGGCGTGGTCGGCCTGCCGGACGAGCGGTTGGCCAAGCTCGCCGAGATCCACGACTCGCAGAAGATCATGCCGGCGCCGGTCTCGTTCGTCGACATCGCCGGCCTGGTTCGGGGCGCGTCGAAGGGGCAGGGCCGGGGCAACGCGTTCCTCGCCAACATCCGCGACGCCGCCGCGATCTGCCAGGTGGTCCGGGTCTTCTCCGACCCGAACGTGGTGCACGTCGACGGCAAGGTGTCACCGGGCGACGACATCGAGACGATCAACACCGAGCTGATCCTCGCCGACCTGCAGACCCTGGAGAAGGCGCTGCCCCGGCTGGAGAAGGAGGCGAGGGTCCGCAAGGACCGGGCCGCCGCCGTCACGGCCGCGAAGAAGGCCGCCGAACTGCTCGACACCGGGGTCACCCTCTACGCGGGCGCGGCCCGCGCCGGCATCGACGTGGCCGAGCTGCGCGAGCTGCACCTGCTGACCACCAAGCCGTTCCTGTACGTCTTCAACGTCGACGAGGCGGAACTCGCCAACGCGGAGCTGCTGGACGAGCTGCGCGCGCTGGTGGCGCCGGCCGAGGCGGTCTTCATGGACGCGAAGGTCGAGTCGGAGCTGACCGACCTGCCGGCCGAGG
This sequence comes from Plantactinospora sp. CA-290183, assembly GCF_050936375.1. NCBI lineage: Bacteria > Bacillati > Actinomycetota > Actinomycetes > Micromonosporales > Micromonosporaceae > Plantactinospora > Plantactinospora sp. CA-290183. The sequence continues at coordinate 40,676 of NZ_JBNJMX010000007.1, read as the reverse complement.
AGGCCCGGGAGCTGCTGGAGTCGATCGGGCAGTCCGAACCCGGGCTCGACCAGCTGATCCGAATCGGCTTCCGCACGCTGGGCCTGCAGACGTACCTCACCGCGGGGCCGAAGGAGACCCGGGCCTGGACCGTTCCGGTCGGGGCGACCGCCCCGGAGGCGGCCGGGGTGATCCACACCGACTTCCAGCGGGGCTTCATCAAGGCCGAGGTCGTCTCGTTCGACGACCTGGTGGCGGCGGGGTCGATGGCTGCCGCCAAGTCCGCCGGCAAGGTGCGGATCGAGGGCAAGGACTACGTCATGCGCGACGGCGACGTGGTGGAGTTTCGCTTCAACGTCTGAGCGCCGCGCAGCCCGGACACGACGATCTTCCAGGGTGAGCCGCGCGCCTAGGGTACGTACGTGGACACGATCACACTCGAACCCATGACCGAGGAGCAGTACCGGCGCTACCGGGAGAGCGCCGAGGTCGACTACGCCCGGGGCATCGCCGCCAGCGGCGCGATGCCCGAGCCGGATGCCCGGCAGAAGGCGCACGACGACTACGCTCGGCTGCTTCCCGACGGCCTGGGCACGGAGGGGCACCGCCTCTGGGCCGCGTACGCCGGTGATGTCGAGGTCGGCATGGTGTGGCTGCATCTGCGGCGGAAGTCGGACGGGCTGCACGCCTTCGGCTACGACTTCGAGGTGCGCGAGGAGCTGCGGCGCAGGGGCCACGGTCGGGCGATCATGGAGGCCGTCGAACGGGTCTGCCGGGACCTGGGTGTGGTGTCGATCGGGCTGAGCGTGTTCGGCTTCAACCAGGGTGCCCGGAGGCTGTACGAGCAGATGGGCTTCGAGACGACCACGGTCCAGATGCGCAAACGGCTGTAGGCGTGCGGCGGGAGTTCCGGCGGCATGCCCGGTGGTGCCCGAAGGGCCGGCCGCCGGGCGGCCGTCGGCTGGACCTCTTCCCCGACTACTCCGCCTTCCCGGTGTGGGAGCGGGACGGCATGTCCCGGCCGAAACGTCTCGGCATCCCGGCCGAGCTCGCCGAGGCGTTGACCGCCTGGCGGCAGTGGTGGGAACGGCACGCCGAGTACGGCGGCGGCGAGCCGGCCGACGCCGCGCAGCGGGCGGCCTGGTACGAGCGGGGTGCGGTGCTGGCCGACCGGCTCGCCCGACAGACCGGTGCGGAGGTGGTCTACCTCTGGTCGGCCGGCGACCGCGATCAGGAATGCGGGACCTGCGGCCCGGACGCGCGGACGCGGTAGCCGGGATGCCGCGACACGTCCGCGGGATCGAGCCGTCCGGTTTGGCTCGGCTCCATCCGGGTAGCGCACCGTTGCGAGGCGAGCGCACCGCCACCGGCGCGACCGCGCCGGACCGGGACGCGGCGAGGGACAGGGGTACGCGATGACGAGCGGCGATCGGCAGGCTGGGGAACGCGGCGCGGCGGAGGAGCAGAGCGGTGCGCCGATGACGGAGACCGAGATGCGCGCGAACCAGCGTCCGCCGGGCAACCCGGAGGGACACGAGGCGGACTCCCGGATGGAGGGCTACGCGGAGTCCGAGAACCCGGGCACGGACGCGGGCGACCAGGCGGACCAGCGGTGAGCGGCCCGCCGGTACGGGGCTGACGGCCTCCGGAGATGACCAGGAACGCGTCGGCGGCGGTGGCCGCCTCCAGCGAGTGGGTGGACGACACCGGGACGCGCCAGCCGGGCGGCGAGGTGCACGCGTGGCGACAGGGGCAGAACCAGACCCTCTGCGGGCTGGCGCTGAGCCGCTCGGCGTTGCGGCGCTTCCCGCACGTCGCCTTCGAGTACGCGGCGACCGACGTGCTGACCGAGGCGGACGAGGTGGGGCACATCTGTCCCCGCTGCGTCGCCGCCACCGGTGGACGTCGGCGCCGCCCCCGGCCCCGTACGTCACGGCGCCCGTGACCCCAGGGGTCTGCCCACCCGGTCCGGGGTGAGGTTCACGAGATGTAGTGCAGGATGACGTTGTGCACGTGGTGGCTCTTCTGGTCGCCCCGGAACTCCACCTCGTAGGTGTGGGTGCCGACGTGGATGGCGATCGCGCCGGTGGAGAAGAACGAACCGCCCCAGGACTTGTTGCTGACCACGCTCACACTGGTGATCTTCGAGTACGGGATGCTGGTGATCGCGTACTTCTTGCCGACGAACGACCTGTCCTGGATGATCACGCGGCGGTCGGTCAGGCCGATGAACCCGGTGCCCGCGCCGACCGCGTCGTAGACGGCGATGACCTGCTCCCCGTCGAGCAGCCCGCTCTGGATCTGCTGGTACTGCTCACGGCGGTCATAGGTGACGTTTGCCATGATCCGAGACTAGGCGGGCCGCGCCACCGCGCCGGCCCCGCCGACGGTGGGTCAGGGGGCGCTGGTCACCGCTCGGTAGATGTCCTCGATGCGGGCCGCCAGCGTGACCTCGCCCTCGGTGATCTCGCTGCCGTCCCGTGGGCCGATCGTGATCTGGGTGTGCCCGTCGAGCCGCCGGATCCCGGGGCGCAGGTGCAGCGCGTCTGCGATGATCTTCAACCGCTCGGTGAGGGCGGCGTGCTGCGTGTCGTCGAGTACCAGAGTCCGCTTGATCTGCTGTCCCTCGCGGGTCCAGTCGCCCAGTAGGGTGAGTGCGTCGCTCAGGTAGTCGTGGTCCGTCCGGCCACGCCAGAGAGCACGCATCCCCATACCTCCCGGGCGTCGTTGCCGGCTCGTGGCCAAATCGTCGCCATCCCGTGTCTCGGTGGTGTTCCCTAGTCTGTCGCTGAGCGGCTGGTGTGTCCACGTCCACCCCTCCGTCTTCTATTGGCCGTGGGGACGGCTCCGCTACCCGAAATGCCGATTGATCTGGCACGCTGGACGCCCGTGCAGACCGAATGGGCGAGCGGTGACGACCGGGACGAGCCGGCCGGGGCGATGGGCGATCGCGGACAGCGGGGACCGAGGGTCGTGGTGGGGGCGGCGATCATCGCGCGGGGCCGGGTCCTGGCCTGCTCCCGGACCGGTCCGCCGGAGGTCGCCGGCCGGTGGGAGTTCCCGGGCGGCAAGGTCGAACCCGGGGAGACCGAGGTGGCCGCGCTGGTGCGCGAGTGCGCCGAGGAACTCGCCGTGCGGGTCGAGGTCGGCCAGCGGATCGGCCGGGACGTCCGGATGGGGCACGGCCGCTCCGTGCTCAAGGTGTACGCCGCGCGGCTCGTCGGGGACACCGAGCCGCAGCCGCTGGAGCACTCCGAACTGCGCTGGCTGAGCCCGGACGAGCTGGACAGCGTCGCCTGGCTGCCCGCCGACGAACCGATCGTCGCGGCCCTGCGCCCCGTCCTGGTCACCGAGGCCGACCGGGCCGCCCGCGACGGCTGAGCACCGGAAGGCGGCTACCCGACGAGGGGCCCGAACGCGGCGGTGGGGTCGCCGGACGGCGACCCCACCGTGCGTACGAGATCAGCGCGGCTGGTCCGGGTGGCTGAAGTTCAGCTCGCTGCTCGGCAGTGGGAAGGTCACGTCGTCGCCGAACGGCGACGGCGCGGCGGCCCGGTCGAAGGTGAACTCGCTGATCGGCAGCCGGCCGCGGGAGTCCACCGGCGGGCCCTGCGGCTGCGGCACCTGCCGGCCCCAGTGCACACCCCGGTCGGCCTCCGCCTCCGCCTGTGGTTCGTGGGACGCGCCGGCATGCGTGTGCGCCTCACCAAGTTCGTCGGGATCCCGCCGAGCGCCGCCCTGCTCGCCCTCGGCCTGCCCACGTCGGAAGATCTTGCTACCGAGCCACACAAGAGGATCGTACCTGCGATCGACGACGCGTTCCTTCATAGGGATGATCGCGTTGTCGGTGATTTTGATGTGTTCGGGGCAGACCTCTGTGCAGCACTTGGTGATGTTGCAGTAGCCGAGCCCCTGTGACGCCTGGGCGTACTCCTTGCGGTCACTCTTCGCGTCGAGCGGGTGCATGTCCAGCTCGGCCGCCCGGATGAAGTAGCGCGGCCCGGCGAAGGCCTTCTTGTTCTCCTCGTGGTCCCGCACCACGTGGCAGGTGTTCTGGCACAGGAAGCACTCGATGCACTTCCGGAACTCCTGTGAGCGCTCGACGTCGACCTGCTGCATCCGGTACTCGCCGGGGGCGAGCTCCGCCGGCGGGGCGAAGGCCGGGGTCTCCCGCGCCTTCTCGTAGTTGTACGAGACGTCGGTGACCAGGTCCCGGATGATCGGGAAGGTCCGGAGCGGGGCGATGGTGACCGTCTCGGCCTCCTCGAACGTCGACATCCGGGTCATGCAGCCCAGCCGCGGCATGCCGTTGATCTCCATCGAGCAGGAGCCGCACTTGCCGGCCTTGCAGTTCCACCGGCAGGCCAGGTCGGGCGCCTCGGTCGCCTGCAACCGGTGGATGACGTCGAGGACGACCTCGCCCTCGTTGACCTCGACCTGGTAGTCCGTCAGGTCGCCACCGGTCTCGTCGCCGCGCCACACCCGGAAGTGACGGGTACCGCCGGCCTTGCCGGTCCCATCCGGCGCGTTCTGCTTGCCCATTACTTGGCCGCCTCCTCAGCGTGCGCGTCCGTGGTGCGGGCGTCTGTGGCGAGTGCGTCTCCGGCGAGCGCGTCTCCGGCGAGCGCGTCGAAGTCGGACAGCTCCTCGTCGGTCAGGTACTTCGACAGCTCGCCCCGGTCGAAGAGCCGGATCAGCTCGGCGCGCATCTTCGGCAGCGGCTTGTGCTCCAGCCGTACCTTGTCGCCGTCCAGCGAACAGACCAGGTTGAGCGTGCGCCACTTCGGCGCCATGGCCGGGAAGTCCTCCCGGGTGTGCCCGCCGCGCGACTCCTCCCGCTCCAGCGCCGCCCGCGCGGTGCACTCCGAGACCACCAGCATGTTGCGCAGGTCCAGGGCGAGGTGCCAACCCGGGTTGTACCGCCGGCCACCGGCGGCGCCGACCCGGGTCACCCGGTCGCGCAGGTCGGCGAGCCGGACCAGCGCGTCCTCCAGCTCACCCTTGCGCCGGATGATCCCGACCAGATCGCCCATCACGGCCTGCAGGTCCTGCTGCAACGTGTACGGGCTCTCGCCGCCGTCCCGCTCCAGCGGGGCGAGCGCCCGGTCCACCGCCGCCTCCACGTCCGCCGCCGACACCTTCGGCCGGGCGTCCAGCCCCTCGGCGTACGTCGACGCGTACCCGCCGGCGCGCCGGCCGAAGACCAGCAGGTCGGACAGGGAGTTGCCGCCGAGCCGGTTGGAGCCGTGCATGCCGCCGGAGACCTCACCGGCGGCGTACAGCCCGCGCACGTGCCCGGCCGCGGCCCCGCTGTCGGGGTCGACCTCCACACCACCCATCACGTAGTGGCAGGTCGGGCCGACCTCCATCGGCTCGGCCGTGATGTCGACGTCCGCAAGCTCCTTGAACTGGTGGTACATCGAGGGGAGCCGGCGCCGGATCTCGTCGGCCGGCAGCCGGCTGGCGATGTCCAGGTAGACGCCGCCCGCCGGCGTACCCCGACCGGCCTTGACCTCGGAGTTGATGGCCCGGGCGACCTCGTCGCGGGGGAGCAGCTCCGGTGGGCGCCGGTTGTTGTCCGGGTCGGTGTACCAGCGGTCCGCCTCCTCCTCGGTCTCCGCGTACTGCTTGCGGAAGACGTCGGGGACGTAGTCGAACATGAACCGCTTGCCGTCGGAGTTCTTCAGCACGCCGCCGTCACCGCGGACCGACTCGGTGACCAGGATGCCCTTCACCGACGGCGGCCAGACCATGCCGGTCGGGTGAAACTGGAGGAACTCCATGTTGATCAGCGTCGCCCCGGCCCGCAGCGCCAGCGCGTGCCCGTCGCCGCTGTACTCCCAGGAGTTCGAGGTCACCTTGTACGACCGGCCGACGCCACCGGTGGCGAGCACCACGGCCGGCGCCTCGAAGAGGACGAACTCGCCGGACTCGCGGTAGTAGCCGAACGCTCCGGCGATCCGGTCGCCGTCGAGCATCAGCTCGGTGATCGTGGTCTCCGCGAAGACCTTGATCCGGGCGTCGTAGTCGCCGTACTCCCGCTTGTCCTCCTGCTGCAACGAGACGATCTTCTGTTGCAGGGTGCGGATCAGCTCCAGCCCGGTCCGGTCGCCGACGTGCGCCAGCCGCGGGTACTCGTGGCCCCCGAAGTTGCGCTGGGAGATCTTCCCGTCGCCGGTACGGTCGAAGAGCGCCCCGTACGTCTCCAGCTCCCAGATCCGCTCCGGCGACTCCTTGGCGTGCAGCTCCGCCATCCGGAAGTTGTTGAGGAACTTGCCACCCCGCATGGTGTCCCGGAAGTGGACCTGCCAGTTGTCCCGGCTGTTCACGTTCCCCATCGCGGCGGCGGCGCCGCCCTCGGCCATCACCGTGTGGGCCTTGCCGAACAGCGACTTCGAAATGATCGCGGTCCGCTTGCCGGCGAGCCGGGCCTCGATCGCCGCCCGCAGGCCGGCACCGCCGGCACCGATGACGACGACGTCGTAGTGGTGTCGTTCGATTCGGGTAGTCATGTCAGAGGCCCTTTAGTTGATGAACCGCAGGTCGTCGAACCAGTTGGCGGAGAGCGCCATGACGTAGAAGTCCGCCACCGCCAGGGTGCCGAGGGTGATCCAGGCGAGCTGCATGTGCCGCACATTCAGCTTCGAGACGACGGTCCAGAAGCGGTACCGGACCGGGTGCTTGGAGAAGTGCTTCAACCGGCCGCCGGCGATGTGCCGGCAGGAGTGGCAGGAGAGCGTGTACGCCCAGAGCATCACCACGTTGGTGAGCAGGACCAGGTTGCCCAGGCCGAAGCCGAAGCCCTTGGGACTGTGGAAGGCGAGGACCGCGTCCCAGGTGTTGATCAGCGCGATGATCGAGGCCGCGTAGAAGGTGTACCGGTGCAGGTTCTGGCCGAGCAGCGGGAAGCGGGTCTCCCCGGTGTAGGTCTTGTGCCCGTCCGGCACGGCACAGGCCGGCGGCGAGAGCCAGAAGGACCGGTAGTAGGCCTTGCGGTAGTAGTAGCAGGTCAGCCGGAACAGCAGCAGGAACGGCAGGGTCAGCGCCGCGTCCGGGATGATCCACCAGCCGGGCAGTACCCGGCCGAAGTGCGCTGCCTCGGGGATGCAGCGTTCGGTGACGCACGGTGAGTAGAACGGGGTCAGGTAGTGGAACTCGTCGACCCAGTACCACTTGTGCATGAACACCCGCACCGTGGCGTAGGTGACCCACGCGCCGAGCCCGACCACCGTGATCAGCGGAGCGAACCACCAACGGTCGGTACGCAGGGTTTTCGCCGCGATTGCCGCGCGCTGCCGCACGCTCCCCGGCAGTCCGGCCGGAGGCGGGGCCGTCCTCGTAGTCATCTATGTCTCCCTGACGGGGCCCGGTCTGGCTGACGGGCACTGATGGTGTTCCGACGGGGCGCGCGGGGGCAGGGGGAACCCCGCAGCCGCGCTACCTGCGTCCGCGTCGGTGCACACGTTACGCCGCACGTTGACGGGCACACGCGCAAGGGAGTCTCGCGGGTTTTCCGCCGGTTACGAAAGTCCCGCCGCCCGATCCGGGCACGGTTGTGCAGAACCTCACTCGCCGCGACCGGGTGCCGGCGTGGGCCGGATGCGGCGGAGTGTCAGAGGTCGGGGGCGGCGAGGCGCCGGGCGGCGGCGGCGCACGCCTCGGGTCCGCGCTGCAACCGGTCCAGCATCGGTCGGCCGTCCCGGTCCTGCGGCGCGAGGAAGAAGGCCGGCTCGCCGTTGGTGACCTGCCGGTCCAGGGCGTCGGCGAAGCTGGTACGCGCGTCGAGGAGCTGCCGCCAGCCGTCGTCCCGGCGGCTGGCGTCCTCGTCGTCGTCCTCGTCCCGCCACTGGCCGGGCAGGCGGTCGATTTCGGACAGGAACGGTCGCAGGGCGGCGTTCTCGTTCCGGATCGCCGCCGCCCGCTGCCCCGGGTTGACCGTCGCCCCGGGCGGGGTCAGCCGGTTGAGCCGCTTCTCCAGGTCGGCGCAGGCGGATTCGGCCCGCGCGTGCACCTGACGGCCGTGGTCGGCCTCGCGGGCCAGCTTGCCGAAGGTGGCGGCGAGCGCGCCGAAGCAGCCGCAGACCAGCAGGACGAACACGGCCGCCCCCGCGATCGCGGCGATGGTCAGCCGTCGTCGACGCCGGTTCACCGGGCCGGACGGGCCGGGTTCGGCCGGTGCCGGGTCGGGCGTCCCGGTGGCCAGCGGCGGTCGGTCGGGCTCGCCGACGGGGGAGCCGGTGGCGCCGTACCGGCCGATCCCGGTCCCGTCGTCCGCGGTCGGGGTGCTCGCGTCGTCCGTCACGCCGCACAGTCAAGCACCGTTGTCCCGGCCCGGCATACCCGGTGCCGGTCAGCCGGACGCGCCGCCGGTGAAGTTCCACGAGGTCAACCGCAGTGCGGGCGCGGACCACCACGCCGAGACGAAGTTGACCGGCTGCAGTACGGCGTGCCGGCCGACCCCGAGCACCCCACCCGGGGCGAGGGCCTGCGGGTACGACTGGGTGAAGCGGAGGTTCTGGACCGCGGTGGTCGCCTCGCCGTCCTCGATCAACCACACACCGTTGCGGGTGAGCCCGGTGACGACCAGGCTCATCGGGTCGAGCACCCGGGTGTACCAGAGGTCGGTGACGAGCAACCCCCGGCGTACCCCGGCGACCAGTTCGGCGGTGTCCGAGTCGACGATCGGGCCGGACACCTCGGTGGCCGGGGGCGCTCCCGCACGGGCGGCCGGCAGGAGTCCGACGTGGAGCGGCAGCGCTCCGGCCGAGGCGCCGCCGGGCATCGCGTGCCCGGTCGAGGCGGTGCCGGCCGCGGCGGCGGTACGCCGGTCGTGTGCCACCGTGGCGGTGACGCCCCGCTCGACCAGGGGTACCCGGGCCCGGGGCGTGCCCTCCGCGTCGTACGGCAACGCCGGGGTGGCCGCCGGGTCGTCCACCAGCGTGACCGCCGGATCGAACTGCTCCGCCCCCGGCACCGCGAAGGACCGCCGCTCGATGTACGCCTTGCCGTTGAAACCGAACATCGAGAAGTTCTGCAGCAGGTCGGCCACGGCGGTCGGCTCCAGCACCACCTCGTAGCGTCCGGGCGGCAGCTCCACCGGGGCCACCCCGGCGCGGGCCTTCACCGACGCCCGGGCCCCGAGCACCCCGCCGGCGATCTCCGCCAGCCGGACGGACGCCAGCCGGGCCACCCCGTCCGCACCGCCGCAGCGGGCGATCCCGTCCATGGCCGCCTCGGTGCTCCGGCCGGTCACGGCCTGCCCGGCGGTGTTGGCAAAGGCGCCCTCCCGGCGCCCGGTGCGGCAGTAGCCGGCCGCCTCCAGACCACCGGCCGCGTCGACGAACTCCCGGACCCGTTCGGCCCGTTCCGCCGGGCTGGCGGCGGCGGTCTGCTCGTCCCAGTTGCCGGTGCCGGCCAGCGGGGTCGGGGCGGTCAGCCCCGGCCAGGCCGGGTCCGGGGGGCAGTGCCGGGCCGCGGTCACGGTGCGCTCCACCAGCCCGCGCAGCCCCTCGTCGCCGACGACCGTGGTGGAACCCTCGGCGGTCCGCCCGTCGAGGTGCAGCCGCAGCCGTACCGTGGTGGTCGCGTCGGCGACGTTCTGGTGGATGTACGAGTTGGCGAACCGGGTCAGCGCCGACTCGGTGTGCTCCGCGGTGACCTCGGCCTGGGCGGCCGGGCCGGCCAGCTCCCGGACCAGGTCGACCACCTGGCCGGCGACGTCGAGTTGGGACTTCACCGTGCTCATCCTCCACTCCGGAGCGCTTCGCGGGCCGAGGTCCGGACCGGACCGCGCAGGTTCACCCGCGTACTCCGACCCGTACCCCGGTGAACCGGGCGGGCGCCGCCGGATGTCCGGTGTGGCCGGTCTGCCCTGGTTGACCCTTGCCGCAGTTCGGCGTCCCCCAGGAGACGATCTCCGAGGAGAGCATGTCCATCGAGCGCCAGAAGAGCGGGCCGATCCCGGTGTAGGTCGGGTTGCGCAGCATCCGGCCCCGGCGACCGTTCCTGACCTCCCAGCCGATCTCGCAGCCGAACTGGAAGTTGAGCCGCTTGTCGTCGATCGACCAGGAGCGGTTGGTCTCCATCAGCACGCCGTTGTCGGTCGCGGCGATGATCTCGTCCAGTGTGTGCGGTCCGGGCTCCAGGCCGACGTTCGTCATCCGTACCATCGGCAGCCGCGCCCAGCCGTCGGCCCGGACGCTGCCGGCGTAGTCCAGGCCGGCCACCGCGGCCGAGTCCCGCCCGGCCAGCGCACCCACCCAGCGCCCCTCGCGCACCGCGTCGCGCTTCGCCGCCGGGGTGCCCTCGTCGTCGTAGCCGAAGCTGCCGAGCGCGCCCGGGATGGTCGGGTCGATGGTGATGTTCATCAGCTCGGAGCCGTAGCGCAGCGCGCCGAACTGGTCCAGGTCGAGCCAGGAGGTGCCGGCGAAGGCGGCCTCCCAGCCGAGGATCCGGTCCAGCTCGATGGCGTGCCCGACCGACTCGTGGATCTGGAGCGCGAGCTGCTCGCCGCCGAGGATCAGGGTGGTCTCCCCGGCCGGGCAGAGCGGCGCGCGGCTCAGCTCGCGGGCCTCCTCCGCGATCCGCCCGGCGTGCGCGGTGAGGTCGAGCGAGTCGACCAGCTCCCAGCCCTGGGTGCCGTACTGGCCCCGGTAGCTGGGGTAGGAGCGCCGCTGGGTCTCGCCGTCGCCGATCACCGTGGCCGAGATGCCCGCGCCGCACTCCCGGATGTGCTGGTCGATGCGGTGCCCCTCGCTGGAGACGAACCACTTGCGGGTGTCCCAGATCTGGTAGAGCCCCTCGGCCTGGTCGGCGCCGTGCTCCCGGGACGTCGCGGTGGCCCGGACCAGCAGGTCGCCCTTGTCGGCCAGCGGCACCGAGAGCGGATCCCGGTCGCAGCGGGAACTCCACGATCCGGTGCTGGCCGGGACGGGTACGAGGTTGTTGCCGGGACCGGCCACCCGGCCGCTGGCGGCGGCGATCCGCGCGGCCCGCTCACCGGCCGCCCGCGCCGCCGGCCCGGTCAACTCGGGTACGGCGTAGAAGCCCCATCCGGAGCCGACCAGGGCGCGGACCCCGAGGCCGGCGCTCTCGTCCTGGACCAGCCCCTCGATCTCCCCGTTGCGGGCGGACATCGACTCGTAGCGCCGGTGCATCACCCGGGCGTCGGCGTAGCGGGCCCCGGCGTCGAGGGCCGCCTGCACCGCCGCCGTCGCGACGTCGAACTCGGCCATCGGCGTCTCCTCGCTGCGCTCGTGGCGTCCGTCCCCGACGGACCGGGTCGTCCGGGACGCCGATCGGATGCCGACCGGCACCCGATCATGGAACGAGCCTATGCGAGGGAAGCGGTTCAGCGCCCGGGTAGCAGGCTCTCGGGCCGGATTTCCGCCGTCACCGGCTCGGATCCGGGCGGTGACGTGGTAGTGCATCCGGCGGCTCGTCGTCGCCGCTGTCTCGGCCGGGCTGCCTCCATCCCGGCCGGCGTCGGTTTCGCATGATCCGCCGACACGTACGATCCATGTCGGACCGGTCGTGGTCGTCGGGGCGGGGGTCGACAGATCCCCAGCGGGGGCATTGAATAGGGGCCGGGGAGTGCCGTCCGACCTCCCCGGCACGCCGGGCTGGCAGATCGGCACCTGTAGCTTATTTTCAGTCCCCGCACTCTGTTGTAAGTTTCTCTTCACGCGTCGCACCGAGCGCCGGTCGCCGGTACCCGAGCGCGTGAACAGCGAAAACCCGCATCGGCGCACGGAGAGGGGCGGTCGTGGGCACACCGGCACCGACACCGACGACCGGTCCCTACCTGCGGGTCCGAGACCTGCGGGTGCGATTCCGGACCGAGGACGGCGTGGTGCGCGCGGTCGACGGCGTCTCGTTCGACGTCGAGCGGGGACGCACCCTCGGCATCGTGGGCGAGTCCGGCTCGGGCAAGAGCGTCACCAGCCTGGCCGTGCTCGGCCTGCACGACCCACGGCGTACCGAGATCACCGGTGAGATCCAGGTCGGCGGGCGGAACATCGTCGGGCTGGCCGACGCCGAGATCCGCCGGTTGCGTGGCCGGGACATGGCGATGGTCTTCCAGGACCCGCTCTCCGCGCTGCACCCCTACTACTCCGTCGGGCGGCAGATCGCCGAGGCGTACCGGGTGCACCAGCCGCGGGCCGGGCGCCGGGCGGCCCGGCGACGGGCGATCGAGATGCTCGACCGGGTCGGCATCCCGCAGCCGGCGCGCCGGGTGGACCAGTACCCACACGAGTTCTCCGGCGGCATGCGACAGCGGGCGATGATCGCGATGTCCCTGGTGAACAACCCCGACCTGCTCATCGCCGACGAGCCGACCACGGCGCTCGACGTCACCGTGCAGGCGCAGATCCTCGACCTGCTCGCCGACCTGCAGGCCGAGTTCAACTCGGCGATCATCCTGATCACGCACGACCTCGGCGTGGTCAGCCAGGTCGCCGACGAGGTCCTGGTGATGTACGCCGGCCGGGCCGTCGAGCACGGCAGCGTCGAGCAGGTGCTGCGCCGGCCGCAGCACCCGTACACCTGGGGGTTGCTGTCCAGCGTGCCCTCCCTGCACGGCGAGGCGGACGTGGACCTGATCCCGATCCGGGGCAACCCGCCGAGCCTGATCAACCTGCCCGCCGGCTGCGCCTTCCACCCCCGCTGCCGCTACGCGGGTGGCAACGGCGACCGTTCGTACACCGAGGTGCCCGAGCTGGCCCCGGTGACCGAGGCCGGGCACCTGGTCGCCTGCCACCTGCCGGAGGTTGAGCGGCGCCGCCGCTACGCCGACGAGATCGTCCGGGTGGGGGTGGCCCGATGACGGTGGAGGAACGCCTCGACGGCGCGCAGGCCGCGTCGCGACCGGCCCGGCCCGCTGGCGAGCCGCTGCTCGCGGTGACCGGCCTGACCAAGCACTTTCCGGTACGGCGCGGCTTCCGGGGCGGCGGCGCGGTGCGGGCCGTCGACGGGCTGGACTTCGAGGTCCGCCCCGGGGAGACGCTCGGGCTGGTGGGGGAGTCGGGCTGCGGCAAGACGACCACGGGTCGGCTGCTGGTCCGGCTGCTGGAGCCGACGGACGGGCGGATCGTCTTCGAGGGCCGCGACATCACCCACGCCCGCCGTGGTGCGTTGCGGCCGCTGCGCCAGGACCTGCAGATCATCTTCCAGGACCCGTACGCCTCGCTGAACCCCCGGCACACGGTCGGGCGGATCGTGGCGATGCCGCTGCGGGTGAACGGGATCTCCCCGCCGGGCGGGGTGCAGCGGCGGGTACGCGAGCTGCTGGAACTGGTCGGACTGAACCCGGAGCACTACAACCGCTATCCGCACGAGTTCTCCGGCGGCCAGCGGCAGCGCATCGGGATAGCCCGGGCGCTCGCCCTGCGTCCGAAGCTGATCGTGGCCGACGAGCCCGTCTCCGCACTGGATGTCTCGATCCAGGCCCAGGTGGTCAACCTGCTCCGCGACCTGCAACGGGAGCTGGATCTCGCCTTCGTCTTCATCGCGCACGACCTGGCGGTGGTGCGGCACTTCTCGCAGCGGGTGGCGGTGATGTACCTGGGGAAGATCGTGGAGATCGGCGACCGCGCGGAGATCTACGAGCGGCCCCGGCACCCGTACACCCGGGCGTTGCTGTCGGCCGTGCCGGACGTGACGAAGCTGGGCCGGGCCGGCCGGATCCGGCTCACCGGTGACGTGCCCACCCCGCTCGACCCGCCGTCCGGCTGCCGCTTCCGGACCCGCTGCTGGAAGGCGCGCGACGTCTGCGCGACCGAGGAGCCCGCCCTCGTCGTCCGTGACGGCGGCACCTCGGCGGCGGCCTGCCACTTCCCCGAGGAAGGCGCTCTGCACAGTGAGTGCGAGGAGTGAGCCGGGTTTGCGAGCCCCGCAGTCGCGAACGGAGGCTCCACAGTGAGTGCGAGGAGTGAGCCGGGTTTGCGAGCCCCGCAGTCGCGAACGGAGGCTCCACAGTGAGTGCGAGGAGTGAGCCGGGTTTGCGAGCCCCGCAGTCGCGAACGGAGGCTCCACAGTGAGTGCGAGGAGTGAGCCGGGTTTGCGAGCCCCGCAGTCGCGAACGGAGGCTCCACAGTGAGTGCGAGGAGTGAGCCGGGTTTGCGAGCCCCGCAGTCGCGAACGGAGGCTCCACAGTGAGTGAGCAGCAGGTGGGGGTCGTCGCGGCGGCCGGGATCGACCCGCCGCCCGCCGGGACGGTGCCGGGGGTTGATCCGACGGAGTTCGTCGGCCGGTCTCCGGGTCAGCTCGCCTGGCTGCGGCTGCGCCGCGACAAGGTGGCCATGGTCAGCGGTGGCGTGCTGGTCTTCTTCATCCTGCTGGCGGTGGCCGCGCCCCTGGTGGCCCGGCTCTACGGCAAGGGCCCGCAGGAGCGGTTCCCGGAGCGGCTGGACCGCAACGGTTTCCCGCTCGGCTACGCGGGGGTGAGCGGCGAGCACTGGTTCGGCATCCAGCCGGGGATCGGCCGGGACATCTTCATCCAGATCGTCTACGGCCTGCGTACCTCGTTGATGATCGCGTTCACCGCGGCCGTCCTGACCATCGCGCTCGGCGTGGTGATCGGCATCGTCGCCGGGTACGTCGGCGGCTGGGTCGACGCGGCGATCACCTGGGTGATCGACCTGGCGCTGGCCTTCCCGTTCTACATCTTCTGTTTCGCGTTCGTACCGCTGGCGGTGAGCCAGTTCTACGGCCCGCGCGACGAGGTGTCCCCCTGGTTCCGCCCGTCGCTGCTGGTGCTGATCTTCGTGCTGTTCAACTGGACCATCTCCGCCCGGCTGGTTCGTGGTCAGGTGCTCTCGATGCGGGAGCGGGAGTTCGTGGACGCGGCCCGCGCCTCCGGGGCCGGGTTCGGGCACATGCTCTTCCGCGAACTGCTGCCGAACCTGTGGGCACCGATCCTGGTGACCTTCTCGCTCAACGTACCGGCGCTGATCACGGCGGAGGCGGCGCTGTCGTTCCTCGGTATCGGCGTGCTGGAGCCGACCCCCGATCTCGGGCGGTTGCTCAACGACAGCGTGCGCTATCTGCGGGACGTACCCAGCTTCACGATCCTGGGCGGCACCACCCTGTTCCTGCTGGTGCTGGCGTTCAACCTCTTCGGCGACTCGCTGCGCGACGCGCTCGACCCGAAGTCGAACAGGTAGGGGCGGCCATGCTGCGGTTCCTGGTCAAGAAGGTGCTGCTCGCCCTCAGCACGCTGTTCGCGGTCAGCGTGGTGACCTTCGGGCTGTTCTTCGTGGTGCCGAACAACCCGGCCGAGCTGATGTGCGGTGACAGCAAGAACGTCTGCAGTCCGGAGCGGATCGAGATGATCGAGCGCCGGATGGGGCTGGACAAGCCGATCCTCACGCAGTACGGCGACTTCATGCGGGGCATCGTCGTGGGCCGGACGATCGGCTCCGGCGAGACGGCCCGGGACTGCCCGGCGCCCTGCCTGGGCTTCTCGTTCCGCAACGACGAACCGGTGACCGGCATCGTCGGCCGTACCCTGCCGGTGACGCTGAGCATCGTCTCCGGGGCGGCGATCGTCTGGCTGCTGCTGGGAGTCTCGATCGGCATGCTCTCGGCGCTGCGCCGGGGCACGGTCTTCGACAAGCTCGCGGTCGGCACGTCGCTGGTGGGCGCCTCCATGCCGATCCTGCTCCTCGGGCCGCTGTTGCTGATCGGCCTGGTCTACGAGACCGGGCTGCTCGACTATCCGCGCTACACCCCGCTCACCGAGAACCCGCTGGGGTGGGCGTCCGCGATGATCCTGCCCTGGATCGCGCTCGGCTTCCTCAACTCCTCGACCTACGCCCGGCTGTCCCGCGCGCAGATGCTGGAGACGCTCTCCGAGGACTTCGTCCGGACCGCGCGGGCCAAGGGGCTGCCGAAGGTCACGGTGTACGGGCGGCACGCGCTCCGGGCGGCGATCACCCCGATCATCACGATCGCCGGGTTGGATCTGGGGGCCTACCTCGGCGGTACGGTGATCACGGAGACGGTCTTCGGGTTCACCGGGCTCGGCCGGACGGCGCTGAACGCGGCACTGCACCTGGACATGCCGATCGTGATGGCGACGGTGCTGCTCGCCGCCGTCTTCGTGGTGGCGGCGAACGTCCTGGTCGACCTCCTGTACGCGGTGGTCGACCCCCGGGTGCGGCTCGGATGAGCGACGCCGGCCGGGTGGACGCCCTGATTGCCGCCGGCCGGGGAACCGTTGCCCCATCGTTACTGCCACGAACTTACCTTCGTGCTCCCATGCGTGAATATTTCCTTCAACACGGCCGAAGCACCTGCGGGAACCAGACCAGGAGGAATTCCTATGCGACCCAGGTTCGCGGTGGCCGCGACGAGCGCCATGCTCTTGCTCGCGACCAGCGCCCTGACCGCCTGTTCGGAGAACACCGGTGACACCGATGACTCCGACAGCCGCGGGAAGCAGTTCACCAGCTCGATCGCGACCGACCCGAAGGACTCCCAGGGGCCGGCGGCGGAGGTGTCCGGAGCGAAGCCCGGCGGCACCCTGAAGGCGATCATGGAGTCCGACTTCGAACACCTCGACCCGCAGCGCACCTACACCTTCTTCGGCATGGCGATCCAGCTGATGTTCGTGCGCACGCTGACCGTCTTCAAGGACGACGGCAAGGGGAACGTGCTGCTCGTCGGCGACCTCGCCGAGGACACCGGCAAGGACGTCAACAAAGACTGCAAGACCTGGGAATACCGGTTGAAGGAGGGCGTCAAGTTCGAGGACGGCACGCCCATCAAGGCGGCCGACGTGGCGTACGGGATCGCCCGCTCGTTCGAGGAGAGCATCGACGGCGGTCCGACGTACATCCAGGAGTGGCTGGCCGACAACCCGGTGTACAACACCAGCTACAAGGGTCCCTACACCTCGGGCACCGACACCGTCCCCGGGCTGACGGTCGCCGACGACCGCACCCTGGTCTTCAACTTCGCCAAGCCGCACTGCGACCTGCCGTTCGCGCTGTCGCTGCCGACCTCGGTGCCGGTGCCAAAGGCCCAGGACACGAAGACCGAGTACGACCGACGGGTGGTCTCCTCCGGCCCGTACAAGATCAAGGAGTACGTCAAGGACAGCCGGTTGGTGTTGGAACGGAACCCGAACTGGGACCCGAATACCGACCCGCTGCGGCACGCCTACCCGGACAACATCGAGGTCGAGATCGGGCCGGACGACCAGGCCGCGACCGAGCGGGCGCTCGCCGGGCAGGGTGCGGACGCGGCGGCGGTGGCCTGGGACGAGGTCCCGCAGTCACTGGTCAACCAGGTGCAGGCCGACACCTCGCTGGGTGCGCGGGTGCTGCAGAAGCCGGCACCGTCCGTCTGGTACCTGAGCATCAACAACGACCGGATCAAGGACGTCAAGGTCCGTCAGGCCATCGCGTACGCGCTCGACAAGCAGGGCGTGCTCGCGACGCAGGGCGGTCAGGCGTCCGGCAAGCTGACCCACACCCTGCTCGCCGACACCACCATCGGGCAGACCGACTACCCCAATCCGTACGACGGCGGCCCGAACGGCAACCCGGAGAAGGCCAAGGAGCTGCTCGGCGGCCAGAAGGTCAAGCTGGTCTTCATGTCCCGGAACACGGCCTTCGGCCAGCAGACCGCGCCGATCGTCGAGCAGAGCCTGGAGCGGGCCGGCTTCGACGTGACCGTGCAGTACGTCGAGCAGGCCCGGCACAACCCGACCGCCCGGACCCGGGGCAACCCGTACGACATCTACCTGAGCAACTGGGCGGCGGACTGGCCCAGTGCGGTGTCGACGATCCCGGTGCTGTGGGACGGCCGCAAGCTCGGCCCGCAGGGCAACTCCAACGTGTCGTACTTCAACGCCGACGACGTGAACGCCGAGATCGACCGGGTGAGCAACCTGCCGGCCGGCGAGGCGGGTCCGGAGTGGGCCAAGGTCGACCAGATGATCATGGAGAAGTACGCCCCGGTCGTGCCGATCTACCAGGACAACTCGTTCCTGGTGACCGGTGCCAAGGTGGGCGGGGTGCTCATCTCCGAGCAGTTCGGTTCGGCCGTCTTCTACAACGCGTACGTCAAGCCATAGCGTTCCCGGCGCTCAGGGGCCGGTCCCACCCGCGCGGTGGGGCCGGCCCTCGGCGTACCGCTGCATGTACTGCGACGGCGCTGCGGGTCGGGGCCTACGAGGCCAACCGCTCGCCCGCGTCGCGACCCGATCCTGCGAGTACGACCCGGCCGTCCGACTGGTTGATCTCCGACCACACCGTGTCGAGGGAGAGGCCGAGGACGTCGGCGATCGCGGCGATGGTCGGGAAGGCGGGCGTGGCCACCCGACCGGACTCGATCTTCCGAAGGGTCTCCGGCGAGACGCCTGCGGCCAGCGCGGTACCGAGCATCGACCGCTCCCCCCTGGCGCGACGCAGGAGGGCGCCGAGGCGCTGTCCGCGCTCGACCTCTGCGGGAGTGAGCGGCAGCCTGACCATGCTCCGATTCTAGTACCGGGATAATATGGCCGGGATACTTATTGGCTGCCCGAGTGAGGAGCCGCATGATCGAGATTCTGAACCCCACCCAACTGCTCCACGCGAAGGACGCCGGCGCCCTCGTCGCCGGCATGCTGCAGACACTGAAGAGCCGTAGCACGGTCGGCACGAACCTCCTCGACATCGACTCGTGGGCGCAGAGCATGATCACCGAGGCCGGGGCGCAGTCCTGCTACGTCGACTACGAGCCACCCTTCGGGCGCGGGCCGTTCGGCCACTACATCTGCACCTCCGTCAACGACGCCGTGCTGCACGGACTGCCGTACGACTACCCGCTCGCCAACGGCGACCTGCTCTCGCTCGACCTCGCCGTCGCCAAGGGCGGCGTTGTCGCTGACTCCGCCATCAGCTTCATCGTGGGCGACTCGAAGCCCGCGGAGAGCGTCGCGATGATCAACGCGACCGAGCGCGCCCTGAGCGCGGGAATAGCCGCGGCCGGACCCGGGGCCCGCATCGGTGACATCTCCCATGCCATCGGCGCGGTCCTCAGCGAGGCGGGATATCCGATCAACACCGAGTTCGGCGGTCATGGCGTCGGATCGACGATGCACCAGGACCCGCACGTCTCGAACACGGGGCGGCCCGGTCGCGGATACCGGCTGCGCCCCGGGCTACTGCTGGCACTGGAGCCATGGGTCATGGCCGACACCGCCGAGCTCGTCACCGACGCCGACGGCTGGACGCTCCGGAGCGCGACAGGATGCCGGACGGCCCACAGTGAGCACACGATCGCCATCACCGACGACGGGGCCGACATTCTCACCCTGCCGCCGAAGCAGGCACCGGCCTGAGGTGAGAGTCGTCGGCGCTACGTCCGACGGCCCCATCGGCCGCACACCGCCTGCGCCGACCGGCCGCCCCGCACCCGGTCGATCGACGCCCCGGTCGGCCGTACCGCTAGAGGTGGCGGTGCAGGAAGTCGAGTTCGAGCCGGAGCAGTCGCTCGGCGGCGCCGCCGGCGGCCAGGTGGGTGGCGCCGGTCAGCGGGATGACCGAGTGCGGGCGGCCGGTGCCCAGCAGCTCGGCGGAGAGCCGCAGGGTGTGCGCGGCCACCACGTTGTCGTCGGCCAGGCCGTGCACCAGCAGGATCGGCCGGGCCTCCTCGGGGTCGCGGACGGGTTCCCGGGCCAGCTCCAGCAGCGAATGGTGCGCGTAGATCTCCGGACTCTCGGCGGGCATCCCGAGATAGCGCTCGGTGTAGGCGGTGTCGTAGAGGGTCCAGTCGGTGACCGGCGCCCCGGCGATGGCGCAGCGGAACAGCTCGGGCCGGCGCAGCACGGCGAGCGCCGCCAGCCAGCCACCGAACGACCAGCCCCGGATCGCGACCCGGCCGAGGTCGAGATCGGGGTGCTTGCCGGCCAGCGCGGTGAGCGCGTCCACCTGGTCGGCCAGGATCACGTCGGCCAGACGCCGGTGGACAACCTTCTCGAACGACGGCGCGACGCCCGGCGTACCCCGGTTGTCGATGGTGACCACCGCGAGCCCGGCGTCGGCCCACCACTGCCGCTCCAGCCACGCCGACCGGGCGGCCAGCACCTCCTGGTGACCCGGGCCGCCGTAGACGTCGAGCAGCACCGGCAGCCGGCGGCCCGCCACGTGGTTGCCGGGGTAGAGCACCGCGGCCGGCAGCCGGCGGTCGGTGACCCGTTCGAGCGCCGGGCGCGGCGCGTACGGCGGGGTGGCGGCCAGGTTCCGCAGGGTCGCCACCTCCCGGTCGTCCTGCCAGACCGTCCACCGGCCGCCCGGGTGGTCGAGCGACCGGGAGTGCACCACCAGCACGTCGCCGCCGACCACGCCGCTGTGCCAGCCGGGGTCGGTGGTCAGCCGGCGGGCGTCGATCCCGCCGACCCCGATCGCGGTACGGACCCGGAACAGGTGCTGCTGGCTCGGTTCCCCGTCGCTCCCCTCCACCAGCAGGTCCGGGCTGCCGTTGCGGTGCGGCAGCCAGCCGGCCACCCGGCGTACGTAGAGCGTCGGCGGGGTCAGCAGGGTGCCGTCGGCGAAGAGGCAGCGGGCGTCGTAGCCGTCGTGGGCGAGTTCACCGCCGACCAGCACCCGGCCGTCGGGCAGGTGCCGTGGCGTGCCGCCGACCGGGTCGACCCAGCGCGGGTCGGCGAGTTCGGCGTGCACCTGGGTCTCCCCGGTACGCGGGTCGACGGCGAGGACCAGACCGTGCTGTTGCAGGCGGCGCAGCACGGTGATCAGCGGGCCGGTCTCGGCCCAGTCCACCGACACCACGTAGGGATAGGTCTCCCGGTCCCAGTGCACGTCGACCCAGCCGCCGTCGAGGTCCAGCAGGTGCAGGCTGACCTCGGCGTTCGGGCCGCCGCTGCGCGGGTAGGCCACCGAGCGCGGCCGGCTCTCCGGGTCGCCCGGGTCGTGCAGGTGCCAGCGGGCCAGCCGGGACTCGTCGACCCGGGCGGCGAGGATGGATCGCCCGTCCGGCGACCACCAGTAGCCGCGGAACCGGCCGAACTCCTCGGCGGCCACGAACTCGGCCAGGCCCCAGGTCACCCCGGCGTCCTCGCCGGCGAGCAGGCTGTCGGTGCCGTCGTGGTCGACCACCCGCAACCGGCCGGCACCGTCGGCCGTGTCCGTGACGTAGCCGATCCGCTGGCCGGTCGGGTCCGGGCGGGGATCCACCACCGGACCGGAGACCGCCACCTCGACCACGTCGCCGTGGACGAGGTCCGCCCGGAAGAGGCGCCCGGCGAGGGTGAAGACGGCGACCCGCGCGCCCGGGTCGGTCGCGTACCCGCCGATGCCGGCGGCGCTCAACCGGAGCCGCTCGCGCAGCGCCCGTTCCGTCGGACTCGGCTCGGCCGCGGCGGCGGGCTCGCCGGCCAGCTCGTCGCCGGCGTCCGGGCGCGCCCCGGCCGGCGTCGTCGGCCCGGGTCCGCCGTCCGGGTGGAGCAGTACGGCGGGGTCGGCGACCAGGCGCTCGGTGCCGGACGCGACGTCGAGCAGCCAGAGGGCGTCCGCCTGGTCGGTGGGACCGCCGGAACGCAGGAAGACCACCCGGGAACCGTCGTTGGCCACCGTCACCGCCCGAGGCGCGCCGCAGCTGAAGCGGCGGGTACGGGCGGCCAACTCCGGGTAGTCCACATCGTGATCGTAGATCGGCCGGTTCCGTCATGTGGCCGAGCCGGCCATCGCGTCCGTGCGGGTGACGTGTATCGGTCTGATCACCCTCCGGATGCATTGACTAACTCCCTGAGCAGGGCGGTCGGATCCGCGCGCGTAAAGTGGCCCGGGTGACGAATCCGACCGCGCCGGGTGACCCGACCGAGACACCGCCGGCCCGACGGCTGCTGCTGGTGCACGCGCATCCGGACGACGAGGCGATCGGCACCGGCGCGACGATGGCGCACTACGCGGCGGACGGGGCCGGCGTCACCCTGGTGACCTGCACGCTCGGCGAGGAGGGCGAGATCCACGTCCCGGCGCTGGCCCGGCTCGCGGCGACCGAGGCCGACCAGCTCGGCGGCTACCGGATCACGGAACTCGCCACCGCCTGCGCGGCGCTCGGGGTGACCGACCACCGGTTCCTGGGTGGGGCCGGCCGGTACCGCGACTCGGGCATGATGGGCCTGCCCACCAACGGGCACCCCCGGGCCTTCTGGCAGGCGGACCTCGACGAGGCGGCCGGCCACCTGGTCGAGATCATGCGTGAGGTTCGGCCACAGGTGCTGGTCACCTACGACCCGAACGGGTTCTACGGGCACCCCGACCACGTCCAGGCGCACCGGGTGGCGATGCGGGCCGCCGAACTGGCCGCCGCCGAGGGATTCGGGCCAGCCAAGATCTACTGGACGGCACTGCCGAAGAGCGTGCTGGAGGCCGGGCTGGCCGCGTTCGCCGACGCCGCCGACAACCCGTTCGCCGGCACCGAGCAGCCCGACGAGCTGCCCTTCGGCACGCCGGACGAGGAGATCGCGGCCCGGATTGACGCCACCGACCAGCACGTCGCCAAGGAGGCGGCGATGCGGGCGCACGCGACCCAGATTCCGGAGAACTCCTGGCTCTACTCCATCGCCAGCAACTTCGGCGGGGAGTTCATGGGGGTCGAGTACTACACCCTGGCCGTCGGGGAGCGGGGCCCCGGCTCCGGCCCGCACCGGTGGGAGGACGACCTCTTCGCCGGGCTGCCGGTATCGCCCGGCGAGGCCCCCGGCACCGGCCGACAGGACGTCGGCGTGACCCCCTTCCCGTCCTCCGCGACAGGTGCGCCCGCGGAGGCGGGCGCGCGGTGACCCTGCCGAGCCCGCCCGTGTCCGTACCACCGGAGGTGAGCTCCGGCCCGGAGCAGCCCAGCCCGCCGACGGCGGTGGTGCGGGCGCTGGACCTCGCGCTGCGGATCCTCGGCGGCGTGGTCGCGGTGGCCGCCGCCGTGGTCACCGCCGCCCTGGAGCTGCTGCTGTCGATGGTGCGGGTCGGCGGCGTACCGGTGGGGGTGTCGGTGCTGCTGGCGGTGGTGGCGAACGTGGCGCTGAGCCGGTTCGCCAACCATGCGGTGGGGCGCCGCTGGGCGCTCGCGCTGCCTGCCGTGGCCTGGTTCGCGCTGATGGTGGTCGCCTCCGGGGGCACCGGCGAGGGTGACGTGCTGATCGCGGCCGACAACTGGGTCGGACTGGCGATGATCTTCGCCGGCTCGGTCGCCTTCGCCGTGATGGCGTTCCGGTTGATCATCGCCCCCCGGCAGACCTGAACCGGACGTATCCTTCTCCGCACCTCCGCCGCGCACGTCGACCCATGGATCCACTCAGCCGGCAGTGGTAGAAATCTGGGTCAGAAACGGCCGCGGTGGCGGAGTTCCTACTGGAGAAGGGACGTGCGATGAAGGATCGTTGGCTGCCGGTCGGGGTGCTCGCGGGCGCGCTGTTCGCGATCAACGTGGCGGCACGGCTGGTCTCCCGGTTCGCCTTCGGCGACGACCCGGAGATGCAGGACCGGCTGTCGTTGGCGATGTTCGCGCTGATCGCGGTGATCCTGGCGACGCTCGCGTTCGTCTGGGGACGGCGCCGGCCGCTGCCGGACTGGGGCGGGGAGATGGCGCTCGCCGTGCTGATCGCGATGGTGCTGACGATCTTCCTGGGACCGGTGGTCAGCGGCAGCTACCCGTTCGCGGACGGGGCCGGGGCGTTCTTCTCGCAGATCTGGCTCTACGCCGGGTTCACCGGCGGCGGCGTCGTCCTGGGCTATCTGCTGCTGACCGCGCTCGGCTGGGACTACCGGTCGCAGTCGCTCAAGCGCTACGCCGAGATCAAGCAGTCGAAGCCGCGCCGGGTGGTACGTCGCTGACCCGTGGCCCGCGCCCGGCGGCGTCAGGCCGTACCGGCCGGTGGCTCGGTGCGGGTCTGGTAGGTGTGGTGGGTGGTGAAGCCCAACCCCCGGTAGAGCTCGACCGCGCCAAAGTTGCGTTCCTCGACCTGGAGGAAGGCGTGCGTCGCGCCCAGCTCGGCGGCCCACTGCGCGAGGGCCCGGACGACGTGCCGGGCGAGCCCGCGGCGGCGGGCCGGTGGCACCACCTCCACCAGGCCCAGCCCCAGCCAGCGCCCGCCGCCGGTCACCGTGCCCCGGGCCGCGGCGACCAGCTCCCGCCCCGCCGGCTCCGGGGTGTCGGCGTACACGTGCGCGAAGCGGACCTGCGGCACGGCGGTGAGCAGGTGGCGCGCGGCCGCCGGCGGCTCGGCCCCGGCATCGGGTTCCACCGTCGGTCCGGCCACGGCGTCGCCGCGCCGCCGCGCCTGCTTCGCCTTGCGGCCGGCCGCCAGGGCGAGCCAGGCGGCCGAGGGGGCGCGGGTGAGCTCCACCGGGGGCAGCTCCGGGCGGGCCGGCGCGGCGTCCAGGATCGCCGCCACCGGGGCGGTCTGCACCAGCACCAGCGGGCGGGCACCCCAGCCGCGTTCGTCGAGCGCGGCACCGACCGGCGCGGCCAACGGGAGCGGGACGTTCACCAGCGCTGGTTGACCCCGGTCGGCGTACCAGCGCCGGACCGCGTCGATCGCGTCGTCCAGCGGGCGGTCCGGGTCGCCGATGGGCAGGGCGGAGTTCGCCCGGCCGGTCCACCCGTCGGCGGCGCGCAGCAGCCAGTCGCCGAGCCGGTCCCGTACCGGGGCGGGCCAGGCCTCGTCGGCGGCGCGTTCCAGCGCGACGACCGCGGTGGCGCTCGGGCGGCGGGCCGGCGGCACCCGCTTGGCGCGGTGCACCTCGGCCAGCGGGACCCGCAGCGGGCCGGTCGCGGTGGCGAGCACCAGGTGGGTCTCGGTCAGGTCGACGAGCTCGCCCAGGGCGTCCGAGAAGAGGGTGCGACCGCCGGTGGACCCGACGACACGCCGGACCACTATTCGATGTCCCACATCCTGCCGCCGGAGCACGATCGACCCCCTCCCCGGCGACATACTAGGCTCTTAGCGTCGCGGTCGATCGCGGCGTGGCTTGCGGAGGAGAAGATCGGTGACCTACATCATCGCCGAGCCGTGCGTGGATGTGCTCGACAAGGCATGCATCGAGGAGTGCCCGGTCGACTGCATCTACGAGGGCAACCGGATGCTCTACATCCACCCGGACGAGTGTGTCGACTGCGGGGCCTGTGAGCCGGTCTGCCCGGTGGAAGCGATCTTCTACGAGGACGACGTGCCGGAGCAGTGGAAGGACTACACCACCGCGAACTACGAGTTCTTCGAGGACCTCGGTTCGCCGGGCGGTGCCTCCAAGATCGGCAAGGTGGAGAAGGACACCCCGTTCATCGCGGCGCAGCCGCCCCGGGGCGAGCACTGAGCGGCGCCTCGGCGTCCGGGAGCGCCTCGTCGGGTCGCGTTGCCGACCTGCCCGACTTTCCCTGGGACCTGCTCGAACCGGCCAAGGCCCGGGCCGGGCGGCACCCGGACGGGATCGTCGATCTCTCCGTGGGTACGCCGGTCGACCCGGTGCCGGCGCTGATCCGGGACGCCCTGGCGGCGGCCTCGGACGCGCCCGGCTATCCGCTGACCGCGGGCTCGCCCGCCCTGCGTACGGCCCTGGCCGCATGGGTCGCCCGGGAGTGCGGGGCGGACCGGGACGGCGTCGGGGTGCTGCCGACGATCGGCTCCAAGGAGCTGGTCGCCTGGCTGCCCACCCTGCTCGGGCTGGGGCCCGGCGACGTGGTGGTCATCCCGCGGGTCTGCTACCCCACCTACGAGGTGGGCGCGCGGCTCGCCGGGGCCGAGGTGGTCCGGGCCGACTCGCTGACCGCCGTCGGGCCGACCTCCCGGGTACGGCTCGTCTGGGTCAACTCGCCGTCCAACCCGACCGGTCGGGTGCTGCCCCCGGCGCACCTGCGCAAGACCGTCGACTGGGCCCGCGAGCGCGGCGCGGTGGTGGCGAGCGACGAGTGCTACCTGTCGCTGGGCTGGGAGGAGACGCCGACCTCGGTACTCTCCCCGGCCGTCTCCGACGGTGACTACTCGGGGCTGCTCGCCGTGCACTCCCTCTCCAAGCGCTCGAACCTGGCCGGTTACCGGGCCGGCTTCGTGGCCGGGGACCGGGCGCTGGTCGGCAGGCTGCTCGCCGTGCGCAAACACGCGGGCATGATCGTGCCGGCGCCGGTGCAGGCGGCGATGGTGGCGGCGCTGGGTGACGAGGCACACGTGACCGAGCAGCGGGCCCGGTACGCGGCCCGCCGGGACGTCCTGCGGGACGCGCTGGCCAAGGCCGGCTTCGTGATCGAGCACTCCGGCGCCGGGCTCTACCTCTGGGCCAGCCGGGACGAGGACTGCTGGACCACCGTCGACTGGTTCGCCGAGCGGGGCATCCTGGTCGCCCCGGGCGAGTTCTACGGCCCGACCGGCAACCGGCACGTCCGGGTGGCGCTCACCGCGACCGACGAGCGGGTCGCGGCGGCGGCCGACCGGCTCGCCGGCTGACGGTCCCGGCTCGCCGGCTGATCGGTCCCTGGCTCGACGGTGCGGACGGCGTCTGCGCTGACACCCGTACCGCCGTTCGGCGCGATGACTCTGCGGCATGAATATGACTCGGAGGCATCACGCCCGATCCGGGTGCCGGGCCGCGCAGGGATCCACGGTCGCGAGGGCGCCGGGACAGAGAGCGCTCTCAGAAACTCGTGCCGAACGACTTGACGCGGCGGCAACACCCTCGTAACGATGTATCCACATCTCTCGCGCTCCCGGCCGCGACGGCCGCAGTGGAGCGCACCCGAGTGGCGTGAATCGGCGCACGCCTGTCCCGTGACAGGAAGGACCAGGTCGTGCGCACATCAATACGATCATGGCTCGGTGCGGCGCTGAGCGCGATCCTCGTACTCGGCGGCAGTGTGGCGGCGGCACCCGCGGCCGGTGCCGCTCCCGCCTTCACCGTGCTGGTGTTCTCCAAGACCGCCGGATTCCGGCACGGCTCGATCGGGCCCGGAATCACCGCCATCCAGCAGCTCGGCGCGGCGAACAACTTCGCCGTCGAGGCCACCGAGGACGCCGGCCAGTTCACCGACGCCAACCTGGCCCGCTTCGACGCGGTGATCTGGCTCTCCACCACCGGAGACGTGCTGGACACCAGCCAGCAGGCGGCGTTCCAGCGCTACATCCAGGGCGGCGGCGGCTACGTGGGCGTGCACGCCGCCTCCGACACCGAGTACGACTGGCCCTGGTACGGCGGCCTGGTCGGGACGTACTTCGCGTCGCACCCGGCCCCGCAGCCGGCCACCGTCAAGGTCGCCGACCGGGTGCACCCGTCCACGGAGGCGCTGCCGCTGCGCTGGAACCGCACCGACGAGTGGTACAACTTCCGGGACAACCCGCGCGGCCGGGTGCACGTGCTGGCCACCCTGGACGAGACGACCTACACCGGCGGCGGCAACGGGCACGACCACCCGATCGCCTGGTGCCACAACTACGACGGCGGCCGGTCCTGGTACACCGGCGGCGGGCACACCGACGAGTCCTTTGCCGAGCCGCTGTTCCGGACCCACCTGCTCGGCGGGATCCGCACCGCCGCCGGCGCCACCCCCGGCGGCTGCGGCGGCACCGTCGACACGAACTTCCAGCAGGTCACCCTCGCCAAGGGCGTCGCCGAGACGGGCGAGCCGATGAGCCTGACCGTGCTGCCCGACCGGGGTGTGCTGCACACCGCCCGGGACGGCACGATCCGGCACACCGACGCGGCCGGCAACACCAAGGTCGCCGGCCGGCTCGCCGTCTACACTGGCGACGAGGAGGGCTTGCAGGGCATCAAGGCCGACCCCAACTTCGCCACCAACCGCTGGGTGTACGCCTTCTACGCGCCCCCGCTGAACACCCCGGGCGGCGGCGCCCCCGCCACCGGTACGCCGGCCGAGCTGGCACCCTGGAACGGCGTGAACCGGCTCTCCCGGTTCACCGTACGGCCGGACAACACCATCGACCTGGCGAGCGAGACGCTGATCCTGGACGTACCGACCAGCCGGGGGATGTGCTGCCACGTCGGCGGGGACATCGACTTCGACGCCGCCGGCAACCTCTATCTGTCCACCGGCGACGACACCAGCCCTTTCGACTCGGGCGGGTTCAGCCCGATCGACGAGCGGCCCGGCCGGAACCCGGCGTTCGACGCCCAGCGGACCTCGGCGAACAGCAACGACCTGCGGGGCAAGGTGCTGCGGATCAAGCCGAGCGCGTCCGGCGGGTACACCGTCCCGGCCGGCAACATGTTCGCGCCGGGCACCCCGAACACCCGGCCGGAGGTCTACGCGATGGGCTTCCGCAACCCGTTCCGGATGAGCGTGGACAAGGCGACCGGGGCGGTCTACCTCGGCGACTACGGCCCGGACTCCGGCACCGCCGACCCGAACCGGGGGCCGGCCGGGCAGGTGGAGTTCGCCCGGATCACCCAGCCCGGCTTCTACGGCTGGCCGTACTGCACCGGCAACAACGACGCGTACAACGAGTTCACCTTCCCGTCCGGGCCCTCCGGGCCGAAGTACAACTGCGCGGGCGGGCCCACCAACGACTCGCCGAACAACACCGGCATCCGGAACCTGCCGCCGGCGATCCCGGCCTGGCTGCCGTACACCGGGTCGCAGCCGGCGGAGTTCCCCGGCGGCGGACTCTCGCCGATGGCCGGCCCGGTCTACCGGTACGACCCGAACTCGACCTCCGAGGTGGCGTTCCCGGAGTACTACGACGGCACCTTCTTCGCCGGCGAGTTCGGCCGGCGCTGGATCAGGAACATCGTGCTCGACGAGGCCGGCCGGCCGTTCAAGATCAACCCGTTCCCGTGGAGCGGCACCCAGGTGATGGACCTGGAGTTCGGCCCGGACGGCGCGCTCTACGTGCTCGACTACGGCACCGGCTTCTTCAACGGCGACGAGCACTCGGCGGTCTACCGCATCGAGTACGCCCGCAACGGCCGCGCGCCGAAGCCGGTGGCCGCCGCGACCCCCACCTCCGGGGTGGCGCCGCTGACGGTCGCCTTCTCCTCGGCCGGCACGCTCGACCCGGACGGCGACCCGATCAGCTACGCCTGGGACTTCGACGGCAACGGCAGTACCGACTCCACCGCGCCGAACCCCAGCTACACCTACACCGGCAACGGCACCCGGAATGCGACGCTGACCGTGCGGGACTCGACCGGCAAGACAGCGACCGCCAGCCTGGTGATCACCGTGGGCAACACCGCCCCGACGGTCCGGCTGGAGCTGCCGGCCAACGGCCAGACCTTCTCCTTCGGAGACGCGGTGCCGTTCCGGGTGGTGGTGACGGACCCGCAGGACGGCACCGTCGACTGCGCCCGGGTCAAGGTCAGCTACCTGCTCGGGCACGACTCGCACGCACACCTGCTGACAGGCGCGCAGGGCTGCACCGGCACCCTGCGGACGATGGGCGACGGCGAGCACGGCGCCTCGGCCAACGTCTTCGGTGTGGTCGACGCGGAGTACACCGACAACGGCGGGGGCGGGCAGGCGCCGCTGACCACCCACGCGCAGAGCATCCTGCAACCCCGGGTACGCCAGGCCGAGCACCACTCGTCGGCCAACGGCGTACAGACCAGCGCCCCGGGGCAGGCGCACGGCGGCCGGGCGGTCGGCTACATCGACGACGGGGACTGGATCGCGTTCACCCCGTACAACCTGACCGGGGTGCGGTCCTTCTCGGCCCGGGTCGGCGCCAACGTCGCCGGCCACCGGCTGGAGTTCCGGATCGGCTCGCCCACCGGACAGCTCATCGGCTCGGCGACCGTCCCGGCGACCGGCGGATACGGCGAGTTCCGCGACGTCACCGGTGCGATCACCGCGCCGGCCGGCACCCACGAGCTGTACCTGGTGTTCCGGGGCACCGGCGGCGGGCTCTTCGACATCGACGAGTTCACCCTGCTCGGCGAGGGCGGCGGT
This sequence comes from Plantactinospora sp. CA-290183, assembly GCF_050936375.1. Classification (NCBI taxonomy): domain Bacteria; kingdom Bacillati; phylum Actinomycetota; class Actinomycetes; order Micromonosporales; family Micromonosporaceae; genus Plantactinospora; species Plantactinospora sp. CA-290183. Next base: position 10,799 of record NZ_JBNJMX010000007.1, on the reverse strand, counting down.
CCCGGGCCGGATCCGGAGCCGACCGGCAACCTGCTGCTCAACCGGCCGGCCACCGCCTCCAGCGTGGAGGGTGCCGACGTGCCCGCGTCGAACGCCGTGGACGGCAACCCGGCGACCCGCTGGTCCTCGACGTTCGCCGACCCACAGTGGATCAGCGTGGACCTCGGCTCCACCCGGACGATCGGCCGGGTCAGGTTGAGCTGGGAGGGGGCGTACGGCAGCGCGTACCAGATCCAGACCTCGGCGGACGGCACCACCTGGACCACGGTGAAGGCGGTGACCGGCGGCGACGGCGGGGTGGACGACCACCCCGGCCTGGCGGCGACCGGCCGCTACCTGCGGATCAACGGCACCGCCCGGGGTACCGGCTACGGCTACTCGCTCTGGGAGCTGGAGGCGTATCCGAACTGACCGCCGGACGACTCCCGGGTGGCCGGTACGCGCCGACCGTGCCGGCCACCCGGGGCCGCCCCCGGCTAGGGTGGCCAGATGACGGATGCCCCGATCGTCGTGGTACGCGGCGAGGTGTTCCGGGAGGTGCCCCCGGAGATCGCCCGGTTCTCGGTCACCGTGTCCGCGCGGGACCGTGACCGCCAGGTGGTGCTGATCCGGCTCGCCGAGCGGGCCGAGGCGATCCGGAGCCTGATCGACGGCTACGGTGCCGCGATCGAGCGCCGGGAGACCGGTCAGTTGTGGGTACGCCCCGAGTTCAAGGGCTCGGGCGAACGGATCGCCGCCTACCTCGGCAACGTCACCACCACGGTCACGGTGACCGATTTCGGCCGCCTCGGCGAGCTGATGCTCCGGCTCGCCGGCCAGGGCGAGGCGAGCGTGGCCGGGCCGTGGTGGGAGCTGCGGCCGGGCAGCCCGGTGCACCGGGAGGCGCGGCGGGCCGCGGTCGGCGACGCCATCGCGCGGGCCCGGGAGTACGCGGACGCGCTCGGCGCCGAGGTGACCGCCCTGCTGCAACTCTCCGACAACGGTCCGGTGGACCGGCCGATGATGGCGGTCGCCTCGTTCGGCACCATGCGGGCCGGCGCCGGCGAGCCGCCGGAGTTGCAGCTCGACCCGCAGCCGCAGAGCGTGCACGCCGTCGTCGAGGCCCGGTTCACGATCACCCGGCCCCGGCTGGAAGACGCCGGATCCACCGCCGGATGACGGGTCGATGAAACCGGTCCCGTACCCCCTGGACCGGTTGGTGTCCCGGGCCCGGGACCTCGCGGCCACCGGCCCGCGGCGGCTGCTCGGGATCACCGGGGCGCCCGGGGTCGGAAAGTCGACAGTGGCCGGTCGGCTGGTCGCCGCGCTCGGCCCGGCCGCCGCGCTGGTCCCGATGGACGGTTTCCACCTCGCCGAGGCCGAGCTGCACCGGCTGGGCCGGCAGGCCCGCAAGGGGGCTCCGGACACCTTCGACGGCGCCGGCTTCGTCGCCCTGCTGCGGCGGCTCCGCGAGCCCGAGGCGGGCACCGTCTACGCGCCGGAGTTCCGGCGCGAGATCGAGGAACCGATTGCCGGCGCCATCCCGGTCACACCGTCGGTGCGGCTGGTCGTCGTGGAGGGCAACTACCTGCTGGTTCCCGATCATCCGTGGGGTGTGGTGCGGGATCTCCTGGACGAGATCTGGTTTCTCGACCTGGCGGAGCCGGAGCGGCTGCGCCGGCTGACCGACCGGCACGTCGCGTACGGCCGGCCACCGGCCGAGGCGGCGGCCCGGGCCCGGGGCAGCGACCAGGCCAACGCCGAGGTGATCGCCGGCACGGCCGGCCGGGCCGATCTGGTGATCCGGCTGATCCCGGACACCTGATCCCGGCCGGCTTGACCCCCGTTCGGCCGACACCGCCCGGCGCCGGGTGGCCGGCCCTCCCTCGTGGACTTTCCCATCGGCAGACACCACTACCCGGCGGGGTGATAGCGAAGCGCATCGAGGACTGGTAAACCGATCGGCGAAGCGGTTTCGATCGCGTTCCGCGGCCGTCCGCGGCCGTCCCGACGATCGGCAGGAGACCCGTGTCAGCTCGGAGAGTGTTGACCTGCTACGCCGTGGGGATCGGTGCGCTGGTGGTCTGCTTCTTCGCCGTTCCGGTGCTCCGCACGGTCCTGACCGCCGCGTTCGGTCTGGTGGGCGTGGCGGCGGTCGCCGTCGGGGTCCGCCGGCACCGTCCCAACCGGGCGTACGCCTGGTGGCTGCTCGCCGCCGGGCTCGCGGCCTTCGCGGCCGGTGACACGGTCTACCTGCTCGCCGCGAACCTGCCGATCGGCGACTCCCGGGCCACCTCCGCGGTCGTCTCGGACGTCTTCTACCTGGTGATGCTGCCGCTGATCGGGGCGGGGCTGCTCGGCCTGACCAGGTCCACCACCGGCGCCCGGGACCGTTCCGGCCTGCTGGACTTCCTGATCTTCACCACCGCCGGTGCGCTCCTGCTCTGGGCCTTCGTCGTGCACCCGTACCTCTGGGACGACCGGATCCCCACCTTCGAGCAGTCGGCGGTGGCCGTGTACGCGCTGGTCAGCCTGCTGCTGCTGGCCGTCACCGTACGGCTCGCGGTGACCTCGGGCGGCAGCGTCGCCGGCTGGCTGCTGGCCACCGGCGCCCTCGGCGCGCACGTCGCCGACCTGCTCTACGGGGCCGCGCTGCTGCGCGGTGGCTGGGAGGCGGGCGGCCCGACCGAACTGGGCTGGCTGGTCTTCTACGGTGCCTGGGGCGCCGCCGCGCTGCACCCGTCGATGGTGCGGCTGACCGAGCCGGCCGCGCCGCAGGACGCCGAGATCGGCAAGGTCCGGCTGGTGCTGCTGGGGCTCGCGGCGACGCTCGCCCCAGGGGTGCTGCTGTTCCAGGTGATCTCGGGCCGGGTCCGGGACGGCGCGGTGATCGCGGTGGTCGGCGGCGTGATCTTCGCGCTGGTGCTGAGCCGGCTGGCCGACACCGCCGAGGCGCACCGCCAGGCGATCATCCGCGAGCGCGGTCTCCGCCAGGCCGGCGCGGCACTGGTGGCGGCCGCCGACGCCGCCGAGGTCGAGCGGGCGGTGCGTACCGCGGTCTCCCGGCTGGTGCCGCGCAACGCCGCACACCGGATCGTCTTCTCGGTCAACACCAGCGGCGGGGTGCCGGCCGCCGCGACGAGCATCTGGGGTCCCTGGCTGAACACCCCGGTCACCTTCTACCCGGCGCCGACGGCCGCCGCGGCCCGGCGTACCCGGCTGCTGCGGATCCGGACGTTGCAGCCGGCGCTCGCCGAGCAGTTGCGGGGCTTCGAGACCGTGGTGCTCTGTCCGCTGGTCGGCGACGGGCGGGCCAGCGGCGCGCCCCGGGTCGGCGCGCTGCTGGTGGCCGCCGACAGCCGGCTGCTGCCGTCACTGCGCGACTCGCTGGAGGTGCTCGCCGACCAGGCGGCGATGGCGCTGGAGCGGATCAGTCTCGGCCAGGAGATCGACCGCCGCAACAGCGAGACGTACTTCCGCAGCCTGGTGCAGAACGCCGCCGACGTGATCCTGATCGTCGACGACGACCACCGGATCCGGTACGCGAGTCCGTCGGTCAGCGCGGTGCTGGGCCTCGATCCGACCGACTGCACCGATCTGCGGGCGGTGCTGCACGGCGACGAACAGCTCTCGGTCGCCGCCCTGCTGGACTCGACCCGGACGGGTTCGGACCGCTGGGGCGAGGGGGTCGACTGGAGCGTACGGCGCAGTGACGGGCAGCGGGTGCAGCTGGAGGTGAGCTGCCGCGACCTGCGCCGGGACCGGGCGGTACGCGGCTACGTGCTGACCATGCGGGACGTCACCGAGCGGGTCCGGCTGGAGCAGGAGCTGACCCACCGCGCCGTGCACGACACGCTGACCGGGCTCGCCAACCGGGCCTCGTACCAGGACCAGGTGTACGAGGCGGTGGAGAAGGCCCGCGACGGTGACCGTACGGTCGGCACCCTCTCCATCGACCTGGACGAGTTCACGACGGTCAACGACACCCACGGGCACGCCATCGGCGACGCCCTGTTGATCGCCGCCGGGCAGCGGCTGCGGGAGCGGGTGGGTGCGAACAACCTGGTGGCCCGACTCGGCGGCGACGAGTTCGCGGTGCTGGTGCCGGAGGCGGACGCCCCGGAGCAGGTGGAGCGGATCGCCGACGAGCTGGTCCGGGCGCTGGCCGAGCCGCTGGTGGTCGGCGACACCGTGGTCAACGGCTCGGCCAGCGTCGGGGTGGCGACCAGCGCCGACGCCAGCGACGCCGGGGAGCTGCTGCAACGCGCCGACCTGGCGCTGTACGTGGCGAAGGGCGCCGGGAAGGGCCGGTGGTGCCGCTACCAGTCGGAGCTGCACACCGCGATCGTGGAGCGGCTGGAGCTGCGGGCGGCACTGACCGAGGCGGTGGAGAAGCTCAGCTTCTCGGTCGAGTACCAGCCGATCGTCGACATGCGCAGCGGCGGCGCGGTCGGCTTCGAGGCGTTGGCCCGGTGGCACCATCCCGCCCGGGGGCCGGTGCCGCCGGAGCAGTTCATCGCGTTGGCCGAGGAGACCGGCCTGATCGAGCCGATCGGCGACTGGGTGCTGCGCCAGGCGGTCGACGCGGCGGCGCGGTGGCGGAAGGAGCGGGGCGGGGAGACGCCGTACGTCAGCATCAACGTCTCCGCCCGACAGCTGCGTACGCCGGACTTCGTGGTCCGGGTCCGTACGGCGCTGGCTGGGGCCGACCTGCCACCCGACCGGGTGATGTTGGAGATCACCGAGAGCCTGCTGCTGCGGGACCAGGAGCCGGTCTGGGCCGAGCTGGCCGGGTTGCGCTCCCTCGGCCTGCGGGTCGCCATCGACGACTTCGGCACGGGCTTCTCGTCGCTGAGCTATCTCCAGCAGATGCCGGCGGACGTACTGAAGATCGACCGGTCGTTCACCGAGACCGTCGCCTCGTCCCGGCGGCAGCGGCTGCTGGTGGAGGGGATCATCCGGTTGGCCGGCACGCTGGGCCTGGACGTGATCGCCGAGGGGGTCGAGACGGAGGGGGTCCGCACCATCCTGCTGGACATGGGCTGCGGCGCCGGGCAGGGCTATCTCTTCTCCCGGCCGCTGCGCGACGCCGACGCCCTGCGCTGGCTGGACGCCCACCCGCCGCCGGCACCGTCGTAGGACTAGTCCCGGCGCCCGCAGGACCGACCGCGCCGTCAGGAGGGGAGGCGGCGGCGGGTGCGGGCGGGGTTGCCCAGGGCGAGGACTCCGGGCGGAAGGTCCCGGGTGACCACGCTGCCGGCGCCGACCACGGTGTCCGCGCCGATGGTGACGCCGCCGAGCACGATCACCCCGCCGCCCAGCCAGGCGTTGTCGCCGATGCTGATCGGCCGGGCCGCCTCCCACTTCGCCCGGCGCGGCTCCGGCTCGAGCGGGTGGTGCGGGGTCAGCAGCTGCACGTTCGGCCCGATCTGTACGTCCGCGCCGATCTCGATCGGCGCGACGTCCAGCAGTACGGCGTTGAAGTTCAGGTACGACCGGTCGCCGATCCGGATCTGCGAGCCGTAGTCGCAGTAGAACGGCGGCCGGACCACCACCTGCGTGCCGACGGTGCCGAGCAGTTCGCGCAGCAGGGCGTCGTGCCGCTCCGGCTCGGCGGCGTCGGTCGTGTTGTAGCGCTGGACGAGCACGCTGGCGCGGCGGGCCAGGGCGACGAGTTCGGGGTCGTCGGCACGGTAGTAGTCACCGGCCAGCATCCGGTCCCGCTGCGAGCGGCCGTCCGGTGCCGTGTCCATCCCGCCCGCCGCGTCCGTGTCCGGCTCAGTCGTTGGCGTGCAGGGCGGCGTTGAGCTCGATGCCCCGGCCGGTGCGCGGCCGGGCCTCCAGGGCGCCGGTGACCGAGTTGCGCCAGAAGAGCAGCCCGTCGACCCCGGAGAGTTCCCGGGCCTTGACCACCCGGCCGTCCGGCAGTGTGATCTTGGAGCCGGCGGTGATGTAGCAGCCCGCCTCGACCACGCAGTCGTCGCCGAGGGAGATGCCGATGCCGGCGTTGGCGCCGAGCAGGCTCCGCTCGCCGATGCGTACCTTCTCCTTGCCGCCGCCGGAGAGGGTGCCCATGATCGAGGCGCCGGCCCCGACGTCGGAGCCGTCGCCGACGACGACCCCGGCGACGATCCGGCCCTCGACCATCGAGGCGCCGAGGGTGCCGGCGTTGAAGTTGCAGAAGCCCTCGTGCATCACGGTGGTGCCGGCGGCGAGGTGGGCGCCGAGGCGTACCCGGTCGGCGTCGGCGATCCGCACGCCGGCGGGGACCACGTAGTCGGTCATCCGGGGGAACTTGTCGACCCCGTAGACCGCGAGGTGCCGGCCGGCGGCCCGCTCGATCACCCGCAGCTCGTCGACCCGGTCCGGCGGGCACGGCCCGGCGGAGGTCCAGGCCACGTTCGCCAGCACCCCGAAGATGCCGTCGAGGTTGAGCTCGTTGGGCCGGACCAGGCGGTGGGAGAGCAGGTGCAACCGGAGGTACGCGTCGGAGGCGTCCTTGATCGGGTCGGCCAGCGAACCGATCTCGGTGACCACCACGGCGGTACGCAGCCCGGGCAGCGCGCGCTCGCCGATCGCGCCAGGGGGCAGGTCGAGTACGTCACTGTCCTCGCCGGCCACCAGCGGAGAGGAGCCGAGGCCCAGCTTGCCGGTCGGATACCAGGTGTCGAGGACCTGGTCACCGGCGATCGTGGCCACTCCGATCCCCCAGGCGGAGTCTGCGGTCGTCACCCGTGCTACCTCGCATTCATGCCAGTGGGACGCGTCCCGGCCAACCGACCTTGACGGTACCGTCTCCCAGCATGGAGAACCCGCTCACCCCTGAGGTGTTGGCCGATCCGGTCGCGTTGACCCGCACCCTGGTCGACATCGAGTCCGTCTCGCTCAACGAAAAGGAGATCGCGGACTGCGTCGAGGAGGTCCTCAGCTCCGTCCCGCACCTGGTCGTACGGCGGCACAGCAACACGATCATGGCCCGTACCGAGCTGGGCCGGGCCCAGCGGGTGGTGCTGGCGGGCCACCTGGACACCGTGCCGATCAACAACAACTTCCCGTCCACCCTCCAGGGTGACCTGATCTACGGCTGCGGCACCTCCGACATGAAGTCCGGTGTCGCGTACGCGCTGCACCTGGCGGTCAGCGTGCCCGAGCCCCGGTACGACGTGACGTACTTCTTCTACGAGGCCGAGGAGATCACCTCCCGGTACAACGGGTTGAACCTGGTCTCGCAGGCGCATCCGGAGTGGCTGAACGCCGACTTCGCGGTCCTGCTGGAGCCGACCCACGGCGTGGTCGAGGCGGGCTGCCAGGGGACGATGCGGCTGAAGGTGACCGCTCGGGGCCGGCGGGCGCACTCGGCCCGGTCCTGGAACGGCATGAACGCGATCCACGGGATCTCCGCCGCGCTGAACCGGCTGGTGGCGTACCAGGCCCGGACCGTCACCATCGACGGCTGCGTCTACCGGGAGGGCTTGAACGGGGTCCGGATCAGCGGCGGGATCGCCGGCAACGTGGTGCCCGACCTCTGCGAGCTGGAGGTCAACTACCGCTTCGCCCCGGACCGTACGGCGGAGGAGGCGGAGGCGCACGTCCGCGAGGTCTTCGAGGGCTACGAGGTGCAGGTCACCGACTGCGCGCCCGGTGCGCTGCCCGGACTGGCCGCGCCGGCGGCCCGGGAGTTCCTGGCGGCGGTCGGTGCCGCGCCGATCGGGAAGCTGGGCTGGACGGACGTGGCCCGGTTCGCCGCGCTCGGCATCCCGGCGCTGAACTTCGGTCCGGGCGACCCCAACCTGGCGCACCACCCGGACGAGCACGTCGAGATCGGCAAGATCCGGGACGGGGCGGCCACGCTGCACCGCTGGCTCGCCGCGCAGTGACCCGCGCGGCCTGACCCGGCCGAACGCCGTCAGCCGGCGGGCGGGACCCGATCCCGCCCGCCGGACGACGGGTCACATCCCGGTGTGGTGTCCGTGGGGCTCGGTCCCGTCCGGCCCCTGCTCGCCGTCGTCGTCCCAGGGCGACATGCCCTGGCGTGCCATCCGGCGCTCCGCCACCACCGCCCGGATCCGGCGCTGCATCTGCCGCCGAAGCCGGACGATCTCCCCGTTGGTCATCACGATTGCCCCCCGAAGGTGCACGGCGGTCATGGGCACCGCGCGTTTCCCCTGTTGCATGGTAAGACGCCCGAGCCCGTCGTACGGTTGCCTTTATCTGTTGGATCTTTGTCACCCAGGACACAGGTTTCGTCCGCGTCGCCGCAGGTCCCGCCGTGCGGGTGGTCGTGGCCACCGGACCGGGTGACCCGGCACCCCGTCCGGCGCCTCCCACTAACGTGGACCCATGAACGAGAGCAGGCAGCGCGGCGTGGGTCGCGATCCCGGACCGGAACGGCACCGGGGTGCGGTGACACTGCGCCGGGAGGCGATCCCGCTCGCCACGGCGGACCAGCGTCTGCTGGACTCCCGGACCCGGGGCGACTGGAAGACCCGGGACGCCTGGCGGGCGCTGCGCATCCTGTCCGAGTTCGTCGAGGGCTTCGACACCCTCGCCGACCTGCCGCCCGCGGTCAGCGTCTTCGGTTCGGCGCGGAGCAAGCCGGACAGCCCGGAGTGCATCCTGGCCGAGGAACTGGGTGCCCGGCTGGCCCGCGCCGGCTACGCGGTCATCACCGGTGGCGGTCCCGGGGTGATGGAGGCGGCCAACCGGGGCGCCACCGAGGCCGGCGGCCTCTCGGTCGGGCTCGGCATCGAGCTGCCGTTCGAACAGGGCATCAACGAGTGGGTCGACCTGGCGATCGACTTCCGCTACTTCTTCGCCCGCAAGACCATGTTCGTCAAGTACGCCCAGGCGTTCGTGGTGCTGCCGGGCGGCTTCGGCACCCTCGACGAACTCTTCGAGGCGCTGACGCTGGTGCAGACCGGCAAGGTCACCCGGTTCCCGGTCGTACTGATGGGGGAGGCGTACTGGGGTGGGCTGGTGGACTGGCTGCGGGACACGCTCGCGGCGGACGGCAAGATCGGTTCGGCGGACCTGGAACTCATCGTCGTGACCGACGACGTGGACGCGGCGGTACGGCACATCGTGGAGGCGGACGCCGCGCTCGCCGCCGAGCACGAGTCGGTGCAGGAGACGGCGATCGCCCAGACCGAGGCCGCGCAGGAGTCGCCGGCCCGCGGTCGCGGGGAGCGCTGAGCGTGGCGGCGATCTGCGTTTTCTGTGCGTCGTCCCGCCGGCTGGAGCAGCGCTGGCTCGACCTCGCCACCGAGACCGGTGGTGAGATCGCCCGGCGGGGCCACACCCTGGTCTCCGGCGGCGGCTGCGTCGGCATGATGGGCGCGGTCGCGGACGGTACCCGGGCGGCGGGCGGGAAGACCCTCGGGATCATCCCGCAGGCGCTGGTCGATCTGGAGGTCGCCGACCGGCACGCCGACGAGCTGGTCATCACCGAGGGGATGGCGAGCCGCAAGACGGCGATGATCGACAAGTCGGACGCCTTCATCACCCTGCCCGGCGGCCTCGGCACCCTGGACGAACTCTTCGAGGTCTGGACCACCGCCACCCTGGGCATGCACCGCAAGCCGGTGGTCCTGCTGGATGTCGACGGCTTCTACCGAGGGCTGCGGGACTGGCTCGACGGGCTGGCCGGTACGGCGTTCGTCCGGAGCGGCGCGATGGACCTGCTGATCGTGGTCGACTCGGTACCGGCGGCGCTGGACGCCGTCGAGAAGCGCCTGGAGTAAGGGACGTCGAGCGTCCCGAACCGCTGGCGGGGCTGGCGCCGGGTGCTGGCTTCGCGGTCCGAGCGGGTGCTAGGTGACGTCGCCGCAGGTGGGGCGGTGAGCCCGTCGCCTGGTCGTCACGATGTCCGCTACGGCGACGGGCAGCATCACGACAGCACCGAGGAGCACCGCCATTTCCCAGGAGAGGTCCAGGAGGAGTCCGGCCACCAGCAGGCCCAGGTACATCGACAGATAGGCGATGTGTACTCGTCTGGCCATGTCCGCAGCGTAGGGCCACCGGTCCACCGGGTCAGGCGGCGGTGTAGCCGGCTGGTAGGTCCGGCCAGCTCGTCCGGGAGTTTGCGCCGGCCGACCCCATCCGTCAATCACTGGTTAACTATTGCCTATTGGCGAGGTTAGTTGCTTCGCTTAGGAATGCCTCCAGGTCTACATCAGTAATGCCCTCGTCGGTTAGGACCTTGTACACCGTGGCGGCCTGAATCTTGCCTATCATGCCTGGCTCAATGTCATATTCCACGTCGGGATCGATGTTCGCGTTGATCAGAGCTTCGGCGCTCTCGGCGTTGATCTCGGGTCCTCCGTTCGCCAGGTCTGCCCGCAGCTCCGCCACAAACTTGATGACCTCGGCCGGTGTTGCGTTCTCGCCGAAGCGGCGATCGACGGCTAGAAAGAACAGCGACGAGAGGAAGCGGGCTCGTCCCAGCCTTCAGCGTCAAGCTGTGCCTGGAGCTGGTCATGCGCCTGGTGGTCCCCCCGAACCAGGGCCCGAACGTATGCTGGCAACTCAGCCTTTATCGTCATCCTTCTGCTTTCTCGGTCGTTGACTCCGGGTGTGGCTCCACACCGCTTTGGCGGCAACGGCGATTGCTCCTGTTGCCATGACGACGGCGGTAACCGGGTTATCTACCTGGGGAGGGCGATCTTGGGATTGAACCGGTTTGGGTGGGGCGGTGCCAGTGGAAGTTGCGCCGGGTGGAGTCTGTTGCTGCCTGAAATAGTTGAAGGTTGCCTTGGCGCCGTTCTCCACCTGCTTGAGTGTGTCCTCAGTATCGCCGGCCTCGGTCCTTACGGCGCCAGGCA
>NZ_JBNJMX010000025.1:0-53013 GCF_050936375.1 Plantactinospora sp. CA-290183 | reverse complement strand
CGGCGCCCGCCAGCGGCATCGCGAGCGTTGCCAGGACCAGCACCACGGCACTGAGCACGCTCAGAAGCCTGTGGCGAGCCTGGCGCCACCCACCAGGCGCCTTCGGGGGCGGACGCCGGCTGATACTGATCTGGTCGGCCTTCAAGCCATCTCCGTCCGTTGAGGTCCGTCGGGTAACGGTGCCGATCGTGGAACCTGAGTCTGCAACCGGAACAGCCCGGCGTCCTCGGAGCCGGGTGCCGACGTGATGGCGCTGGGGGCCTGGAGGGTTCACCGCCCCTCCCTCCCCGGGAGGAGGCGCGCTGGCATCGTGGTGGGAACCATCGGCACAGGTGGCGACCGAGTCGGGAACCGGAACCGCATCCCGATCCGACCACAACCGTCCCGACGCAGTCAGTCCAGATCGACGCGCTCGACCAGCTCCCGTACGGCGAGCATGTCCAGGAACGCATGGCAGCGCACAACCTGGCCGCCCCGCAGCTGCCAGACCCAGCAGTACTCGTTGTGGTACGGGATGCCGTCGATCGCCGTCGCGTCGCCCACGAAGCGGACGATCACGATGTCACCCTCGGTCCACAGATCCTGAACGGTCATCACGAGCGGCGGCACCAGCCGGTCCATGACCGGTGCCGATCCCTCGGCGAGGAACTCGGCCTTCGACGTGTAGGTGCGCCCGTTGACGATCGTCCAGTCGATGTCGTCGTGGAGGATTTCGTAGAGGTCGCCGCCCGCGTTCTGCTGCGCGAACGCCCGGAGCACGGCCGCCTTGTTCCGGCGTTCCCGGGCCGACCGGCCGGAAGCCGGCCCGCCGCCATCCTCGCGCGGTCCCGCCGAGGCGGGAGCGGTTCCGGCCAGCATCGTCAGCCCGCCGGTCAGCGCTGCCGTCATGAGTACCCGCCGGCTCTGCCCCGAAGTGCCGCTCGTCATCGTCGTCCCTCTTCCGCTCGTCGGTGCGCACCGCTGCCCTCGCGGTAGAAGACGTAACCCCCGTGGTGCAGGATGTCTCCGTCGAAGGTTCCGTCCGCGGTAAATCCGGTGTCGTCGATGTAATCGATCCTGTCGCCGATGATCCGGTAGGAACCCGTGTAGGCGCTCTGCCGGTCTCCGCGGGCCTCGTCGTAGCGGCCGCTCGGGAGTAGCTCCTGACGGATGTGCCCGTCGGAGGTCACCCACATTCCGAGGTACGGATGCGGTGACGCCCCCGCGGCCTCGGTCTGCGCTGTCCCCGGGGTCGGCGTGGGTGGTGTTCCGTTCGCGGGTGGCGCGGGATCCTGCTGCTGAGGCTGCGCGGCGTCGTCAGGAACGGCGGGTCGTCCGCTGCCCGGCCCCACGGAGCACGCGGCGAGGAGCACGGCGGCGCACGCGCCGCTGAGCACGACTCCGAGGCGGCCCCTCATGAGATCCTCCCGCGCGAGCCAGCACGGCGTTCGGGTGCCGGCGCCGCGAGCGAGCCGAGCAGGCGCAGCGCGTCGGCGGTCCGGGTGCCCTCCTGGGCGTGGTACACGACCAGTTGCTGCCCTGGCGCGGAACGCACGTCGAAGGTCTGCATGCGGAGGGTGAGTTCGCCGACCTCGGGATGCAGCAGGACCTTTGCCGCGTCGGACTTGCCTCGGGCGTCCCGTCGCCGCCACAGGTCGGTGAACTCGCGGCTGTGCTCCGTGGCCGTCCGCAGCACCTCCTGGATCCGGGGATCGCGGGGCCAGGCACCCTCGAGGAACCGCAATGCGGCGACCGCGTTCGCCGCGGCCTTTTCCCAGTCCAGGTAGAACGAGCGGGTGGACGGGTCGAGGAACACCGCAAGCAGCAGGTTCGCGCCGGGTTCGAGGTGATGGAACACCGCACGCCCCAACGTGTTCGCGGCCAGGACGTCGTAGGCCCGCCCCAGGATCAGGGCCGGCGTACGGTCCCACAGCTCAGCCATCGCCAGCAGGTGGGGGTCCGCGCGTTCGTTACTTCCCGCGCCGCGGGGCAGCGGAGTCAGCGCCGCGATCCGGTACAGGTGCAGCCGGCCGTCGTCGTCGAGCAGCAACGCGTCGCTCAGGGCGTCCAGGACCTGCGGCGACGGCCGCCGCTCCCGGCCCTGCTCCAGCCGCAGGTAGTAGTCGACGCTGATCCGGGCCAGCATCGCGACCTCTTCCCGGCGTAGTCCGGAGACGCGTCGCCGCCCACCCTCGGGCAGCCCGACGTCGCGTGGCTGCATCTGTTCGCGTCGGCCCCGCAGGTAGTCGCCCAGTTTCGAAGTGGCCATGACGACCAGGCTAGGTCTCCGGCCCGCCGCGAGCCTGGTCCCAGCGCTCCCAGGCAGACCGAGGCCCGTCGTTCACACCGGCCCGAGCAACCCTCTGCTCCCCGCGCCGAACAGGCTCGGGCGCCGTTGGGCCCGAGCAACTGGTCGAGCCTGCGCGACGAGAGCAGTGGTCTGGTGGCCCATCGCATCCTCGACCTCTGCTGGCTGCCGCAGCGCCCGCCGACGGGTGCGTCGACAGCAGGCGCCGTGGCGAGACGATCGACCTCACCGCCGCCCGAGTAACCCCCGCCGCACCTGCCGGCGACCGGAAACCGACCGTGGCATAGCCGAAGCATCCGAGGGCCGTGGGCCGCCAACACTGGCGGCTCACGGCCCCTTTTTCTTCTCCGGAAGGGCCTAACCCGTGAACACCAGCCTCGTACTCGCCCGCATCGTCTCCACGCTCGCTCCCGCGCCCGCACCGTCCTCCACGCCGCCGGTACCGTCGGCGCCGCCGTTGCCCGGACCGTCGCAGTGGCTCCTCGACACCGCCACCGCCGCCGGCGGCTGGTGCCGGGACCGGCCGTGGCTCGCGCTCGTCGGCCTGCTCATCGCCGCCGGCGGCTACGCCGCACGCACCGTCGTGGCCCGCCGCCGAAACGCCCGGATGACCCGGCACGCGCAGCTGATCACCATCAGCCCGCCGCCGGAGGTCGACCCGGACGGCGCCGCCACCTTCTGGGCCACCCTCGCCGAGATCCTGCACACCGGCTGGCGCCGCAGCCTGCGCGACGGCCGCGCGCGCCTCGCCGTGGAGTACCGGTGGAGCGGCCGGGAACTGACCATCGCGGTCTGGGCGCCGGCCACCATTGCGCACGGCTCGATCCAGGCCGCGATCCGCGGCGCCTGGCCCGGCGCGGCGTGCACCATCACCGACGCCGACCCGTCGCTGCCCCTGGACGCCCTCGACGTCGGCGGCGCGCTCGCCCCTACCCTGCCGGCCTGGTACCCGTTACAGACCGATCACGACAACGACCCGGTCAGGAGCAGCGTGTCGGCGTCATCGCGACGCCGGACACGCTGTTCAGGTTTGCGATGCCGGCGGCCTCGGCCTCGATCCGTCCGTCCTCGGCGACGCCCACCCCGGGGCCGGGATGCCGCTGCGGCCCACTCCCGCACCGTCTCCTGCGGTTCCGTCACGCCAGTTCCCCGTCATCCGAGGCAGGCTCGGACGGCCTTGGCCAGGTTCGACGCCCGTGGGTCGTCGGGCCGGAAGTTCCAGAGGTTCGTGACGTAGCCGAAGCCGACACCGGCGTCGGGGTCGGCGAAGCCGATTGATCCGCCGGAGCCCGGGTGGCCGAACGACCTGGGCCCGACCATCGGCATCGGCGGGCAGGCTCGCATGAATCCGAGCGACATGTAGAAGGAGCGGTCAGCTGGGATGATCAGCCCAGGGGGCAGTCCGTGCATCGGCGTTTCATCGGTTTGGACGGCTGTCATTCTCCTGACCGTTGACGGATTCAGCAGCCGGACTCCGTCGACGGTGCTGACCGTGGCGGCGTACATCCGGGCCAGCGAGTGTGCGTCCGCGACCATGTTCGCGGCCGGGAACTCAGCCGCCCGCCAGGCACGCGTGGTGAAGTACTCGGACGTGTTGTCCAGGGCGCCGCCGAGTTCACCGGCGCGGGCTTGGACCGATCCCGGCGCCCACATGGCGTTGACCCACGCGGTGACCGTGTCCGCGTCGAGCCCGGTCAACTCGATCATCCCGGCGATCAGCTCTTCCAGGCTGAACGGAGCGGCGTAGTGCAGCGGGGACACCCGTGCCTCGTGTTGCTGGGGCAGCCCGATCCAGGCGCTCAGTCCGAGCGGACGGGCGACCTCGTCGGCGAAGAACGTGCCGAGTGACTTGCCGGTGATCCGACGCACGACCTCTCCGACCAGGAACCCGTAAGTCACGGCGTGGTAGACGTGCTCCGTGCCGGGCCGCCACAGCGGCTTCTGTGCCTCGAGCGCACGGATGACCGGGTCCCAGGCGCACGCCTGCGCGAACGTCAGCGGTCCGTCGACGATCGGCAGACCGGCCTGGTGGGACAGCAGCCAGCGCACCGGTATCCGCTCCTTGCCGGCGGCGCCGAACTCCGGCCAGTACCGGACCACCGGGGCGTCCAGATCCAGCTCACCGCGTTGGGCCAGCAAGTGGGCGCAGATCGCGGTCGCGCCTTTCGTCGTGGACGCCACCTGCGCGACGGTGTCCCTGCGCCACGGTCGGTTCGCCGCGCGATCGGCGAGGCCGCGCCACAGGTTGACTACGGGTCGGCCGTCCACGTAGACACTGCACGCCGCGCCGACCTCGCCGGGGCTTCCCTCGAAGTTCGCGCGGAACGCGTCGGCGACCTTTCCCCAGCCGTGCTCGACACAGTCACCACCACCACGGTCGGCGGCGTTCGCGGAGGCGACACCGCCGCTGGGGAGGCCAGCGAGCGCGCCGGCTCCCAGTACGCCCGCCGCTAACACGGTCCGGCGCCGAACGTGTCCTTGTTCGGGTGTCCCGTTCGCCGTGCCTGCCATGTCGTGGTCCCTTCTGGAAATTCGAAATATCTGAAGAGGCGCGCTCATACCGACCGAAAAGCCTGTTACTGGATTGGTGTGTGCGGCAGCGGTGGTGTAATCGCGGCGGGGACTTTCGCAGCCGCGGGGAACGACGCTGAGCGGGCAGGCAACTGCGCACCGACCCTTCGTGTTCCCGGCGTCCACCCGGACGGCGAACGCCTCGCGCTGTGTGTTCCGGCCTGCTGATGACGCCACCGTGACCTGCCCAGCGGGCAGGTCACGGTGGCATTAGGAAATCTTGCGGCGGTAGATGGCCGTGGCGGAGACGTAGGTGACGATGAGAATGCCGACGCACCAGGCGAGGGCGATCCAGATGTCGCTGTCGACTGGCTGCTGCGTGAGCAGGTCGCGGATCGCGTTGACGATGGCCGTCACGGGCTGGTGCTCGGCGAAGGCGCGTACCGGGCCGGGCATGGTGTCGGTGGGTACGAATGCCGAGCTGATGAACGGCAGGAAGATGAGTGGGTAGGAGAACCCGCTCGCGCCGTCCACGGACTTCGCGGTGAGACCGGGGATGACGGCGAGCCAGGTCAGCGCGAGGGTGAACAGGGTCAGGATGCCGGCGACCGCGAGCCAGGCGAGTACTCCCGCTCCCGAGCGGAAGCCCATGAGGAGGGCGACTCCGACGACGACCACGAGGGAGATCAGGTTGGCGACCAGCGAGGTCAGCACGTGTGCCCACAGGACGGCCGACCGGGCGATCGGCATGGACTGGAATCGTTCGAAGATGCCGCCCTTCATGTCCAGGAAGAGCCGGAACGCGGTGTAGGCGATGCCGGAGGCGATCGTGATGAGCAGGATGCCGGGCAGCAAATAGTTCACGTACGAGTCTGTTCCCGTGTTGATCGCGCCGCCGAGCACGTAGACGAACAGCAGCATCATGGCGATCGGCGTGATCGCGGTCGTGATGATGGTGTCGACGCTGCGGGTGACGTGCGTCAGGGATCGTCCCAGTAGGACGGCGGTGTCGCCGAAGAAATGCTTGGTCATCATCGTTCCTTTACTTGTCCGCGCCGACGTTGCGATCCTTGGCCGCGCCGCTGGTGCCGTCGGCGCCGACGATGGCGAAGAAGACGTCCTCGAGGGTCGGCTGCTTCTCGACGTACTCGACCTTGGCGGGCGGAAGCAGTTGCTTGAGTTCGGTGAGGGTGCCGTTCACGATGATCCGACCCTCGTGGAGGATCGCGATCCGGTCGGCGAGTTGTTCGGCTTCGTCCAGGTACTGCGTCGTGAGCAGCACCGTCGTACCCTGGTTGGCAAGGTGTTTGACGGCCTGCCACACCTCGATACGTGCCTGGGGGTCGAGCCCGGTCGTCGGCTCGTCGAGGAAGATGACCGGCGGGTTCCCGATGAGGCTCATCGCGATGTCGAGGCGGCGGCGCATACCACCCGAATACGTCGACACCCTCCGCGCCCCGGCGTCGGTCAGCGCGAAACGGGCGAGCAGGTCGTCCGCGATCTTGCCCGGGTTCTTGAGGTGCCGCAGGCGGGCGACCAGGACGAGGTTCTCCCGCCCGGTGAGGATGTCGTCAACGGCCGCGAACTGCCCGGTGAGGCTGATGGACTCCCGCACGTCCGCCGACTTCGTGGCGACATCGAAACCGTTGACGCTAGCGGTCCCCGCGTCGGCCTTGAGCAGCGTGGAGAGGATCTTCACGACCGTGGTCTTGCCCGCCCCGTTCGAGCCGAGCAGGGCGAAGATGGCACCCCGCTGCACGTCGAAGTCCACACCACGCAGCACCCGCAACTGCTTGTACGACTTTTCCAGACCCTTGACGTGGATCGCCGGGGGTTGCTGTGTCGTCATCAGACTGCCCTCTCCTCTTCGGCGCGCGCGATGGCGTCGGTAAGCCGCTTCCGCGAACGGGCGGGGACGTAGCCGCCCTCCGTGTAGTTCTGGACGAACGTCTCGGCGAACTCGACGGGGTTCTCCCCGACGACCGCGCGGATCGGCGTGCCGTCCGCTGCCGCCTGCTCGAACAGGTCGGCGAGGTCCTCGAACATCGACGCAGCGCTGTCGCCGTCGGCCGGCACGAAGTGCATCAGGTACCGCTCGATCCCGTCGACCGCCGTGCGGTAGTTCGGCGGAAGCTGCTTCACCCGCGCCTTGTACTCCCGCCACCGCCGCTTGGGGCCGATCAGCTTCGAGATGAAGCCGCCCTTTTCGACATCCGACATGACTATCTGTCTCCTTCGTGGAGTTGTTCGAGCCGTTCGGTGAGGAAGCTCCAGGTCCTCCAGAACTCTTCGAGGTACTCCCGGCCCTGAGAATTGAGGGAGTACACCTTGCGCGGCGGGCCCTTCTCCGACGGGACCTTCTCCACATCGACGAGGCGCTTCTGCTCGACCCTGACGAGCAGGGCGTAGATGGTGCCCTCGGCGATGTCGGAGAAGCCCTGATCCCGCAGCCACGCCGTGATCTCGTAGCCGTACGCGGGTCGGCCGGACAGGATCGCCAGGACGATGCCTTCAAGCGTGCCCTTGAGCATCTCTGTCATCTGCTTGGCCATGGATCACCTCCCTGCGAGGTACTCGGTGATGCTGACTACCGGTAGACAGTAACACTGACTAGCGGTACCTAGCAATACCGAATAGATGGGCTGCAAGCCTGCGGGTGCGGGCCGTCTACCTGCCGTACAACCCGCGATACGGTGTACGTATGCATGTACGTAGTCATACACGTATGAGTACACTGCTGTCCAGAGGTGAGGAGCAGATGCCGAACAAGACGATCTACATCGCCGACGATGACCTGCCGTTGCTCAAGCGCGCGCAGGAGATAAGCGGCGGCAACCTGTCGGCCGCGATCGTCACGGCGCTACGCCGGCTGGTAGAGGTCGAGGAAGCTAAGCGAGCCGGGTTCGACGAGATCACCGTGAAGGTGGGCGTCGGGCGGGCCTCGGTCAAGCGCTTCCTCGGCATCGCCCTGGGCGAGTGGACCTCCTCAGAGGCGGAGGGCGAGGAGACCTACTCGCTGTTCCGTACCAGCAAGGGCCACTTCGCCGTCCACCATGCCCGCTCGGAACTGCACATCCCCGTCGGGCTCAACGCGGAGCGCAGTAAAAAGTGGTCCACCGGCTGGCGGGGTTGGATCGGTGACTGGTCGCCGGACCAGGCATGGATGCGCACACCGGCCCAGGCCACGTTCTCCGTCGTCGACACCGTCGAGGAACTCGAGGCACTGCTCCCGGCCGAGCTCTACGCGGTCGCGCGGCAAACCATCCAGGACGAGCCCGTCGTGGAGGACCTCGACATCTGACCGGACCGAGCCGACCACCCCTGTGGCGGCCAGAGCTCCACCATGCCGGAATTCAGCACGCCGAGCTGGTTGAGCTCGGCGTGGCCCCGGTTCGGGTGCTACCTGACGCACGACCGGGAGGGGTCGCCCCCTGGGCAGGTGTGAATTGCTTCGGTGGTCTGTGCTCGCCGCCTGCTGGGCATTGGTTCACTACCTCGTGGCACTTTGTAGTGGTACTCTGTGGCACGGAGTACCGAGAGACCGAAGAGGGCCGACGATGGACGACCTGACGGAGATGCTGAAGGGCACGCTTGAGGGCTGCGTGCTTGAAATCATCGGCGGCGAGGAGACCTACGGGTACGCCATCACGCGTCGGCTGAACGAACTCGGCTTCGCCGACGTGGTCGAGGGGACGGTGTACACCATCCTGCTGCGCCTGGAAAGGAACGGGCTCGTCCAGGTGACGAAACGACCGTCCGGGCTGGGCCCGCCGCGCAAGTTTTATGCGCTCAACGACGCGGGGCGCGAGGAACTCGCAACGTTCTGGGCGAAATGGGAGTACATCACAGCACGGATCGACAAGCTCAAGGAGGGCGGGAGATGAACTTCTGGGAGACCATGACAGGCAGCGATCTCACCAGGGATTGGAAGGCGTTCGAAACCCGGGCCGAGGCGTTGCCGGCCGATTACCGGGCGGCGTGGGAACAGATCAAGGTTCATCTCTTTCCCTACTCGGGCTTCACGGGTCGCAACCTGACGCCGATTCTCGACGGCGCCCTGGGGCTACTCGAAGAGACAGCGGCGGATGGGCAGCGAATTCACGACGTGCTGGGCGACGACATCGCGGGCTTCTGCGCGGCGCTGGCCGGCGGAGAAGGGAGCCGAAGCTATCGCGACCGGTGGCGCGAGCAGCTGAACAGGAACGTCGCACGGAAATTGGGCCGGCTAGGAGGCTGACGTGGGTATCCAGGACATCATCGAGGGCAAGAAGCAGTGGCGGGCGCACATGGCCCGGGTCAAGGCGCTCCCGCCGGACTACCAGATCGTCTACAAGGAGATCCAGAGGTACTTCTTCAAGGTCGGCCCGGTCGGGCTGGCTGACGGGTCCCTGCTCTCGGGGATCGTCGATTTCTTCGAGGAGGGCGTGGCGGCCGGCAAGGGAGTCCTGGAGCTCATCGGCAACGACGTGGCTGCCTTCTGCGACGACCTCATCAAGGACTCGCGCACCTACGCGGACATCTACCAGGAGTCCATCAGGCGGGAACCTGGCACGTCCGGAAAATAGCCCCCGTCGATGCGAGGCCGTGGCGGGCGCCGTCACCACCGGGACGCGTTGTCGTGCCAGTGGACGCGCGCATGGACGGCCTGGCGAGCTGAGCCGCTTGTCAGCTCCCGACAGCTCCGCGCATGGCGAAGTCGCCGTCATGGGCCATCTGCTCCCGCATCGCCCGCGGTGCGGACCCCACCGCCGCCGGGCCCGTTGTGGTCCACCCGGTCACGATGTACGCCCCCAATCGTGCTCGCTTCGATGCCGCCGGTCGGGTCACCGCGACGGGCCCTGGCCCGGGGAGTCAGTCTCGTCTGCGGCCCGCCCGCCGCGTCGGCGGGACCGGCTTGAGCCGGAGGCAGCCGGCGACCTTTGCCGTTAGACCTCCTGCGTGGCGCGGTCCCCGAGAACGCACCAGCGTCCGCTGGAGCCGTGCCGAGAGCGACAGTCCAGGCTTCGATGCGGTGACCGGCCAAGGGGCTTCCCCCTTGGCCGGGCTGTCCCGCAGCCGCAGGTTCAACTCGCCCGTCCTCCTCATGGGAGGTCCGGACCGCAGCGTACGGATTGGTTCAGGCGCCGATGCCCTGCCGGTTCGGGACCACGACCGGAGCGGTCGTGGCGACCAGCGAACGAAAGTCAGGCCGGTCGACGACCGATGCTGGCCGACCACGCCCCGTGGTGCTACTCGATCGTCCCCGCGGGGGAGAAGCATCCAGGGCTCGGCGGACACGCATCCGTCTTCAGCCGACCCGGGCGCCCAGGCCCCGTGAGCGCTTCACGGAGGCCCAACAACCTTGGCTACCGCAGGTACAAGAGCCTGTCAACGCCGGCTGAAATATGACCCCTCTTAGCGGCAGCGTTCCAGGGTGGGCATCCAGCTGGCGGGGCCTTGATCGCCCTTGCTCTGGTTGACGTTGTCGGTACCGCGGCTAGGGATCGGCTGCGTCGGGCGATGGTCGTGCTCGCCTCCGCCGGCGGCAACAGCGTGCCGGTCATCGCCGGTCTGGTCCAGGCCGACGAGGACTGCGTCCGCGGTGTCATCCACCGGTTCAAAGAAATGGGGATGCCCAGCCTGGACCCTCAGTGGGCGGGTGGCCGTCCCCGCCAGATCAGTCCTGACGACGAGCAGTTCATCGTCTCGACGGCCAACACCCGCCCGACCAAACTCGGGCAGCCGTTCACTCGGTGGAGCATTCGCAAACTCGCCGACTACCTGACAACCAAACCCGGCCGGACCGTGCTCGTGGGTCGCGAACGGCTGCGGCAGTTGCTGCGTAAGCACGAGATCACCTTCCAGCGCACGAAGACGTGGAAGGAGTCGAACGATCCGCAGCGGGAGGCGAAGCTGGCCCGGATCGAGCACGTCATGCACCACTTCCCGCAACGGGTCTTCGCGTTCGACGAGTTCGGGCCGCTGACGATCCGCCCGCAGGCCGGTTCGGGCTGGCAGCCCAAGAACCATCCGGACCGGCTCCCGGCGAACTATCACAAGCTGCACGGCGTCCGGCAGTTCCACGGCTGCTACTCGATCGGTGACGACACCATGTGGGGTGTCATCCACCACCAGAAATCCGCGGCCAACACCCGCGCCGCCCTCAGATCGATCCGTGCGAAACGACCGGACGGTGCACCGATCTATGTCATCCTTCGTGATCGCCGGATCCGACCACCCCAACCACGTCACGCTGGGCCGCCACCTGCACCGATACCTGCGCTGGCGCAACGTCAACGCCCGCCACCCCGACGTCTTGGCCGCTCCCTTGAGCTCTCGTTGGCTTGGCGCAGCTCGCCGTGCTCCCTGGCTGGCCGCCGATTCTCCTCCAGGAGGTCCGTGCTCGGGCGGTCGACACGTTCATCCGCGTCGGCCTCCGCTTGGCGGATCCAGTTGCGCAACCGTTCGCCGCTCATGGCGTAGCCGGTGGCGAGCGGGCCCGCGTTCCTGCTACCTCGTCGGCGTGCGCGCGTAGCGCGGCGGCCAGGGTGTGCGCCACACCGGACCGGTGCCGGACCGCAGCACCGCGCCATCGAGGAATCTCATTGCAGTGCTGTGCGGTGCAGCATGTCCACGACCGCGTCCGCTGCGGTGTCGATGTCGAAGGAGCGGTCGGTGAGGAACTCTGCGACGACCGCGTCGATTGCGCCGCCCAGCATGATCGCCGTGGTATGGGCGTCGAGGTTCTGCCGGTATGCCTGGGCGGTCTTGGCGGCGTCGATGAGGTCGGCCAAGGGTCGCCATCGTTCGGGTGAGCGGGGCCGGTCGGGAATGCCGGTGTCATGGTCGTCGTCGAGTGCCTCGACGATGACACGTACGTGATCGGGGTTGGCGCCCATGTACCCGATGAGTCCGCGCACGTAGGCGTCGACCTGCCCTGCCGGTGTCGTCGCCTGCGCGATCAGTGCCCCGACCTGTTCGGTGAGTCCGGCGATCACCGTGTCGTAGGCGGCGCGGATGACTGCGCGTTTGGTGGAGAAGTGGTAGATGACAGCCGCTTTGGTAATGCCGGCTGCTTCGGCGATGCGCTGCAGCGAGCAGCCCGCGTACCCGTGCTCGGCGATCAGCCGGATGGTGACGTCGACCAACTGGGCGCGGCGGGCCTGCTCGGTGAAGGTGAGCTGCCGGTCCGGCGATTGCCGGCCGGTGCTCACCGTTCCTCAGCCAGAAAGGACGCCACGTCGGCGGCGATCCGGTCGGGTTGTTCGCCGTTGACGGCATGGGTGGCGTCCTCGTAGAACAGCACGGTTGCGTCGGGAAGGTTTGCCTCGGCATTGCGCCGGGCCTGCTGTGCGTCATGCATGACCGACTCCTCGGCAATGATCACCAGTACCGGCATTTTCAGGCTGCGTAGCTGCTCGTCGGTGAACCGGGTAGGAGCCGGTAGATCCAGCGAGTAGTGCTGCATGCCCGAGCCGATCATCTCGGCGATCGGGTCGTTCTCGACCGGCGCGCCCCCCGCTGTCCAGCTGTTGAAGCTGTCACGCCACGATTGCGGCGTCCACCGTACGGACGCGGGGACCGACCGCAGGATCGTCTCGGCCGGTAGGTCGGCGAAGGTCACCGCCGGGTCGATGAGCGTCACACCGGCGATCTTCTCAGGTTGTCGGATGGCCGCGTTGGCCGCGGTCCACCCGCCGATGGAGTACCCCACGAGATGAACCCGCGGTTCGGGGAGTTGGAGCAGCACCTGGTAGAACCAACTGGCCTGGTCCTGATGGTCATCGATGGGGCGGGCCTGCACACTCATGCCCGGCTCGCCAAGCAGATCCATGATGTACACGGTACGCAGGCGCAGGAGACGGGGCAGGTTGTCGGCCCACAGCGGCGAGGCCGCTGCCCGGCCCGGCACCAGGACGAGTGGGGCGCGGTCGGGCTCAGCGCCCGCGAACCGGTACAGCCGCACGATGCCGTACGTGGTCCGGACGTCGAGCGTCGCGGTGGGCCGTGGCAGCTCGGCCATGGCCCGGTCGTACGCGGCCACGAACCGGTCTCGGCCTTCGGCTGAGGTGAAGTAACCGACGGGCGTGGTGTCACGCAGGGCCAGCCAGCCGATGAACACCAGCAGCAGGGCGACGGTGGTCGCCTTGAGCCACCAGCGAGGCCGGCGCCACCACCGGGGTCTCGGACGGCCGGTAGCAGGTGGCACGGCGATGTCCGGTGTATCCGGGCGCGCGGTGCCGACGGTGTGGTCATCGGTCATCGATCTGCTCCTTCCGGCGGACCGCGGCGCGCGATCCATGACAAGTGGGAACTTACCACCCGGTTAGGAGACCGACCACTTGGTTAGCAGAAGCTGAGGAAGTCGACGAACGACGCATCCAAGGCGCATGGAGGAAGCTTGAGGCGACGCGCTACCGGCCACCCCACACACGTAGGGTCAAGCTGCAGGCACGGCTTACCGCGGCACATCACGCCCTTCTCCAGGAAGCCGGTCTCGTCGACGATGAGTACGCCGTCGTCGGCCCCCACGCCGCCGACTCAGAACCGCACGGCAATCCCGATCACCGGAGGTCGCCGCAGACGCAGGATCCGGGCAGCCCAGTTACCCAGCCGGGACAGGACATACTTCCGGGCCAGGAGACTTCTCGCGGTCGCCGTCCCCGCCTCGTCGAGCAGCCGGGCCGTGCCCTCAGCGCTCGGAGCACCCGGCGCGATCTTGCCCCGGAGATCGCAGACCGTCACCATCACCTGGCTGTTGTTGCGAATCCGCTTGACCTTCCAGGCGCCCGCCTCGGACACGATGAACAGCTCACCACCGTCCAGGACGTGCCAGACCGGCGTGGCGACGCCCGTGCCGTCCCTGCGATAGGTGGTGAGGCTGACGTACTTGCTCCGGCCAATCTCCGCTGCGACGGTCATCGGTCGAGCCTACTGACCGGGTATAAGCCGACGCGCCGTACGACCAGCGACTTTCTGACAGCCGCGTGCTCACGTCTCACGCCGAAGGAGGCCCCATCATGGCGGCGGAGCACGACGGCCCGCAGATCGTCGGTATCGATCTGGACCGGCGTCGGTCGGTGATCGTGCGGATGACCGAGGTGGGCGAGCGGCTGGACAGCGTCCGGATCGACAACGACCCGATGGTGCTGGCGATCGAGATCGTTAGAGCCGGTGGGAGCTCGCAGGTGGTGTTGGAGGCGACCTACGGCTGGTACTGGGCAGTCGACGTGCTGCAAGATGTCGGCGCGCAGGTGCACCTGGCGCACCCGCTCGGTGTGAAGGGATTCGCCCGGCGGATGAAGAACGATCTCGGGACGCATCCGATCTGGCCGACCTGTTGCGAATGGGCCGACTGCCGCGGGCGTACATCACGCCGCCGGCAGCGAAAACACAACCTGCACCTGCGTAACCACCGTTCCGTCCGACGTCGTGGCGGCTCTCGCTCCAGTCCAGACCAGTGCAGTACCGCGCCATGATCCCCTGTTCTCGCCCGAGCTGGGTGGCGGCTCTACGGTCGGTGGCGGCCAGGGGTGTGAGGATGCTGATCGCCGTGTCAGCAGCACCGGGCTGCCGGTGCGCGTCCGCGAGTTGACGGGCGGCGTGCGGGTCCCGGGCTCCCATGCGACGCGGGCGCGGCATGGGAGCCCGGGACGGGCCGACGGCCCGTGCCATCAGGTCCAGATGACGACGACGATGATCACAACATCGGCGGGTACGCAGTACCACCAGAGTTGACCGTTGACGACCACGGGAGTGCACACCCACCGGGCTACCCGCATTCCGGAGGTCCGGGCCAAATCCTCCAGGGTGGTGGTGGGGCCAGGATTCCGCAGTTCGCCCACCCGCTTGATGCCAGTGACGTCCTCTCCGGCCGCCAACGCATCGATCTGATCGGAGGTGATCCGATTCTTCTCCGGTTGCACGGCCGTCACTCCGGACGCCGCTGGCAGCCGCTTGCCGAAGGCCTCCTCCGCCTGCTGCTGAAGTTCCTGCATCGACGTCTCCGACTGCACGCCGTTGATGACGACCAGGTTCGGTCTCGCGTCCTCCCCGGCTTGGACGGAACTGGCGGACATGGCCGGGTTGGCCAATCCGACGGTGGCGACCGTCGTCACCACCAGCGCGAGAAACATCAGTTTCTGGCGAGTCCTCATCTCGTCCCCCTCCTTGATTCGACGTCGGGTGCCCCCCGGCACCCGCTCAACACCGCCACGGCGTTGCGGTCACACCGTGACACCGGGGGTTGAGGTGGCCCTGAGGCGGCGCTGAAATGAGCAGCCTGTCCGGTGTACGACGGTGCCCACGGCGACGGCCAACCGGTAGATAGCATTCGATCCCTTAGGCGCTCAGGCCTCAGGGGGTGGGCCCTATGCAGGTACGACTTCTCGGGCCGGTCGACGCGACCGTGCGCGGCCTGGTCCGGCCGGTGTCCGGGCTGCGCCGGAGGGCGTTGCTCGCCGCCCTCGCGCTGCATCCCGGCCACACCGTGAGCGCCGATCGGCTCATCGACATCGTCTGGGACGGCGTACCTCCGTCGACTGCGTCGAACTCCCTGCAACGCCACATCTCCTACCTACGCGGAGAGCTCGGCGCACGGACGGCCATCGCGGCTCGCCCACAGGGCTACGTGCTGAACCTGCCGGACGAGGCGACCGACCTCGAGGTCGCCGAGCGTTTCATCCGGGAGAGCAGGGCTTCGCAGGACCCCGCGCAGCGGGCCTGCCGGCTACGAGCTGCCCTGGCACTGTGGCGGGGTCGACCGCTGGCCGACGTCAGCGGGCTGAGCTGGCTGGACGAGCAGGCCGAACGTCTGAGCCAGATCGAGCTGGGGGCCATCGAGGCGCTCCTCGACGCCCGCCTGGCACTGGGCGAGCACGCGTTGCTGGTAACGGAACTGGAAGGGTTGACGCGTCGCCACCCGTACCGCGAGCAGTTCCACCACCAGCTGATGCTCGCGCTGTACCGCGCCGGGCGGCAGGCCGATGCGCTGGCGGTCTGTCACCGGTTGCGGGCCACCCTGGCCGAAGACCTGGGGATCGACCCGGCACGCTCCCTGCGGGACCTCGAAGCGGCGATCCTGCGACAGGACAGCGCCCTCGACCCGCCGCCGGCACCGGTCAGCGTGCGACCCGGCACGGCGCCGGGCACGGTCCCCGCGCAACTCCCGGTGGCCGTGCCGGGTTTCGCCGGCCGTCGTCGGGAACTCGCCCGACTCGACGCGCTGCTCGCGGCGTCGGAGCCGGCAGGCCCGACCGGACCCGCCACGATGGTCATCGCCGCGCTGTCCGGCACCGCCGGGGTGGGTAAGACGGCCTTCGCCGTGCATTGGGCACACCAGGTGGCCGACCGCTTTCCCGACGGGCAGCTGTACGTCAACCTTCGCGGATTCGACGCCGACGGATCGGTGGTACCCCCGGCAACCGCGATCCGCGGCTTTCTGGACGCGTTCGGGGTGCCGGAGCAGCGGATTCCCGCCGATCTGGATGCCCAGGCCGGTCTCTACCGCAGCGTGCTGGCCGGCAAGCGGGTGCTGGTCCTACTCGACAATGCACGCGACGTCGAACAGATCCGTCCGCTGTTGCCCGCCACACCGGGGTGCCTTGTGTTGACCACCAGTCGGGACCAGCTCACCCCGCTGGTCGCGACCGAGGGTGCCTGGCCGCTGTTCCTGAACCTGCTGACCGAGGAGGAAGCGCGGGACCTGCTGACCCGCCGCCTCGGCAGGGACCGGATCGCCGCAGAGTCGGCCACCGTCGACGACATCATCGCCCGGTGCGCGCGGCTACCCCTCGCCCTGGCCGTCGTCGCCGCGCGGGCGGCCGGCCAGCCCGGCTTCCCGCTTGCCGTTCTGGCCACCGAACTGCGCGACGCCGCCGACGGCCTGGACCCCTTCCACGGCGGCGACCCGGCGACCGACGTAAGGGCGGTCTTCTCCGGGTCGTACCGCACGCTGACCAGCGGCGCCGCCCGGCTGTTCCGGCTCCTCGGCCTGCACCCCGGGCCGGATGTCGGACAGCCCGCCGCAGCCAGCCTCGCCGGCCTCTCGTCGGCGCAGGTCCGGCCACTGCTGATCGAGCTGACCCGCACCCACCTGCTCACCGAACACCGGCCCGGCCGGTACGCCTTCCACGACCTGCTCCGGTTGTACGCGAGAGAGCTGGCCGGCACCGACGACGGCGACCGGCACCGGATGTTCGATCACTACCTGCACAGCGCCGACGCCGCCGCCCGGCTGCTGGATCCACACCGGGAGCCGATCACCCGGTCCGCACCGGTCGACGGCGTGACTCCGGAGCGCTTCGCCGACCATGCACGGGCCCTCAGCTGGTACACGACGGAGAAGCCGGTGCTCCTCGCCGCCGTCGAACAGGCCGCCCGCACCGGCTTCGACCGGCACAGTTGGCAACTGGCCTGGACCCTGCTCGACTTCCTCGACATTCACGGCTACTGGCAGGACCTGACCGCCGTCCAGCGCACCGCGATGACTGCCGCCCGGCGTCTGGCCGACCGGTCCGGTCAGGCCCACGCCCACTGGGGCCTGGCCCGCAGCCAGGCCAAACTGGGCCACGCCGAGGCGGCGTACCGGCACTTCCGGCACGCCTTGGAGCTGTTCGAGCAGCTCGGCGACCGGACCAGCCAGGCGCACACCCAACTCAACCTCGGCTGGGTGCTGGATCGGCAGGGACGCTACGCCGAGGCACTGCCCCACGTTCGACAGGCGATCGCCCTCTACGAGTCCATCGGTAACCGGGCCGGGCAAGCCGACGGATTCAACGCGGTCGGCTGGTATCTGACCCATCTCGGCGACCATCGGCAGGCGCTCGGCTACTGCCGGAGAGCGGTTGTGCTGCACGTGGAGACCGGCGATGAGCACGGTGCGTCGCAGGCCTGGGACAGCCTTGGCCAGGTATACGCCAACCTCGGCGATCACATCCACGCCACCGAGTGCTACCTGCGGGCCCTCGATCTGGTCCGGCGGCTGCGCATCCGGTACAACGAGACCATCATCCTGGGCCACCTCGGCGACGCACGCCAGGCCGCTGGTGACGTCACGGGGGCCCGCCTTGCCTGGCAACGCGCCCTGACCATCCTCGATCAGCTCGACCACCCCGACGCCGATTGGATCCGGACCCAGCTTCACCAACTCGGCACGACGACGGCCCGGCCGGTCCGACAATCCGTTAGCTCGATCCCATGACTTGCCCTACGCCCAGATCGGCCCACGTATCGGCGAGTTCGTTGGGAGAACACCGTTCGCCGACCCGCAACCCTGTAGGTCTTGTACCAGGACCGGACGCGAGACAGCGACCTCATCCGCCCAGCTGATCACACTCGTCAAGCCCGTAGTCGATCAAGCTTCCGTCGAAAGCGACAGCGCCCGTTACATCAAACCCCCCGCAGCAGCGGCCGTCATGGCGGCGGGGCGCGCCCCCGTTCCAGTCGGGGGAGCGGGGGAGTACCCGGGGTCGGGTCGCAGGTCCGAATCCCCGGGCAGGCGTACATCGTCGTCATCTGACAGATGTTTCGGCGCCCTGCCGCGCCGAGACTTCAGGCAGTTCCACCTTCACCCGCTCATACGTGATCGTGCGCGCGGTCGCGCCTGCCGGAGGTCTGCCATGTCGACGACGCACCCACCATTCGTCCCACCGGATCCGGCGAAGAGGCCGGGTTCCGGATGGCCGGGACGCATCCGAAAGCCACGACTGTCGATCGCACTGCTCGTCGCGACCCTGGTCGCGACGACCGCGACGGTCGTCTCCGCGTCTACCCCGGCCTACGCCAACGACCACTACAACAGCATCGAATCCGCGTCGGAGGCGAACCGACACTGGATGTCCCGGGTGTCGGACGACGCCAGCCTGGCCGATCTGTCGATTCCCGGCACTCACGACACTCTCGCGCTGTGCGGCCACTCGGCGAGCCAGAACGGCAGCGACTGCGAGTTCATCTCGACCAGCATCACCCAGACGCAGGAACGCCACGGGTACAGCGCCGAGACCCTGGCCGTCCAACTGGACGCCGGTATCCGGTCGATCGACATCCGGGTCCGGGTGGACAAGGGTGACGCCGGTCTGACGTTCACCGTGCACCACGGCGTCTACTACCAGTGGGCCAACTTCACCGACGTGCTCACGAAGATCGAGACCTTCCTCCGGGCGAACCCGACGGAGACGGTGCTGCTGAACCTCAAGGCCGAGTGCGAGGGCAGTGGAACGAGTTGCGCCGACGCGGACGGCTTCGGCAGCACCGAGTGGCGGAGGAAGGTCTTCGACTCGTACCTCACCGGGCGCTACTACACGGGCGACCGCGAGCAGACAACGCAGGGCAAGGCGTGGGAGAGCCTGTTCTGGACGGACTCGGTCGACGGTGCCGAGCAGACGACGACGCCGACCCTCGGCGCCGTACGCGGAAAGATCGTCCTGCTCGGGTTCCGCGGACCGTCCGGGGGCATCTACGGCGGTTACGGAATCGGTCAGCTCTATCCGGCCGGCGGCTCCTACGAGAACTACGTCCAGGACGAGTACAAGGTTCACGAGATCAGCAACATCGACGACAAGTGGGAGATGGTCCGGACGCACCTGCGCAAGACCAACGGGGTGTGGGACGCCAACCGTGGCGAGCAGACCCGGCACGACCACGAGCCTGACGCGCTCTACATGAACTACACCAGCGGCACGGGTGACCTGGCCCATCCCTACACCGTCGCCGGCGGCACCCCGACGGCGACCGGGGTCAACGAGTTCCTCATCCAGTGCCTGCGCGGCAGCAACGGCCGGTGCCCGGAGTTCTATCCGGATCGGGCGGACAACTTCGGCGGCCGGGAGACCATGGACCGGCTCGGCATCGTGATGATGGACTTTCCGGGTGGGAAGCTCATCGACGAGATCGTCGCCCGGAACCCACCGGGCCGGGCCGGCGGCAGCCTCAACGGCGGTGCCGGCGACCCGATGGAGGAGCATCCCGGCGGTGACAACGGCGGCACCCGGCCGGCGGTGCCGAGCGACCACGCGCAGTGCCGCCCGGACGGGATGATCCCGACCAGCGGCACCACCGCCCAGTACTGCCGGGTCTATCAGGGCGACGGCCGGGAGTGGCTCGGTCAGGGCCGGAGCCGGCGCGTGATCGGCTATTTCAACGGCAGCCGTACCGGCGCCGACGGCAAGCCGTACTACCTGGTCAAGAACATGCCGTGGTCGCGACTGACGCACATCAACTACGCCTTCGCCTGGATCGAGGGTAACCGGATCTCGGTCGGCGCGGACGGTTCGGACAACCCGGCGACCGGGATGACCTGGACCGTGCCCGGTGCCGAGATGGACCAGAGCCTGCCGTACCGGGGGCACTTCAACCTGTTGACGAAGTACAAGCGGCTGCATCCCCGGGTGAAGACGCTGATCTCGGTCGGCGGCTGGGCGGAGAGCCGCGGCTTCTACAGCATGACCACCAACGCCGACGGCAGCACCAACCAGGCCGGGATCGACACCTTCGCCGACTCGGTGGTCGACTTTCTCGGCCGGTACGGCTTCGACGGCGTCGACATCGACTTCGAGTACCCGACCGTGCTGGACGACACCGGCAACCCGAACGACTGGAACGATGCCCGGCCCCGCCGCAAGGGGTTGCCGACGTCGTACGCGGCCCTGATGAAGACGCTGCGGGAGAAGCTGGACCGGGCGTCCGCCGCCAACGGCCGCTACTACCTGCTCAGCTCCGCCTCGTCGGCCTCCGGTTACCTGGTCCGGGGCATGGAGAACCACAAGGCGCTGCGCTACCAGGACTACACCAACCTGATGGCGTACGACTATCACGGCTCCTGGAACGAGGTGGTCGGCCCGAACGCCGCCCTGTACGACGACGGCAAGGACCCGGAGCTGAGCGAGCTGTACAGCACGCCGGAATACCAGAAGGTCGGCTACTTCAACACCGACTGGGCCTTCCACCACCTCCGTGGCGCGTTGCAGGCCGGGCGGATCAACATCGGCATCCCGTACTACAGCCGGGGCTGGCGCAACGTCACCGGTGGCAGTAACGGCATGTGGGGAAAGTCCGTCGGCAGCGACTGCCAGCCGGGAACCGGCCTGGTACGCCCCTGCGGCGACGGCGCGGTCGGCATCGACAACATCTGGCACGACACCGGCCCGGACGGCCGGGAGGTCGGCGCGGGAGTCAACCCGATGTGGCACGCCATGAACCTGGAACGCGACCTCACCCCCCGGTACGACAAGGCGGTCGGCCTCACCCCGGACAGCGACCCGAGCGACCGGCGGACCGGCACGTACGACCGGCACTGGGACGCGACCACCCGCACGGCGTGGCTGTGGAACCCGGAGAAAAAGACGTACCTCTCCATCCAGGACACCGAGGGCCTGGACCAGATCGTGGACTACGTCAACCGCAAGGGCGCGGGCGGCGTGATGATGTGGGAGCTCTCCGGCGACTACGAGTGCCCGGCCGAGGCGACCGGCGACAACCCCTGCGTGATGGGCTACACCCTCACGGACCGGCTACACGAACGGCTCCAGGGCTCCGGCGCGTACGGCGACAACCGCAGCGCCGGCAGCTCGGTACAACGCCCGGCGGCGGCCGTCGACGTGACCGTCGACCTGGTCCGGTACCCGACCGACACGGCGAGCCTGTGGCCGCTGACCCCGACCGTGCGGATCAGCAACAACACCGGGGTCACCCTCGGCGGCGGCAAGGACAACGTCGTCTCGTTCGACCTGCCGACCTCGACGCCCGCGCTGATCAAGGACGGCAACTGGCAGGCCGGTGCCCAGGGCGGCCGCTGGCAGGTGCAGGCCGGGCACACCGGCCCGAACGCCGGCACCGGGCTCTCCGGCACCTTCCACCGGATCAGCCTCGCCCTGGACTACTGCCAGATCATCCCCGCCGGGCAGAGCCTGGAGGTGCCGATCGTCTACTACACCCCGGCCACCGGACCGGTGAACACCACGGTCAAGTTGGGCAGCACCACGTACGCCTCGGTGCCGGAGCAGAACCGGGGAGCCGCGAAGGTGACCCCGGCGGCCGGCGGATGTTCCGCACCGGCCTGGGACGCCGGCAAAATCTACAACCCGGCGAGCCAGTCGGTGGAGAACATCACCGTGAAGTACGCCGGAAACGTCTGGCAGGCCAAGTGGTGGACCCAGGGCAACGTGCCGGGCACCGGGGCCAACCCGGACCTGGAGCCCTGGCGGCTGATCGGTCCCGCCGGTTAGCACCAGTTCGCGGACGCCCGTCCGGGCCCGGCCAGGGCTCGGACGGGCGGCGCCCCAAGCGGTCAGCGGTCGGCGACGCCGTCCAGCTGGCCGCCTGCCGCGAACGCAGCCCGCCGGCTGGTTGGCGACGTCGCAGCCGACGGTTTCGATCTCCGCCGGGCACTCATCGGCGACGTAGTGCCGGCTCTAAAAGCTGATGCGCGCTAATGTCTCTGACATCGGGAGGGCCGCAACGGCAGGTTTTGCCGCCGTGGCCGTTGCTCCAACCTCCGCGACTCCGCCGGTCCCGGCGAACGCCGCCGCGATGAGATCACGAACTCGTTGCTACCGGCCGGTGCGGGCGCCGAGCCCGAAGCGAACCACGAACACCCCAGCCTGGCCGGAGGGCCCGCCAACGCCGGGCTCCAGACCTCTGTCGACTGTTGGGTGCACATGCCCTCTGAGCAGGCGCACGGTGGCAGAAGTTGACAGATTCAGATGACCCGCTCGCCGCCCCCGAGCGGGCAGCGCGTCGATGCGGGAAGAGCCCTGCAGCGGACAGCGCGTCTGCCTCGCCCATCATCACCACAACGCAGCGCCGCCTTCTCGACGACAGCCTGGCACGCACGGTCAACGGGTTGGCACTGACACACAACGACCGTGAGGACGGTGTACCGCATGCTTTGTTCAGGCCTCGACGCCGCCGGGACAGGCCGCACAAAGCACCGACCGGCAGCAATACCGACGGAGGAACACATGCCACGACTACGCCAACGCGCGCCGCCGACAAGAGCGACATATCACCCGAGGAGTTCGCAACAGGGTGTAGCAACCGGGGAGGGCGCATCTCGGCTGTTCGTCAGAGTCACCGCGATCCTGGCGATTTCGATTCGGCTGGGCCGCCACCTACAGCCTGCACCCCCATCGGTAAGAAATGACGGCCACGCCGCCGTCTCGCCTGACATATCCCACGAGCAGCGACGGCGGACAGGTGTTCTGCCGGCGGTGTCGGTGACGTAGCGTTCGATCAGCCAGACCTGGTTGACTGGGGGAAATGGCAGATCGGCCGGGGCGGGCGGCACCCGGATGGTGCGGAGGGTGATCCTGCCGTGGTGTGTCGACGCCTGCGTTTATTCTGTCGCATTCCATAGTCAACTTCCTGACAGACGCCTGATTCTGTTGATGGCGACACATTCCCCATCGTCACTGCCGAAGCAAAGATCTTGTAAATGGCAGGCGATCCACCTGAAAGAAACATTAAGGCATCAACCGGCTCGCCAGTTTGCCGCCAGGCTCAATCGGTACCGACGTGATCGCTCAGTCAATGCCCCGACCCGCAAATACTACGTCCGACGTCGATACCTGGATCACCCGACGAATTTGCGATGGCGTCATCGCGTCGCGCAGGCTGAAATGAATCGAAAAGTACGGATCAGCCTGCTCGGTGAGATGCTCATGGATTCATTTACTTACGGGAGGAACAATGAACCTGAAAGCGCTAGCCATTGCGGGGATTCTCGCCGCATCCGGCATGGTGGTCGCAGTCGGACCAGCCAACGCTGCTTTGAGCGATTGCCCAACGGACAGAATGTGCGCATGGGGAAACAATGACTACCTCTGGATGCTCTACACTCGCCCACACGGTCAGTCAGGCTACCTCAACTTTGAAGGCGAAAAGAATGACGAGATGGACTCCTGGGCTAATCGCTCCGCGAGCCACACCGGCTGCATGGCCGCGAACGCGAACGGCGGCGGCTATAAGCAAACAATGGCACGAAACTCCAACGACAACGATGTCAATCCTACGAACTCGGACATAGTCAGCTCGTGGCGTACTACGGGCGGTTGCTGACCAGGCTGTAGCTTCAACCCAGTAACGACCAAACTCTGATCTCGCAACCCGTGAGTGGTGACATGTCTTTGTTGGAGCTCCGCGATGTCAGCAAGTCGTACAAGACGGCGGCCGAGGAGGTCTGGGCTGTCCGGGACGTGAGCCTGACGGCCATGGCCGGCCAGTTCGTGTGCATCCACGGCCCCAGCGGCTCCGGCAAGTCTACGCTGCTCAATCTCATCGTCGGTCTGGATCTCGCCGATACGGGCGAGATCCAGACCGACGGTGTTGACGTCGTGCGTATGGACGAGACCGCGCGGGCGAACCTCCGCCTGCGCACCATCGGCGTGGTCTTCCAAGATCATGCTCTCATTGAGGAGTTCACGGCGGCGGAGAACGTCGCACTTCCGCTTGAGGCCAGCGGCACGACCACCGCCGCAGCCCTGCGAGAAGCCGACCAACTGCTAGCCAGGGTTGGTCTGTCCGATCTCGGCAAACGCTGGCCCGGGCAGCTCAGCGGCGGCCAACGGCAGCGGGTCGGGATCGCACGCGCACTCGCTGGCGGCCGACGCATCATCGTCGCGGACGAACCAACCGGCTCCCTGGACAGCAAAACATCGGCTAACCTGTTCGAACTCATCGCCGAACTCTGCTCCGCCGGGACCTTGGCGATCGTCTGTTCGCATGACCCGCTTTGCCGCAGGTACGCCGACACTCTGCATGAAATGGTCGACGGATCCCTTCGGGACGCGTCGTGAGCGGGGAGCCGCCGGCTGGATCAGGACCGCTGATCCTCACCTTCGCGCGCCGGTTCGCGCGTTCCCGCCGGCTGCGGGTCAGTGTCGTTCCGGTGTTCGTGGCCACGGTTCTGGTGACCGGGCTGTACGTCGCATTGGTCGGTCAATCATTGACCCCGGAGCAGATCGCCCAGCGGGATATGGGGCGCTACGGCGCCTTCGCTGGATTCGGAGCCGGGGACGTGGCTCCGGGCAGCACGATCCGGGAGTCGCTGGCAACTGCCCTGCCCAGCACGTCGGACCGACAGTCCAACGTCGCCGTGATTTCGACGGACCTCGCCGTCCCGGCGGTGGCGCACAGCTCGGTCAGGTTAATCGAGATGGACTGGGCACAGGACCCATTTCCGGGGAACTATCGGATGCTGTCCGGGCGCTGGCCCGAACGGCCGGGTGAGGCGATCATCGTCAATCCCGACGCGGCGACAGGCTCCATCCCGGACCACCTCAGCCTGTATGGCGGACGCGTCAAGCTCACCGTTGTCGGCACGGTCGACGATCTCTTCACGGGTAACGTGGAGGTCTTCGCCGGGCCCGGCACCTGGGCCGGCATGGATCCTGACCTTGCCTCACTCAACACCCGCCTTCGCGCCCAACCTGTCGTCTACTGGGACGGCACCGACGTGGCCGGGACCATCGCCGCCATCGCGGAGGCGCTGCGAGCGGCGTCGGACGACCCTGCGGCAGGGGATCTTGTTGACCGGGTGCAACAGACGTATACCAGTCGTCAATCGGTTCTGTCTCAGACACGTCCCTCATGGATCGACCGATCACCAGCCGGATACACGATTCCGTCGCTGGCCCTGCCGCTGCTGTCCACACTTGCCGCGTTCGCCCTGACCCGGCGTCACGTCGCGCGGTCGGTGCGTCGGATGATATCGGTGGGCGTGCCCCGCCGAATCGCGGTCGGCGGTGTCGGTCTCGCCCAGGGTGCCTGGTGCCTGGTCGCGACGGTGGCGGGGCACATCGTCGGTCTGGCCCTGGGCGTGGTGGCCGCCCGAATCACGGCCGAGGTGCTGGCACAGCCGACCGGGCCGATACCCACCGCCGTCGGGCCCCTCGCGCGGACCATCGCCATGGTCGTTGCCGGCTGCGCCTTCGGCACCCTGCTGATCGCCCGGGCCAGGGCCGCCCGCACCGATCCGGCGAGAGGGTCGGGGCCGACCACCGCGCAAGCATCACCGACGCGGCGTGATGGCCTGGTGCGAAATGCACGCCACCTACTGGCGACGCTCGCGGTCGGTGTGGCGCTGACGCGCCTCCCCGGCCTTGACTCCCCCGCCAAGGCCATGCAGACCGCCGGAATCCTGGCGGCCGCGGTGCTGCTGATGCTGCCAGATCTGATCCCAGCGCTCCTTCGCCGATTGCCCGAGGCGAACCTGCGTGCCCGACTCAGCAAACGGCAACTCCTGGCAGACACCAGCCGGGTCACCATGCTCATCGCCGCCATCGCGATGCTGCTGGGGTTGTCCACCGGCTTCGTGTCGCTGCTGGACACGATGATGCGCACCGCCGGAGCAGAGGTCTACCCAGATGTGCTGCCCGGCCAGGTCCAGATCGCCGACAACAACACGGACGTTCAACCGGCACCGCCGACCGCAGTCAAGGCGGCGCAGACCGTACCCGCCCTACGCGACCAGACACCGGTCACCATCCACTTCCTCGCCACCACGGACGGCACAACGGTGACCCACATCATTGCCGGACAAGCCTTCGGACTCGTGCTGGCCGTGGACTCGGCTGCCGACGCCGACCGGCTCCTCCGGACGAAACTCAACGAAAGGCAGCGGGCGCTCCTGGCCCGCGGCGGAATCCTCTTCTGGGATCACCACACCCCGATCGGCGCCACCGTCGACCTTCGCCACCAGCAGACCGATACGGTCAGCGGCGTACTGGCCACCATCCCCGCCGAGGCGTTCCATGTGAACGAGGCGGCATGGAATGTAGGCACCACGGGCCTCGTCCTGACCGCGACCGCCGGCCGGCACCACCTCCCCATCACCGCCGGCACCGTCATCTTCACCGACATCAGCAGCGCCGACGCGGAGGCAGCGCAGACCGCGGTCACCGCCGCCGGAATGGATCCACGCAACGCACGAATCCATCGCACACCACCCAGACCAATCCCACCGATGGCACTCAACCTCACCGCCGTCGGCGTGGTGATCCTCGCGCTCGCCGTGACCCTGACCCTGACCCAGACCCAGACCCGCATCCTCCGGGAGCACCTCGGACACCTCATCGCGCTCGGCCTGTCCACCCGCTGGGCCCGAACAATCGTCATCCGCCAACACCTCGTCCTGACCGTCCTGGCGACCGCGATCGGGCTACTCATCGGCCTCCCAGCCGCGCTGCTGGCAGCCTGGCGGCTCCCCGGCTTCGTCCTCAGCATCCCGTGGGAACAACTGGCGATCCTGACCGCCGCTGTCTACTCATCGATCGCCGTCGCAACGGCGCTGGCCACCCGCCGGCTCACCGCCAAGGACCGGTTGACGGCGTGACCAGTGAGATCCACAAAAGCTAGAGAGCCCAACCCCTGATTCAGCTCTCCTGGCAACGCGGAAGCCCTGGCGGGACATCGGTCCTGACCAGGGCTTCCGTCTGTGGAGCGGGTGACGGGAATCGAACCCGCACTGTCAGCTTGGAAAGTACCGAAGAGTGGCCTTCATAGAAGCCGACGCCCTGGTCGCGGCGGTCTTCAGCGGCGTCCGTGATAGATATCCGCCGGAAATCGGGCTCGGTGGCGACCACGGACGAGGCTAAGCTCGCCGCTACCGGCGATCGGTACCGGGCGACGGCCGAACGGCCCGAAGCCATGTCGCCCGGCCGCCGCCCGTTCGCTGTCCTCCGTGCCTGGTCCGGGCGCGGCGAGCGTCCGCGCACCGGTCGCTACCAGAACGCCGCTACCAGCTGTTCGAATCCGTACGCGCCCCACGGGCGCGACACCGCCCAGCCATCATCTGAGGGGAGAGCTCGAAGCACCATGATCAGCCAGGTCGTCTTCCTGCGGGTGTCCGCCGGCGGACACCTCAAGCCCGAAGGACGAGCGCCGTCTCAACGACGGGGGGTGCCGCCAGGCGGACGCGAACCACGCTTTACCGATCGGTGACCATTCCGCGCCGCGGACGGGCCCGGGTCTGCTTCACTATGAAGCGATGGGCAGCGCATCGATCAACATCATATTGTGGATCGAGGCCAGTTCTCAAGGTCACTACGTCAATGCACCGCATGGGGGATGACGATGCAGACCGCTCAGACGACGGCAAGCGCGCTGGACTACCCGGCCGACGATCGAATTGACTTCTTTCGCGAGTCGATATCGACCTCGCTCGCGCCGATGGATATCCGGGCTGAACCCTCGGCCAACTTCATCGCCACGATGCGATCAGTCGATCTCGGCGCCCTCCAGCTGTCGACCTACAAATTTCCGTCACTTGAGGTGCTTCGCACCGCACGCATGATCAGACAGTCCGACCCCGACATCTACATGCTCAACCTGACTCTCCGTGGACGAGGCGCCGTTCGCCAAGATCGCCGCACCTGCATGGCCCAGCAAGGCGACCTCTGCTTCTACAACCTCTCAAGCCCGTACCAACTCAGCTATGCGGGAGAGCCCGGCGCACGCGACAAGAATACGGCAATCAGTGTCCAGATCCCCCGAGCCCTGCTACCGATTCCCATTCAAAAGGTGAAGCGGCTCTTCGCATCACCCCCGTTCCCCGGCCAAGCTGGAATCGACGCCGTGCTGTCACAACATCTACGTCAACTCGCCCAAAACGCCGACCAGCTTCGACCCGCCGACGCAACACGCCTCGGCACAATTACCCTCGACCTCATCGCGGCCACGCTCGCCCATCACCTCGACACCGAAGCGACGCTCCCACCCGAGACCCGGCAACAAGCAACCCACGCCTGCATCCTGAACTTCATCGACCGACACCTGGCCGACCCGGCGCTGACTCCATCAACGATCGCCGCCGCCCACCATATCTCCCTACGCACCCTGCACCGCCTCTTCCAGGCACAGGGCACGACCGTCACCGACTGGATCCGCCACCGCCGACTCGACCGCTGCCGACGCGACCTCACCGACCCAGCCATGAACACCCAGTCCATCCAGGCCATTGCCGCCCACTGGGGCTTCCCCGACAACGCACACTTCAGCCGAACCTTCACCGCCACCCACGGCCTGACCCCAAGCACCTACCGGCAGCACCCACACGGCGTGATACCCCTGACATCGATCGGCAATCCACCCGCCGACGCCGGAAACTGACGCCCATTGTCAACCGCCCTGACACCCTCGACCACGTTGCCGCGCTGCCCAACATTCCTGCAGTGCTCGTAGGCTGCGGGCCGCGAAGAACAGGGCGTCAAACACGTGGATCGCGAACAGATAGATCAACCGGAACGCCATGACCCTGAAGGTGCTCCAGCCTTGCAAGGGCCCAGCTCACAGCGCGTGCGACACGTACTGGCACCGTACAGGTCAAGGGGTCGTCGGTTCGAATCCGGCCGTCCCGACAGACAAAAAGCCCTGACCAACAGAAACCCTGGTCAGGGCTTTAAGTTTGTCTATGATCTTCTGCCAGTCCTTGCTGAAGTGACCCCTATCGGCCGGACACCTCGATGTCTGTCAGGGACTCTTGGTGGATCTTCTCGTAGGTGTCGGGGCTGACGTTACCCAGACGACTGTGCCTGCGGCGCGGGTTGTAGAAGCCCTCGATGTAGGAGAAGACTTCCATCTCCAGTTCGTGTCGGGATGGCCAGGCGCGGGTGTAGATGAGTTCGGTCTTCAGGGTGGCGAAGAACGTCTCGGCCATGGCGTTGTCGAAGCAGTCCGCGACCGAGCCCATCGAGGCCAGGACGCCACAGGAGCGCAGGGTGCGGCCGAACTCGAACGACGTGTACTGCGTGCCGCGATCCGAATGATGGATCACCTGCTCCGGTGCTGGTCGGCGATGCTGGATTGCCATGCCGACGGCGTCGAGGATCAGCTCGGTGCGTAGGTGATCGGTCATCGCCCACCCGACCACACGCCTGGAGTACGCGTCGACGACCACGGCAAGGTAGAGGAACCCTTCCCAGGTGCGCAGGTAGGAGATGTCCGCGACCCACAACCGGTTCGGGCCGGCGGCGGTGAACTGCCGCTGGACGAGGTCGGGCGCGGTCGCCGGCGTCGCGGACTTGCGGCGGGCTTTGCCGCGCCGACGCCGGTGGGCGCCCTCGATTCCGGCCAGGCGCATCAGCCGGGCCACGGCCTTGCGATTCCACCGGTGACCCCGATCGTGTAACTCGGCGGTGAGCCGGCGGGCGCCGTAGACGCCCCGGTGCTCCGACCACGCCCGTCTGGTCACGTCGACGCGGGCTTGGTCGTGACGTTTCCGGTCGACCACGCGTTGTCGACCGGCGCGTAGCCACTGGTAGAAGGCGCTGTGTCCGACGCCGAAAAGCCGGCAGAACAGACGGACTGGATAGGCGGTCTTCTCCGCGGCGATGAACCGGTACACGTCGGTCCGGTTCACCGCTCCGTCTCGCGTGCGAAGAAGACCGCGGCTTTTTTCAAGATCTCCTTCTCCAGCTCAAGCTGGGCGACCTGCCGCCGCAGCCGCAGTAGCTCGGCCCGCTCGTCAACACCCAGTTCGCCACGACCGGAGTTGCCGCCGTCACGTTCCTGTCGCAGCCGGTCGACCCAGTTACGCAGGGTCTCGTGGTTGACGCCCAGCTCACGACCCACATCACGGATCGTGCGGCCAGAATCCAGCACCAACGCCGCTGCCTGACGCCGGAACTCCTCGGGGTACTTACTCTGTCGAGCCAACGCGTTTCCTCCTCCTTGGCAGGATGCCAAGTCAGGAGGTGTCCGGTCTCAGGGGGTCACTTCATGCCGGAATTCCGTAGCGCGATCCGCACCACGCACTCGTGCCAGAACAGGACCGTCATCGGTACTGGGTCTGCGGAGTTGTCAGCTGCGGCCGTGCGTGGGGGACGAGGGCGAGCAGCTGGATCGCGGCGAGTCCGTACTGTGCGGCGTTGTTGGTGGACACGAACGCCGCCTCGTCGACGGGCATGAGGACCTGTGTGCCGTCGGTCCGGGTGAACTGCCATCGGGTTTCGCGCTGAAGGGCGTTGCGGTTGAGCTGATCGCCCTCGTCCAGGATGAACTTGCGCCAAGCGAGATCCGCCAGGCTCGGATCGCCCGTGCGCGCCGCGGCGTACGCGGTGAGGCGGCTGTGGGCCTGGACGAGTGAGATGCCCTCGAGTGGTTGCCCGACCTCGGACTCCTGCTGCTCCGGCGGCGCCAGATAGAGACGGCAATAGTCCAGCCAGGCCCGTTCGAACTGCGGCAGGCCGAGATCGAGATCGATGAGCTCGGCAACGATCTCCGGAAGGCCGAAGACGGCCGACAGGTGCGACACGCTGATGTCGTCGAGCGTGGTGTCGAAGCGGCCGGTCGACAGGTCGAGCCGTGCGTGACCCGTGAGGAAGCCATGCGGCAGCTTGCCGATGTCCGCCATGGTGCCGAGCAACCGGTCGCGCGCCCGCGTGTCGCCGTGCCGCTCCCACCGGGTGAGCCAGGCGGCGGCCAGGGAGCCCCAGTCGGTGCCGAGGCTGACCGACAGGGCGTGTGGGTCGGCCAGGTACGTGTCCGTGCGGATCTTGCGGTGCGGGTCGACGACGAGGAACGTCTCCTCCGGCATGGCGAGCTCGTCGAGCAGGTCACCGGTCCGTTCGTCGGCGGTCAGGTAGTAGTAGAACCGCCGGTAGGCCGCGTTGGAGATGCGCAGCTGCTTGCAGCTGCATCCCCAGTGCTGCACGTTGTGCCGCGAGCCGAGGCCTTTCCAGCGGCCGAGGTGGTAGACGTCGACCTCGCCGGTGTGCCGCGTCATCGCCTCGGCGAAGCGGAATACGTCGGCCCGGCCGGTGCGCAGGTACTGGTACCACAACCAGAGGTCGGGGGAGAGTTCCGAGTTGTCCCAGGCGTATCCGCCGATGTCGTAGCGCCAGGTGTGCCGGTCCGGGTCGTACGCGTGCATGACATCCCCGTAGTCCCAGAACCCGTACCAGCGACGTTGCTCGCGTTGGCGTACGTAGTGGTCGAAGAGAAAGTCCAGACGGTCCTCGATGTCCTGGTGCCGATGGTCGGGGTCGGGCACGCTCCAGCCGCCGAAGACGTTCGCGGCCAACAGCCGTTCGGGGGAGGCGGTCAGCAGCCCGGGGGAGGTGAGCATCGCGGCGTGCTCGGCAAGCTCGTCGTTCGACGGTGTCGTGTCGTGGACGCGCAGACTCAGCTCGTGCGTCCGCGCGATCCCATGCGGCGTTCCGTAGCCGGGTTCGTAGTCCTCGTAAGTGATTTCGAGGCCCTCGAGCTGCTTGGCGAAGGTGTCCTGGCCCAAGCCGTCGTGCCAGTACCGCAGATCCATCGCCGGGGCGCTCGGCGACCACATCCACACCGTCGCCGTTGCGACGTCGGTCGCCGCACCGCGGATGTCGAGCCGGGTCGGGTGCAGCTTCCAGAAGTCACGAAGACCGAACCCGAGACCACCCCCTGTCGCACCACCGAGGTAGCCGTATCCCGCTGACCGGGTACCGGATGGGATGGTGACCCAGGCGTGGCCGGACGCCGTCCGCTTGCGCAGCAGAAAGCCGTCGGCGCTGGTCTGGTCGAGTGTGTAGTCGTTCCAGGTGGGAATGAGATGCAGCCGGCGCGCCACCTCGTCGTTGTGGATGTCACCGACCGGACGGCCGGCGACCTGTGCCCGTCGTACCTCCGCGCCTGGGTCGCGGCGCAGACCGGTCAGGCCGCGGACCGCTTCGGTGAGGAAACCCTCCGGTCCGGCGAGCCGGAGGTGCCGGTCGTGCGGGTCGTCGCGCATCACCACGTCGGCGCTCAGCCCGAGCCCGGCTAGGAAGTCCCGGTCGGGATCGCCGTCCCAGACGAAGGTGTGCACGACGCGTACGTCCGGAGCGCCGGCGTAGAAGTACAACCGGACCTGGAAAGGCAGCCAGTCGCCGTGGCGACCGTCCAGTCGCACGACGGCACGGACCGGTCCGTCCTGCTCGACCGTGATCTGTTCGACCGCGGCGGTGATCCGCTGGCGGTCGCGCGAACCGTCGTCGTCGGGTAGGTGCTGCCGCAGGCTCACCAACCGCGCCGCCCGTACGATCTGCCGACCGCCGTACTCGATCGACGCGATGAGGTGCGGGCGGCGCAACCTCCACGTCACCGGCCCGGTGCTGACCCGGAGATCATCTCCCGAGCCTGTCACGGTGACGGACTCGGTCGGGGGGCCTGGCTGATGGCCCGTCACCACCTCGTACGACGCGGCTGGGTCGTCCTGCGGGCCGATCGCGTGGGCCGACCACTTGACTGAGCCGTCCGGCCAGGTGGCCGTGGTCCAGCTCTGCACCGGTGTGCCGTCGGCCAGCGCGAATGGAGTATCCGCGTCAACCGTGCCGCGGGCCCAGGGAAGTCCCCAGGTGGTGCCCTGCCTTCTCGGCCCGTCCAGCCACCGTACCTTCACTCCTTCACTCCTTCACCGATCCGATCAGAACGCCCTTCGCGAAGTGCTTCTGCAGGAACGGGTACACCAGAAGGATCGGCGCCGTCGCGAGCACGACGACCGCGAACTTCAGGCCCTGCAGGGGAAAGATCGCCGAGCCCTGCTGGTTCAGCACGTTCTCCGAGTCCGAGTTCGGGGCGGTGAGCTGGCGGACCAACATCTGCAGCG
Source organism: Plantactinospora sp. CA-290183 (assembly GCF_050936375.1). NCBI lineage: Bacteria > Bacillati > Actinomycetota > Actinomycetes > Micromonosporales > Micromonosporaceae > Plantactinospora > Plantactinospora sp. CA-290183. The sequence goes on along the minus strand of NZ_JBNJMX010000025.1, from coordinate 19,678 downwards.
TCCACTTGTTCTCGTCGTTGATGTAGAGCAGCGGCGACATGTAGTCGTTCCAGATGACGACCGCGTAGAACAGCGCGAACGTCGCGATGACGGGTTTGGACAGCGGCAGCACGATCCGCCAGAAGACACCGAACTCGTTACAGCCGTCGATCCGCGCCGCCTCCTCGAGTGCCTCCGGCAGCTCCTGGAAGAAGGCCTTGACGATGAGCAGGTAGAAGGGGTTGATGGCCAACGGCAGGATCAGCGCCCAGTAGCTGTCGAGCAGGCCGAGCTCGCGGACCACCAGGTAGGTCGGGATCATGCCGCCACTGAAGACCAGCGTGAAAAGGACGAGGTTGATGACCAGGGTGCGGCCCGGCAGGTGCCGCTTCGCCAGCGGGTACGCCATCGTGAGCGTGAGTGCCACCTGGACCACCGTGCCGACCAGGGTGACCCCGATGGTGGTGAGCAGCGCGCGGAAGAACACGTCGGTCGCGAACATGTAGTCGTACGCGTCCGTCACGAACCGCTCCGGCCACAGGAAGAACGGCCGCGAGTCGATCTCGGCCTCGGTGGCGAACGATCCGGCGAGGACGTAGAGCAGCGGGAGCACGGTGATGGCCGCGAGCGACAGGAGGACGAGGATGTTGAGGGCATCGAAGACCCGGCTGCCGAACGAGTCGTAGTGTCGGATCGACGGCCTGCGGCGTGCGGTGGCCTTCACCAGTGCCATTCCGGCGCCTCCTCAGTACAGTCCGCGCTGGCCGAGGCGCTTGGCCAGCCAGTTGGAGCCGACGATCAGGAACACACCGACCACGCCCTTGAAGAGGCCGACCGCGGTGGAGTAGCTGAAGGCACCCTGGGTGATGCCGATGTAGTACACGTACGTGTCGAAAACCTCCGACGTCGAGCGGTTGAGGGACGTCGTCATCAGCCAGATCTGCTCGAACCCGGAGTCCATCAGATTGCCCGACGTGAGGATGGCCATCACCACGATCGCCGGCCGGATCGCCGGCAGCGTGATGTGCCAGAGCTGGCGCCACCGCCCGGCGCCGTCGACGCGGGCCGCCTCGTAGAGCTGCGTGTCCACGCTCGCCAGGGCAGCCAGATAGATGATCGTCCCCCAACCGGTCTGTTTCCAGAGCAGCTGCAGGATGATGATCGGTCGGAACCACTCCTCCTGGGCCACGTAGTCCGCACGTTGCCCGCCCACGACATCGTGGATGAAGCCGGCCAGCACGCCGAAGTCCGCCGAGAAGAGCAGATACGTCAGTGACGCCACGATCGTCCACGACAGGAAGTGTGGGATGTAGATCAACGACTGGACCGAGCGCTGCACGATCCGGATGCGCAACTCGTTGAGCAACAGGGCGACCACGATCGGCGCCGGGAAGACGAACACCACGGTGAGCAGGGCCAGGATCAGCGTGTTGGCCATCAGGCGACCGAAGTCCGGGCCGGTGAACAGCTCCTCGAAGTGCTTGAGACCGACCCACGGACTGCCCGAGTACCCCAGGAACGGCACGTAGTCCTTGAAGGCGATGTGCAGGCCGTACATCGGCCAGTACTTGAAGACCAGGAAGTACGCCACGCCCGGCAGCAGCATCAGGTAGAGCCAGCGATTTCGCAGCAGCATCGCGAGGCGGCGGCCCGGCGTCTTCCGGGTAGCACGCCAGACCCGTGGCCGGGTGGCCCTCGGCGTGTCCGGCGCCACGCCGGGGACCAGATCGGTGGCCACAGCGGCCTCCCGTCGGGGGCGAGAAGGGCCCGGCCCGGGGACCGGGCCCTTCGGATCCGTCACTTGGGGAGCTTGGAAACCAGGTCGTTGACCTCCTGTGCCACCTGGGTGCCGCCGCTGTCGTACCAGCGCTTGACCTCGGCTCGCAGCTGCTCCTCGCTGATCGCGCCGGACAGGTACTTGATCCGTGCGTCGGGAATGATCAGGTCCAGCGTCTGGCCCTTCTCGACGGCCGTCGGCGCGACGACCGGGAGCGCCGGGTTGTGCACCGCCGTCTTCAGGTCCTCCTGCATCAGCGTTTCCCGCTGGTCGAACAGCTTCTGCTCGATCTCGTTGTCGAACTTGAACGGGTACTGGCCGGAGCCGACGCTGGCCCGGGTGCCCAACTGGATGAAGGCCTTGTCGACGTCGTTCTGGATGACCTTGACCTGGGCGTCGTCCTGGTTGATCAGGGCGGCCTTCCCGTCCTCGAGCCGGTAGTTGCGGCCTTCGATGCCGTTGGTCAGCAGGGCCGAGCCCTCCGGGGACTGGAGCTTGTCCAGCGTCTGGAGCACCTGTTCCAACTGCTCATCGGTCCGGATCCGCTGTTTCGAGATGGCCAGGACGTCGAGGTACCCGGTGAACGGCAGGGAGAACTTCTGGCCGTCGGACCGCTTCATGTTGCCCACCATGGCGACCTTGTCGAAGTCCTTCGGGTCCTGCTGCCTGAACCGGGTGGCCAGCTCGGTGCCCTTGACGTTGACATCGATGATCATGCCGCCCTTGCCCTGGACGAACGGGTCGATCCAACTGCCGGCGTCGAGCGTGGCGAAGTCCGGGTTGACCAAGCCCTCGTCGATCCACCTTTTCATGAACCGGTTGGCCTGGTAGAACTCCTCGGTGTCGAACCCGGGCACGAGCTTGCCGTCGCGCATACCCCAACCGTTGGGCGCACCGAACCACGTTTCCATCGTGTCGTACGGGCTGCTGCTCGCGTAGTTGCCGGGCCACTTCGGGATGATCAGTCCGTACGTGTCCTTCTTGCCGTTGCCGTCCGGGTCCTGCTCGGTGAACGCCTTGGCGATCCGGTACAGGTCGTCGACCGTTTGCGGCTCCGGCAGACCGACCTTCGCCAGCCAGTCCTTCCGGTACACGACGGCCGACCGCAGCAGCGGCCGTGTGCGGTAGATGCCGTAGGTCTTGCCGTTGACCATGACGTTGCGCGCGGTCCAGCGCCGTCTGGGGGCTCGAGGTTCCGCGGTACTTGCATCGAGGCTCGCCGGCCGAGTCCCAGGAAAGGCGCCGGCGTCGGCGGCCCGGATGAACGACGGGCTCTTCTCGTTCGCGACCACCAGGTCGGGGATGCTGCAGCTGGCGCAAAAAAAAAAAACGTGACGTTGAGCTTGTCGTTGTAGTCCGCGTTGGGTACCCAGGTGACGTCGAGCTTCTTGCCGATCAGCTTCTGGACGGCTTGCCGGTGCTCTTCGCCGCCGCCGCCCGGGTCGGGCGCGGTGCCGAACAGCTTGGTCATCACGGTGATCGTGTCGAGCGAGGCCGGCTCCTCCTCGTCGCCGCAGGCGGTGACGGCCAGGGCGGTGGTCAGGGCGAGTGCGGCGACCAGTAACCGCCGTGGCCGGGACACCATCTTCATGACAGTCCTTTCGCGTGTAGACGCGCCTCGTTCTCGGCGAAGAGGCGCAGACATAGCCAGGTGTCCAGCTGGATCCAGCCGCCGACGGCGACCACGAGCTGCCAAGGAGCCGGCGTACGTCGCGGTGGCGGTGCGCACGACAAGCCTGCGAAGGTGAACAGTGCGCGCGCAGCAGGACGGAGGCGGCCGGACGAGTGAGGGCAAACAGCGAGGCTTTGGGGAAGCTGCTGGACGTTCGCAGGTTGTAGTGCACGGACATGGGCAGCAGGTACGTCGCGATCACGACCAGGGCGAGGATTGCCGCGAAGGTGGCCAGCCGGAAAGCCGTCCCTGCCGATCCGAGTGAGGCGAAGTAGAAGTAGTTGAGGACGGTCGTCCCGGCCAGGGGAAGGACCAGGAGAGAGCCACGTCTGAACTCTCGTCGGTACACGGCGACGAATGCCGGCCAGGGACCTAATCGGCACACCTATGTTCCCGCCGACAGGGCTGCGGCCGGCGGCTGCTGGGCCCCGCTGGTCGGCGGGGCCGATCCCCAGGACCACGCCGCCCGCAAGCGTGAACACCAGCCAGAGCAGGTTGAGCTCAGCCGCCCAGAAGACCTCGTCGGCTGCCTCGTAGAACCTTGTCGCCCAACCAGCCGCGGTCGCTGCGCGTGGTCGATCGGATGGAGCAAACATGGGAGACGGAACTCGTTGCTGCACGCTGGCCTGCCTCGTGGCGAGCGGTTACAGATTCAAATGTGTGAGCGACCGTAGCTTTGAATCGTCTCAAAGTCAACGCCAGGAAAGGGGTTACCTCGAGGGCTGCCGCGGACTGTCTCCCCTAGTACTCCAACGTCATTTGATCTGCCGGCTGGCCTACTCGGCTAGCTCATGAAGAAGATCATGACCGCGAGGCTTGCCCCCATGGCCAGGTGCTCCCAACGGAGCAGGTCCGTGATCGGTCGATTGCGCAGCCGGACGAGTGCGGTCGCCATCCAGCAGAGGTAAGCCGCCGTGGCGGCGCGTAGCAACACGAGCGCCGCGTCATGGCCGGTGACGGTGCCGTGGCCCGTCCGGGGCCCGGCGGCCATGTGGTGGGTAGCCATCGACTCACCGTGTTGATGCATCAGCACGGCGAGCGCCATGAGCACGGCCCCGGCCATACGGTGCCACTCCACCTCCGGGCCGCGCTCGGTCGGACCGCCGACGACGATTGCCACCGCCAAGGCCAGGAGCAGCATCGTGCCCGCGTACTGCACAACCGGTGCGGCGTCGAGGGTCACCGCGACCATGACAGCCACCATCGCACCCGCAAGCATTCGGGCTCTGCGGGAAGCGCCCGCCCGCGGCACGACGCAGCAGCAGGCTGACACCGCGGCCGACCCGAGCATGATCACCTCGATCATCAGGACGTCATCGCGGTGCGACGCCGGGGCGTGACCATTGCGCGGTGGGGCGGCCGTTGAGACGCCACGGGTGCCCGGTGACCCGCGGCCAGCCTTCAGGCGAGTTCTCCCAGTTCTCTTGCCGGCCGTACACCGTGAGGTCCAGGGCGTGGTAGGTGGTCATCAACGCCTCCACGCCCCGCCCGGTGGTCCAGTAGGTCTCGTAGACCTCGTCGCCGTCGCGCAGGTAGCACGCGATGAACCCGAAGCCGCGACCGTCGGCCAGAGCCGGGTCGGAGTCTTTCGCCGAATACCAGGGGAACCTATAGCCCATGAACTCCGCGAACGGGGCACTTTCGTCGTAGGGACCCTGGCAGAACACGGCGTAGGTGACGTCCCGAGCGTGCAGGTAGTCCAGCATCTGCATGTGACAGGTCGAGAAGGTGCACCCCTCACACTGATGCTCGTACGGTTTGCCGTCGTGCCACATGTGGAAGTAGGCGATGAGCATCCGGCGGCCCTCGAACACCTCCACCAGCGGGGTGTCCCCGCCAGGGCCCCGCACCGTCACCGTCGGCATCAGGGTCATCGGCAGCTGACGACGAGCGGCTGCGATCGCGTCTCCTTCGCGGGTATGGGCCTTCTCCCGGACCAGCAGTTCGTTGCGCTCGCGCAGCCAGGTCTCCCGGTCGACGACCGGGGGCGCGGCGGCGCTGGACGCGGGGGTTGCCGTCATGGCTATCTCCTTCGTGGAGTGGGGATCGGTCACAGGTACAGACGACCGAGTCGGCGATCGTCATCGGTGACCGATGACGGATGGGGTCCGCGGTCGTCAGTACGGTTGTGAGCACTCAGCCCCGGGGAGATCACATGTCCGACTCGCCTGACGAGCAGGCGGTCTGGCTGCAGCGCGCCTTCGACGAGCACCGGCGTGAGCTACACGTGCACTGCTACCGCCTCGCCGGGAACGTCACCGACGCGGACGACCTGGTGCAGGAGACCTTCCTACGTGCCTGGCGGGCTCGCGACCGCTTCGAGGGGCGGGCGTCGGCGCGCACCTGGTTCTACCGGATCGCCACGAACGTCTTCCTCGACAGCCGCAAGGCGGCCGGTCACCGGACGGTACCGTATGGTGACCCGCTGGAGTGGTCCACCGAGCTCGGTCCCTATCCCGACGCCCTGCTGGCCGACGATCCGCAGACCGGTCTCGCCGCCCGGGAGACCGTCGAGCTGGCCGTGATCGCAGCGCTCATGTACCTGCCGCCGCGGCAGCGGGCGGCCTTCGTGCTGCGCGACGTCTACGGCTGGACGCCGCAGGAGATCGCCGCCGCGCTCGACACCGCCGTAGCGGCCGTCAACAGCCTCCTCCAGCGGGCCCGCCACACCCTCCGGCGGCGCGCTCCGTCGGACCCGAAGGACTGGCGCCGCCCGCAGCTCACCAGCGAGGACGAAGAGATCCTGCGCCGCTACGCCAACGCGAAGGACCCGGAGACGATCCGGGCACTGCTCGCCGAGGACGTACGGATCACGATGCCGCCCGAGCCGCCGGTCGTCGGGATCGACGCGGCCGCGGAGTTCCTTGGCCGACCGCTCGACTGGCGTACGTTCCCCACCTCGGCCAACGGGCGCCCGGCACTGATCAACTATCTCCGCCGGCCCGGCAGCCCGCACTACGAGGCGTTGGTCGTCGACGTACTCCGGATCGAGAACGGGAAGATCGTAGAGAGCAACGCCTTCATCGGTGCCCGTCACGTCGCCGCCTTCAGCATGCCCGCCACGCTCGAGCCCTAGACGAGTAAGTCTCAAGCTCAGTGGCCGAGTCTGCGCTTGTAGTGGGATCGCCGGGCTCGGACTTGGGATGTTCGTCGCCAGGTGGACCAGTGCAGGGTGTGCGCTGGGGGTAGTGGCAGGGCGAGGACGAAGGCGCTGAGGAGTCGGCGGATCTCGGCGACGGTCAACGCGATGATCTCCGGGTCGGGGTCGGGCTGCTGCGCGGTGGTGGCGGCGAGGAGGGTCAGGACGGCCAGGGCGAGCATGGCCAGGGTGATGAACCGGTGCCAGCCGGTCCAGCCGCGGACCTGGTAGTGGTCAAGGCCGACCTGGCCTTTACCGGTCTGGAACAACTCCTCGATGCTCCAGCGGGAGCCGGCGACGGTCACGAGGGTGTGTAGCGGCACCGTGCGAGGTGACCAGCACAGGTAGAAGGCCAGCTCGCTGGTGGTGCGGTTGCGGCGGATGAGCAGCCACCGGTGCTCACCGGGGCTGGTGGCGGTGGTGACCCAGGCCCACAGATAGTCGCAGGGACCTTTCGCTCCCGGCCCGCAACTATGCTGCTGCCACTCACAAACCATCGATGATCAACGCGGTGGCCGTCGTCATGCTGACGCCACGCCCAACGCCGAAACCAAGTGACGTTGGAGTACTAGCTGGGTCCCCGCCCGCGGTGCGACCCGAACCGGTGCGCGAACCGCGGCAGCGGCTTGTCCGGACCCGCCCGCCACCCGACGATGTAATCGGCCAACACAAGCGCGATAGCGTGCCCAGCCCGCCACGAAGGGGCATCAGACACGAAGTGCGATCATCTGGCAGGTCGGGCGACTATCATCGATGCTGATAGCTGTCGCATCGGCACGGGCAGGACGTCGGCCATGCCGCTGACGTACCCTGACGCCAGGAACCGCAGGTACGGCTGAGTACTAGCCGGTCGCCGCCCGACGCCGGTCGTTCGCCCTCATGTGGTCGACGACCAGGAACACCACGCTGCCGAGCAGGGGAACCAGCAGGATCACGACCACCCACAGGACGCTCTGGCCGAAGCTCCACCGCCGGCCGATGACCGCGTACAGCAGGGCCGTGAGGACCAGTGCGCTCGCGGCGATCATCAGGATGACCCTCACCGTGTCCACGGTCGACCTCCTCCGCGCTCGGTACCGCCACCCTAACGCCACTTCGCCGGATCGGCGGCCACCGATCCGGGCGGGGTGCCGCGCGCCTGACCGAGCGTCAAGGTGACACGCCCTACGCCAGATCCACCCAGCACACACTCTGGCCGGCAGAAGCGACGACGCTTTACGTCTCCAACCGGATCCGCGAGATGGAAGGCCCGGATCACGCCGAGCATCGTTCGCGCCCAGCGGTCCACCGGAGCCGGCATGCGCAGCTTCTTCCGCACAGGCGGCGAACATTGCCGAACTTCTATGAATTCAGGACCTGTACCTGGCGCCTGCCCGTAGGACTGCTCTACCGTCGCTGCATGGTCTCGCGTCGATCGGTCCTGCGGGCGGTACCGCTGGCGGTCGCTGCCCTCACCGCCGCCCCAGGCCCTCCCCGCTGGCTCGGCGGGTCGTCGACGTCGACGGATCCGGTGCGCGTACCTCCCGACCCGGCTACGGCGGGGGCCGCCGCGACTGCGGTACGCGGCTTCACGGCCGACCTCTACCGCACCCTGGCGTCGATCCATCCAGGCGGCAACGTGGTGTGCGCGCCGTACTCGGTCGGGCTCGCGCTCGCGATGACCAGGGCGGGCGCCGGCTCGACCACGGCGGACGAGATGGATGCCGTGCTCCACGCGCCGTATCCGCGACCCGGCGCGCTCGACAGCGGGTTCAACACCGTCGACCAGATGCTCGCCGGCCGGTACCAGGACGGCGACGGAACCAAAAGGGCCCGACTGACCACGGCCAACGCCCTGTGGACACGGTTCGATCTGGGTCTGCGACCCGGGTTCCGGGACATCCTGGCCGGCTACTACGGCGCCGCGCCGCACCCGGTCGACTTCCGTGGTACGCCGGAGGTGGCTCGTCAGGAGATCAACACCTGGGTGTCCGACCGGACCAACGCGAAGGTCCCGGAACTGTTGGGGTCCGGCGCCGTGAGCCCCGACACCAGCCTGATCCTCACCAACACGACCTATCTCATGGCGGCCTGGCGGTACCCGTTCGCCGCGACGGCCACGGCGGTGGGGCCGTTCACCCGGGATGACGGCAGCGTCGTCGACGTCGCGATCATGCGCGCGTCGTTCAACAGGATGGGCTACCTGGAGGGGGACGGGTGGCGTGCGGTCGACGTGCCTTACGCGGGCGGCGAGCTGGCCATGGCCATCGTCATGCCGACCCGGGACGATCTCGCCGCGGTCGAGGCGAATCTCGATGTGACCTGGCTGAGCGCGTTGTTGACCGGGTTCCGGATGACCGATGTCCGGCTGCACCTGCCCCGGTGGACGTTCCGCCTGCCGGCCGAGCTGGGTGCCGCGCTGGGCAGCCTCGGCATGCCCACGGCGTTCACGCCGCGGGCCGACTTCACCGCCATGAGCACCGACCCGGCCCTGTACGTCGACGACGTGGTGCACGAGACCTTCATCGCGGTGGACGAGAAGGGTACCGAGGCCGCAGCCGCGTCGGCCGTCATCATCCCGCCGCCGTCGGTCCCGCAAGGGCCGCAGTTCTTCGTCAACCGGCCATTCCTGTACGTCATCCACGACCAGCTCACCGGCGTACCGCTGTTCATCGGCCGGGTCCACGACCCGCTGGTCACCGGCCCGCCCTGACCGGACCGGGATCGGTCGAGATCTTCGGTTGACCCGCGCTGTGAGTCGGGAAAGACTCGTCACTTCGTGTAACGAGCGAATCGCGGCATTAGCAGGCACTGCCGCCGTCCCGACAACATCGCAGCTGAGCACCGGCGACGCCAGCCGAGCCGGAACGTGTGGGTGTTCTGGTGTCCATCGACCTGCTTTCAGGGGTTGAGGTATGCGAGGACGGCGAGGACACGGCGGTTGTCGTCGTCGGAGGGTGGCATGTCTAGTTTGGTGAGAATGTTGTTGATGTGCTTGCTCACGGCTTTCTCGGTGATCCGGAGTTTGGCCGCGACCGCGGCGTTGGAGCGGCCTTCAGCCATCACGCCGAGCACCTCGCGTTCCCGGGCGGTGAGCACCGCGAGTGGCTCCCGGCGGGCGAGCAGTTGCGAGATCACTTCGGGGTCCATGGCGGTGCCGCCGCCGGCGACCCGGCGGACGGCGTCGACGAACTCGCCGACGTTCGACACGCGATCCTTGAGCAGGTAGCCGACACCGCCGTGCGGGGTGCCGAGCAGTTCGCGGGCGTACAGGGGCTCGACGTGTTGGGAGAGCATCAGGATCGGCAGGCCGGGGATCTGGGTGCGGGCCGCGATCGCGGCCTGCAACCCTTCGTCGGTGAAGGTCGGGGGAAGGCGGACGTCGATGACCGCCACTTGTGGCTTGTGTGTGATCAGGGCGGGCAGCAGCGCCGGGCCGTTGTCGACCGCTGCGACGACGTCGAAGTCGAAGGCCTGTAGGAGCCGGGTCAGCCCGTCACGGAGGAGGGCATGGTCCTCGGCGATGACAACGCGCACGGCAACTCCATGGTGATGACGGTGGGTCCCCCGGGCGGGCTGGACAGCGTGATCGTGCCATCGAACGCGGCGAGCCGGCGCCGGATCCCGCGCAGCCCGGTCCCGGCCGTGGGGTCGGCGCCTCCTGACGCCGTCGTCCGCCACCACCAGGCTGAGCCGTCCCCGGTGGTGACTCAGCCTGACCCGGGCCAGCTTCGCCCGGCTGTGCCGGACCACGTTGGCGAGCGACTCCGCCACCGCGAAGTAGGCCGCCGACTCGACCGGCGCCTCCGGCCGGCCCGGCAGGTCGGCCTCGACCGTGATCGGTACCGGGAGGCTGAGTGCCAGCGCGCGGACCGCGCCGTCGAGGCCGCGCTCGGCGAGCACCGGCGGGTGGATGCCGCGGACCAGGGCCCGCAGCTCGCCGAGGGCCGTCCCGCTGGAGTCCCGCGCCTCCGCCAGCAGTCGCTGCGCGGCGTCGGGGTCGCGGGCCATCAGCGCCTCGGCGAGCCCGATGTTCATGCTCAGCGCCACCAGCCGGGCCTGGGCGCCGTCGTGCAGGTCGCGCTCGATGCGGCGCAGCTCCGCCGCCTGGGCGTCCACGGTGTCAGCGCGGGTCACCGTCAGCTGCGTGACGCGCAGCCGGAGTTCGGTGGACCTGGTCGGCGCGAGGAAGAGCCGGGCGAAGTGTGCGTCGACGCGGCGCAGCCACGGCGCCACCCACAGGCCGCCGGCGAGGATGACGGCGCCTTGCGGCAGGCAGAGCAGCGCGTCGCTGAACGTGTCGATGGACCAGACGGCGCCGTACCCGTACCAGCCGGTGCCGAGCCAGATCCACAGCGGTGTCAGCGTCAGACCCGCGAGCCCGTACAACGGTACGACCACGCAGATCGTCCCGAGCGTGAGTCCGACGATCGCGCCGGGCACGAGCCAGGCGAGGTCGCGCCAGGTGGCCGGGTCGGTCACGGTCCACCGGAAGCGCTGCCAGCCACCGGCCACGGCCCCCGCCGGGGGCGGATGGTACGGGCGTGTCACCAGGACACCGGTCCGTGAGGCACGTCTGCGCTCAAGATCGGCGCGCATCCGAACCAGCGTCATCGTCCAGGGCACCAACGCCAGACCGAGGAACGGCACCGGAGTCAGGGCCAACGCGACAACGGACACCGCGAGCAGCGGCACGTTGGTGAACGCCAGGCCGATCCCGGCCATGCCGGCCAGCACGGAACGCGCGCCGCTGCGGGCCCACCGGCCCAACCCTTCGCCAGTCCCGGCCACGTCCACAGGTCATATTGTGCCCGCGGATCCACGGCTCAATCGTGGTGCTAGCACCTCCGCGCTGGAGGACGTAGCGCTCCTGACGATCCAGGCGCCGAGCGGTTTGATAGAAGCATGACAACCACCGTGATGCCGTCCCGGAAAGCGGCTGGCAGCGACTTCGCCGCCCTGTCGCGCCGGATCAGCGGCGAGGGGCTGATGCAGCGCCGGCCCGCCTACTACATCGCACGGCTGACCGTCGTCGCGCTCATGTTCCTCGGCGGTTGGACCGCGTTCTTCCTCATCGGCTCGTCATGGTGGCAGTTGGTGACAGCAGCGTTCCTCGCCGTCACCTTCACCCAGGTCGCGCTCGTGGCGCACGACCTGGCACACCGCCAGGTGTTCCGCACCAAACGCCCCGGCGAATTCGCCGGACGGCTGGCTGGGAACCTCGGCGTCGGAATGAGTTACGGCTGGTGGATGGACAAGCACACCCGTCATCACAACAATCCCAACCATGACGACCTCGACCCGGACGTGGCGCCCGAGGTGCTCATCTGGGCCACGGAGTCGGCCATCGGCCGGCGCGGGTTGAAGGGCTTCATCACCCGGCACCAGGCCGTGCTGTTCTTCCCGCTTCTCGCCCTGCTCGCCGCCGACCTGAAGGTGTCCAGCATCAAGGCGTTGCGCAACGGAACGGTCAAGCGCCCCCGTCTGGAATACGCACTGCTGATCCTGCACGCCGTCGGCTACCTCTCGGCACTGCTGATCGTCCTCTCGCCGCTACAGGCCATCGCCTTCCTGCTGGTACACCAGGCACTGTTCGGCGTCTACCTCGGCATGACATTCGCACCCAACCACAAAGGCATGCCGCACCCGACCGGCGAGGAGGACTTCCTCCGCAAGCAGGTGCTGACCTCCCGTAACGTCCGGGGCGGCTGGCTGACCGACGCGGCGCTGGGTGGCCTGAACTACCAGATCGAGCATCACCTGTTCCCCGGCATGCCGACCCCCAACCTGCGTAAGGCCCAGCCGATCGTGCAGGCATACTGCGCGGAAATCGGCGTCGCCTACGAACAGACCAGCCTCATCACCTCCTACCGTCAAGCCCTGCGATATCTGCACCAGGTCGGTGCACCGGCCCGCGCCGAACACGCGGCACGCTAAGCGCTGACCTGCCACCAGCCGACTTCGAAACCCCGCACCAACCCGCCGAATCCCGCCTCACCGAGGCGACGTCCCACCCCATTCAGCCGCTAGGAAAACCGGGGCGGTTCAACCGCGGCCGCCCCCGGCCATCGGGTGCGGACCGGCCCCACCCGATGCCGTGCCCGCGCGACGTGCTGCTGCCCATCGCGCGGGCACGTCCACCGACCTGGTCCGCCACCCGCCGACCGGTTCTGTTTATCGTCTCGACGCGTGCAGCGCGGCCAAGGCCGCTCTTTCGAGCAGGCGGAAACCGCAGGATCCGGCGATCGCCACGGCCTGCTCGGCGGCGTAGCTCGCCGAGACCGGGTCACCGGCGGAGAGCCGGGCGGTGGCGAAGCCGACCAGTGCCCGTGCCTCCACGAACGGGTAGGCGTTGTGCGCGATCGTCACGCAGTGCTCGAACCACTGGGCGGCGGCCGTCGCGTCTCCGAGCGCGAGGTATGCCTGGGCCGCAGTGGCCGCGGTCTGTGCCGTGGCCTTCCTGTCGCGTACCGCGATCGCCAAGTCGTGCGCCCGCCTCGCCACCTCCAGCGCGGTGGCGGCGTCGCCACGCTGGAGGTGCAGCTGACTCAGCTCGTCCAAGGTGGACATCTCGCCGCGCAGGTTCGACGTGCTCCGGTACGCCGCGAGCACGGTGGTGAGCAGTTCGGAGGCACGCGCCTCCGCACCGAGCTGACGTAGCGCGCTCGCCAGGTTGCCCCGATTGGCCAGCGCCGACGTCTCCCGGCCGGTCGCCTCGTTGATCTCCAGCGCCGCGTTGAGTAGGTCGACGGCGTCCCGCAGCTCGCCCTGGCACAGCCGCATCACCCCGAGTCCGTTGAGCGCGACCGCCCGCACGTGACCGAGCTGGTCGTCCTCGGTCAGCTCAAGCGCTCGGCGCAGCCACTCCTCCGCGTCGGTGAGCTTGCCCTGCTCCAGATAGAGCCACCCGATGTGATGGGACAGGTACGCCGCGGCCGTCGTCCAGCCGGTGGTGACCGCGAGCTGCTCGCCGGCGAGGCAGTCGGACAGCGCCTCCTCGTCCCGGGCGACCGACCACAGCGCCTGAGCGCGGCTGATCAACATCGCGGTCCGCGCGACGTCATCGCGGGCTCTGTCGGCCGCGTTCAGACCTGCCTCCGCCGCGGGCAGCGCGCCGTCGATGTGCCGGCGGATCAGGAAGTAGCCGCGGAGCTGGTCGGTGATCCGCCAGGCCAGCGAAGGGTCGGCGGACCCGGCCGCGTGCCTGACAACGGCGAGCAACGCGGGCAGCTCGACGTCCAGCCAGGCGAGCGCGTCGGCTTCGGTGGCGAAGAACGTCTCCCGCTCGGCATGCGTGTCGAGCCGGACGAGCTGCGGGTACACCCATTCCATCGCGGCCGTCACCGCGTCGGCGTACCAGCTGTACAGCCGGGCGCGTGCCGGTTCGCCCTCGGCGTCGTCGGCGAGTAGTCGGCGGGCGTACAGGCCGAGCAGGTCATGGAACCGGTAGCGGTCCCTCGTGTACTGCATCAGCATGTTCGCCTCGAGCAGGTCCTCCAGTACGCGGTCAGCCTCGGCCGCCGGCATCCCCAGCAGGACACCGGTGCCATCGGCGCCGAAGTCGTCACCCGGGTGCATGCTGCACAACCGGAACGCCCGCTGGGCCACGGTACTCAGGTCCGCGTAGCTGAGCTGGAAACTGCTGAGCATGCTCGACTCACCGGTGGACAGCTCGGTGAGTCTGCGGTTGTCGTCCTGCAGCCGGCGAGTCAGGTCGCCGATGGTCCATGCCTGCCGGGTGGCCAGCCTCGCGCTTGCGATGCGCAGCGCGAGCGGCAGCCGTGCGCAGGCCTCAGCGAGCGCGGCCGCCCCGTCGGGATCGGCGCTGGTCCGCTGCGATCCTGCGGTCGCGGCGATCAGGGCGATCGACTCCTCCGGGTTGAGCGGTTCGAGGTCGATGACACTCGCACCGGCAAGGCCAGGCATCCGGCGTCGGCTGGTAATGATCAAGTCGCTGCCGCCCGTTCCTGGCAGCAGGGGCCGGACCTGGCCGGCGCCATGTGCGTTGTCCAGGAGCACCAGCATCCGCCGGTTGGCGAGCTCGCTGCGGAACAACGCGGCCGCCTCGTTCTCGTCGGTCCCGATCTGCCTGCTCGGCACGCCGAGCGCGCGCAGGAACCGGCCGAGCACCCGCATCGGTTCCGGTGCGGTCGCGCTGGTGCCACGCAGGTCGGCGTAGAGCTGACCATCGGGATATTTGGCGCGCAACCGGTGTGCGGCGGCGAGCGCGAGAGCGGTCTTACCAACTCCGGCGATGCCGGCAACCAGCACGATTCGGGACGGGGTCGGTCCGGACTCCTGGCCCGTCCTGGCGAGCGCAGCCTCGATCCTGGCTATTTCGTCCGACCTGCCGACGAAGTCCGGTGGCGCGGCGGGTGCCTGCTGGATCGCCGTCCACCCCATCGTCCGTCCGACGTGCCGATGCTGCTGCCGGAGCACCGCGATCTGGGCGGACCGCAGCCGCTCGCCGGGATCGATGCCGAGCTGGTCGGCGAGTGCGGACCGAATCCGGTCGTACGCCGCGAGTGCCTCTGCCTGCCGGCCGCTCGCGGCCAGGGTCAGGATCAGCTCTACATGCAGCGGTTCGTCCAGCTCACGCCGATTCGCAAGCTCTCGCACCGGTTTGAGGGCCCGTTCTGGTTTGCCGAGACCGCGCGCCAGCGCGGCGAACGTCTGGACGGTGGTGGCGTACTCGGTGGCTATCGCGGTGTAGAGCGGGCTCGACGCCACCCGCTCCGCGTCGATGTCACCGCGCCACAGTGCGACGGCCTCGGCGAGCTGGTGCAACGCCTCCTCCGGCGCGTCGTACGCCGCCCGCCTGGTGAGATCGCGGAACGTCAGCAGATCCAGGTGGTCGGCGCCGACCGCGAGCCGGTACCCGGCCTGGCCGCCGACGAGCACGTTGTCGGTTCGCCCGTCGGCGGTCAGCAGCCGCCGTAACCTGGCGACGTGCGTGTGCAGCAGCCTCGCCGTGTTCTGGGCTTTGCTGTGCTGCCACAGAAGTTCGACGAGTTCGTCCTGCCCGACCGCTGCGCCGGCGCCGAGCGCGAGCCGCGCGAGCAGCGTGCGTTGGATGTCGGAGCCGAGGGATGCCTGGACGTCGCCGTGCCAGACCTCGATCGGACCGAGCACCCGGATGCGCAGCGGGCCGCCATGGACCGGACCGGCTTCGGCGCGTTGTGCACGATGGGCCTCGGCGGCGGCGTGAAGTTGCTCGACGTCGCGCCCGCTCAACCCGAGTGCGGTGGCGATGGCCTGGACCGAGTGTTGCTTCGGGCTTCTCGTCCTGCCCTGTTCCAGATCGCGGATCGCGCCCGCGCTCACGCCCGCCCGACCGGCGAGTTGCCGTTGCGTCATCCCGGCTCGGCGGCGATAGGCTCGGAGCAGTCCGCCGAGGCTTGTCGCCGTCACTCGCGCCTACACCGGGTGACCAGACCGTTGAGCTGCGATCTTCGGGGCACCAAACGATTCTAGTGCGTGCCTCGTCCGTGACGGATGATCGTGCGACCCGTCGCTTCCGGCGGTGCTCCGAAAGGCTGTCTCCTGACGATCGTCCTGCGGACGGTGGCGGCTGGTGGGTAGCCGCCCTGGAGTGTTCGTCCGGCAGGCGTTCGGCCGAAAGGGCTCAGGACCGCCCGGCGTACTGATTCCCGTGATCACAATGGCCATGACCAGGACGGACGAGGTCTCCCGGCAACCGCGGTCGTCGTAGGCGGCGATGTCGTCCTCTGGCGCGTGCGGCGGCCAGTGCGGCGGTGTGGGCGAGGTAACCGAGGAGCGGACGACCACGCGGGGCGGATGAGGGCCGACACCGCCGTCGCGGCGCTGGCCTGGCCGATCTGCGCCGGTCGGCAGGTGGCGTCGGCAGGAGATCCGCCGCCTCGGGTGGGCGGGTGTCCAGTACGGGCGGCGTACCCGGCGGTACGGGCGGAGTACGGACAGGGAAGCGCCACTGACGATGGCTACCTTTCGCCAGCCGCCAGGAGAAACCGGGCGAGCGCCGTCGGAACGACAGGGGACGTGATGAGGACGGCGGTTGCGCGGCGATCGCCGCGTCCGACAGACAACCGGTCTCGATCAGCAGCGACGACGGTGGTGTGCGCGGCACTCGTGTCGCTCGCCACGAGCGTGCTATGGCCGATGTCGTCCGCTTCGGCCGATGTCGCGACGAGCGCGGCGATGCTGTGCGATGTGGACCTCGAATACGGCGAGTCGGGAAGCTGCGTCGAGCGGTTGCAGCGGCGGCTCAACGAGTTGGGCCTCAACTGCGGCAATCAGCTCGGCACCGACGGCGTGTTCGGTGCGGCGACGCGGATGCGGGTCTTCGCGTTTCAGGGACGCAACCGGCTGACGATGACCGGGGACGTCGGGTCGGTGACCCGTTCGAGTACCTGCCGGGAGCGACCTTGGCGGTGCAGGTCGACAACGCGCTGAGCTCGGCGGACAACATTCACGCCGCCTATGACCTGTACCGGGCCCGCGGCTGGCAGCCGTGGACGTGCGGTAACGCGTGACCTTGATTTCACGATGAGAGGAATCTTGCTATGAAGGGGAAACACGTGAAAACCAGAATCACGACGTTGATGATGTCCTTCGTCGTCGCGGTCGCCGGCGCCATCTTCGTGGCGGCACCTTCGGCGTCTGCCGACGGTCTGAGCAACCCCAGTGGCACGCTCAGCGTCTCCTGCGCGGGGGCCGAGGCCTTCATTCAGGTCGACTGGAAGGCCGGCGACAAGGTGACCGTCCGCTGGCGTGTCGAGGACACCGGCACGGCGAGCGAAATCTCCCCGGTGCTCCGGATCCAGGCCCACGACGCCGACCACGGCGCCGCACCGTTCATCTTCCCCAGTGGCGACCCCTTCTTCGTCCTCCGAGGCGGCAACGGTCACCACGAGGTCGGGCTCAAGTCCGACTGGAACCCCGACAACATCCCCAATATCAACCACCTCAGGGTGAGGGTCCAGAACGGGACGACCGAGCAGGGGACCTTCTGCTTCGAGGAGAGGGAGATCTTCAACTGGACGATGATCGGTCACAAGAACGCCATGGCGAAGCTCGGCGCACCCTACGTTCTGGAGGGTGTAGGCCCAGGCTATGACTGCTCGGGCCTGGTCTACGCCTCCTACAACCCGATCGGCAACTTCCCCGGCTGGCCGGTCCGCCGCGCCGTCGACATGTGGAACTGGGCCAGGGACCACCAGTCCCCGGGGAAGTTCTACGCCAAGACGGTCGATTACCCGGACCTGAAGGTCGGTGACCTGATCTTCTACAAGACGACCAGCGAAGCCGTCGGCCACGTCGCCTTCTGGGAGGGGGACGGCCGGATCCTCGACGCTGCCGAACCGGGCACCACGGTCTCGGTCCGTGACGAAGGCGGCCTCCGCAACGTCCGCGTCGCGGCCTTCCGCATCCTCGGAGTCTCGACCGTCGCCAACGGATGACATCCGCAACAGCCGCGCCGGCAGCGCCTGGACCACCAGCTTCCACGACCCGTCCTGTCGTTCTCCAGAGCCCTCGGCCCGGCTCACCCTGTGAGGAGGTGAACGGTCCTGTCCGTCACGTCCGAGCTGCCGCGTTCGCAACGCCGCCCGACTCTGTTCGACGTGTTCGCCGGCATCTGCACCGCCGTGATCGGGCCCGCAACGGCCCAGCGGGGGTGGCCGTCGAGCACACCCCGGCCGGGCGAGCCGTGATGACCGCGGCCGCCGCACCGATCCGGGTCGACACCCTCGCCAACCTGAGCCGTCGGCGCGGACCGAATGTGTGGCACGGCGTCTCACTCGAACTCACGACGGCGTCGTGCCGACGACCCCGGGTCAGGGATCGTCGGCACCAGGCCCCGGACGAGCCCGTCCGAGTACGGCTGGTCTCGGACGGGCTCACGGAGGTTTTCCCGCTACTGGCCGTAGGCCTTCTCGGTCCAGCCGAGCGAGCCGAGCGAGCCGCCCTTGATGTCCGTGCCGACTCCGTCCGTCTTGTTGGCGTCGAAGTGCACGGAGGCCGCGCCGGCGGCGGTGATCCCGAGCAGCGGCCGACCATTGGGGTGTGCGTCACAGTATCCCGTGCTGAGGCTGGTGAAGGGTGCCCAGCCACTCGCCCGCAGCACCTTCGAGGTGATCGTCGTCGGGGTGGCCCGGTTGATCCGCCACTCCTTGAGCTCCCCGTTGGTCTTGGTACCGATCAGCACGTCCACGGCGGCGCTGCCCGTCCCGCCGCTGCGCTCGTAGGTCAGTGTGTTGACCGTGTCCCAGCCGGTGCTGGCCAGCTGCACCGGTGGCGAGAGCGTGAACACGTCGTTCACGTAGGTCTCTGTGTAGCGGTAGAGCGAACTGCCCGCCACACGGTAGAGGTACGGCGACGCCGATGCGAGGATGCGGGTGTTGGCGAACCCGATGGCGAAGTGGCCGGAGCTGAACGACATGATACGCCACTCGCCGTCGACCAACTCGCCCTGACGGCTCAGCTTGTAGAGCCGGCCGTCGGTCGGATGTGCGGCGTACTCCGTGCTGCGGAAGCTGGTGTCGTCACCGGAGGCGCCGATCTGCTGATGCGCCGTCGGCACCCAGCTCAGAATGTCGTTGGCGTAGGCCTTGGTGCTGGTCTGGCCGCCGGAGTACACGTAGGTGAGACGCTGCCCATCGGAGCGGTACGCCGCTGTGGAGACACTGCAGTCCGCGGGAACGTCACTGAGCGCCGCGCTCGCCGGCTGGGCGGGCACGACGACTCCGGTCACGGCGAAACCGGTCGCGACAGCGGTCAGCGCCCTCGCGGCGGTCACGATGGATTTGTGCATGGGGGAGTTCCTCCAGGTAGGGCAGGTTCGGGAGGGCCAGCTTCGAGCCGTCGGACGTCTCGTCCTCCGCGAACCACTGATCATTATGTTGAGCTGGACCCTTTCAGAGTCAGGTTGTCGGAGCGATGGCAACGGACGGGCCCGGCACGTCGGCCGGTCGGTGCCCGGTCTCGCGGCCGGGCCCCAGCAGGACGAGCCGAGGGTGGTCCCGCGGAGCACGGGAAAACGGTCCCGCCGGGCCTCGCACGTCGTCGCGCATCCAGGGCATGGGCGGTTCTCTCCGATGGGGCAGTACGGACGGTAGAACCGTACGTTGCTTACACAATCGCACAAGTGTGG
>NZ_JBNJMX010000021.1:0-61799 GCF_050936375.1 Plantactinospora sp. CA-290183 | reverse complement strand
ATGTTGGAACTGAGCAAACATGGTGCTGGAGCAGACACGCTGCCTTGCATAGCCACTGCAGGTTCAAGGCTGTGGCTCAGAGAACATGCTGACAAGAGCCAGAAGGAAGCCTGCACTGCGAGCTGGAGGAGCAAATGACATGACTGTGACTGCCAACATAGCCAAGTGCCTGCCCTGAAAGGCACTATACACTGACCAGATCCTCTGAAATGTCCCAGGAAGCCCATCTCATTTGTAGCCTGATGACTTGACGGCCTGAGTACAAAAATGCTGCCTGTAGATGACTGCTTGCTGCCTGGCAGCAGACCTGGAGGAGGTGGTCTGGCTGGGAGGTCTCATCTGCTGGGCTGAGGCTGACCACGGTGACGTGGGCAGGCGCCGCCGCAGATGACAGCCCAGAAAGCTACATTCTGCAACAGCAAGCAGGCTGCTGGACAGCATGTCATTGCAGACTGCCCAGCCATCCACGGACACATCAGCACACCGAAGCTGCACCAGGTCCGAAGGCCAGAACACACTGAGTGCAGGACTCAGCCAGCCAACTCATCCAGGAAGGCCCACGGCACGGAGACCCACACACCCACAGCCAGCACACAGGTTTGCTGAAGGCCAGCAACATGACCACTGGCACGCTGTGCAGGAGGCCGGCCACAGGCCCAGCTGATGCTGGCTGCCTGAACTGCTGACCCTGCGGCTGGCCAACCCCTGGATCTTGGAAGGCTGCGTTGATCCTGGGCTGAGTACATTCATATCGAGATCCTGCCATGTCAGCTGTGGGTCAAGGCAGAGAGGAGGTGGCTGACTCGGCAGCTGACGCCCAAGGCTGCACTGCTGACGGCCTGCTTGACACTGCGGGCTGCTGCCCTGCAACCTCAGCAGATCACGCGCTGAATGGCACTGCTGGCACCGGGGCTTGCAAGGCTCAGCTGGCAGGAGGTCCGTCGGCGGCTGGGACTGGTCACCACCTCCACCAACCTGGCAGCAATGCGGCAGGGGTTGCTCGGGCTGCCAGACCATTCCACAGGCTGACCTCACTGAGCAGGCCAACACACCTGGAAGGCAGGACGTGGAGCTGAACATCTTGGTCAAGGGTGCAGGCCACTGTCGGCTAAAAGGCAGTGACTGCCTGCTGCTGTGCTCGTGCTCTGGCAGACGCGATGGATGCTGCGCAGCATCGCGGAGGCTGGCTGAGGGCTGGCTGGAGAGACAGCCGGCCTGACAGTGCTATCTCCCTGAACACGCCCCGGCCTGCATGGCTGTCTGGCAGCCAGACAGCCGCACACAAGCCAGCGCGCTGGGGTGTGAGCAGTGTGTCCAGTGGGACAGCCCGCCTGGCAGCAGAGCCTGCGCTGGCCTGTCTGCACCGAGCACTGTCACCGAGTTGAGCTGGCCATCAACAGCTGCCGAGATCCGGCCTGCACGGCTGCTGATCGCCAGGCCGCTGGTGAGCATGCTGCTGCGAGCGCATCGATGACCTGGGCACCGGTGAAGAGATGAGGTGCTCGCCAGCGGCACGGCGGCCGCGACGATGCCGAGGGCCTTCGCCGTTGCTGCTGCTCGGCCGCTGGGCAGCGCGCCAACCGCCCTGGTCGAGCTGGTAGATCGGCGATAGCGTCGCGGCCTGCTGTACGATCGCTGGCCGGATGAGCGTCAGTGGCCTCGACGGCGCTCCTGGTAGAGCGAACGCCGCTGCTCAGCGCGCTGGCGTGGTCAACCCGAGCCAGAACCCCGACCCCTCGTCGCCGAGCAGCCAGCCCAGCCCGTCGGCGGTCCGGCCCACCGTCGCGTCGCGCACCTCGGCCGCGACAGCGCCGGTGCCGGCGATCAACACGCTGCCCGTCACGGCCGGGGTGCCGGCCGCGAACGCGACCACCGCGTCGCCGACCGGACGCATCGGGCAGCGCAGGCCGATCCGTCGCCACCGGTCGGCGTAGACCGCGGCCACCTCCGGTTCGGCCAGTCGGGAGACGCCGGCCAGGCCGATCACGCCACCGACCACCCGGGTCGGGTCGTGGTCGCCGAGCGCCTCCCCGACCGCCGCCGCCAGGGCGTCGGCCGCCTCGGCCGGCGGCGACCGGATTTCCGGCCCCGGCCCGGCCGCGCCCACCACCTGACCGTCCACGGTGGCGACGGCGGCCCTGGTCGTCGTGCCGCCGCCGTCACCGCCGAGGACGAGTGGGGTGGCCTGGGCCGCCGCCGATGGTGACCGGCGCCCTGGCCCCCGCCACAAGGATTTCCATCGAAAAAGTCAAACCTATTGACTGATGAGCCTCGGCGGTCATAATTTTCATCATCAACGCACATCCATGAAAGGGATGACGATGGAGGAGAGCGGGCTGCTCGGCCGGGTGCGCACCGAGCTGAGCACGCTGCCGGTCGCGTTGCAGCGGGTCGCCGAGCAGATCCTGCTGGCGCCGGAGCAGACCGCCCGCTCGACGATCATCGACCTGGCCGAGCGCGCCGGCACCTCCACCGCCACGGTGACCCGCTTCTGCCGGGTCTTCGGCTACCGGGGCTACGCCGAACTGCGGGTCATGGGTCGCCACCGAGACCGGGCGGGCGGCCCAGGCCCGCTGGGACACCGACATCGACCGCGAAATCGGTCCGGACGACCCGCTCGACCACCTGCTGGAGGTCGTGGCGAACGCGGACGCCCGGGCGATCCAGGACACCGCCGGTCAGGTCGACCTCGCCGCCGTCCACCGGGTGGCGGCGGCGGTGGCCCAAGCCCAGCGGGTGGACCTGTTCGGACTCGGCAGCTCGGGCAACGCCGCCCGGGAGATGGCCTTCCGGCTGGAACGGATCCGGGTGCCGGTCTGGCACCGGGCCGACCCGCACAGCGCACTGACCAACGCCGCGCTGCTCAATCCCGGCGACGTCGCGATCGGACTGTCGCACAGCGGGCGCACCCGCGAGGTGATCGAGGTGCTGGCCGAGGCCGCCGATCACGGCGCGCTCACCGTCGCGGTCACCTCGTTCCCGCGCTCGCCCGCGGCCGAGGTCGCCGACGTGGTGATGACCACGGCCGTACAGGAGACGACGTTCCGGCTGGCCGCGCTCTCCGCGCTGCACTCACAGCTCCTGGTGCTGGACCTGATCTACGTCGCGGTCGCGCAACTCACCTACCAACGCACCACCGAGGCGTTCGAGGTCACGGCTCGGGCCGTGGACGCCCACCGGCTACCCGACGAACCGCAGCGGGCCACCCGCCGACGCGTCAAGACCACGGAGGGGCGATGACCACCACCATCAGCGCATCGGCGTACCTCAACGCCGTCACGGCGGCCATCGGACGGGTCACCGAGACACAGCACGACGCGGTGCACGCCGCCGCCGACCTGATCGCGACCGCGCTCGGCCAGGGCGGCGTGGTGCAGGCCTTCGGCTGCGGACACTCCGAAGCGCTCTCGATGGAGATCGCCGGTCGGGCCGGCGGACTCGTGCCGACCAACCGGATCGCCCTGCGCGACCTCGTGCTCTACGGCGGAGCCGACCGCGAGGTCCTGGAGATCAAGCAACGCGATCAAGCCGCGCACTGGCCGGCGACTGCCCACGGCCCCGACGACGTGTTCGTGCTGACCTCGAACTCCGGGGTCAACGGCGTGATCGTGGAGTTCGCGCTGCTGTTGAGGGACCGGGGGCACAGGCTGATCGGGATCACCTCCCTGGACCACACCGCCCGGGTCGAGTCGCGGCATCCGTCCGGTCGGCGGCTCGCCGACATCGCCGACGTCGTACTCGACAACGGCGCGCCGTACGGCGACGCCGCCCTGCCGCTCCCCGGCGGCGGCGCGGTCGGGGCCATCTCCTCGATCACCGGGGCGCTCCTCGCCCAGCAGATCGTCACCGAGGTCGTCGCCCGGCTGCTCGCCGCCGGGCAGGCCCCGCCGGTCTACCTGTCGGCGAACGTGCCCGGCGGCGACACGCACAACAACGAGCTGGAAGCCCGGTACGCCGGTCGCATCCGCCGCACCGCCTGAGCACGCTCCCCCGGAGAACCGGACGCGGCGGCGACACCCGAAGAGGCATCCGACGCACCACCGAGTGGAAGGTGAGCTCCGACGATGGAATCCTCCTCCCCGACCAACCGCGGCACCGGCCCCAGCCGACGCGGGCTTCTGCGGGGCCTGGCCGCTTCGCTGGCCACCGGCTGCGTGACGAGCGGCGGCGACGACACACCAGCCGCCGCCAAGGGCGAGACCAGCCCGGAGAACCCGCTGGGCGCACCCGAGGCGCTGCTGGAGCCCGCCGAGGTCATCTTCGGCGCGGCATGCTGATGCCGGTACGCCAGGCACGCCGAGACGCTCTACCAGCAGCGCTTCCCCGGCTCGAAGATCGACCACAAGGCGATCCAGAAGGTCGGTGAGGCGCTCCAGCCAAGGTTCGTGGCGGACAACCCGCCGGACGTCGTCGACAACACCGGCGCCGGCCGACTCGACCTCGCCACCCTGGTCGGCGCGGGCAAGCTCGGCGACCTGACCGAACTGCTCGACGCGCCGTCGCTGCACGACCCGGCCAAGCGGGTACGCGACACCCTCCTGCCCGGAGTCGTGGCGGACGCGTGGCACTTCCTTCGATCGGCGGCGGCGTGGTCACATCGCCCAACTTCACCTCCACACCGTCTGGGCGTCAGGCATTCGAAACCAAAGCCTTCGACCTGGGCACGGCCGACCTGGCCCCGACCACCTGGGACGCGATGCTGGCGCTCTGCGCCGAGATCAAGCGGGCCGGCGTCGCGCCCTGGACGTACCAGGGCAAGTATCCGGAGTACCTGAACGATCCGCTGCTCGCCATGGCGGCCAAGGCCGGCGGCGCCGACCTGGTCACGGCGGTGGACAACCTGGAACCGGGCGCCTGGAAGCAGCAACCGCTGCTGGACGCGGCCAGCGCCATCCACCAGCTCGCCGGCGAGGGCTACCTGCTGCCGGGCTCGGCGGCGCTGTCACACACCGAGGCACAGGCCGCCTGGTCGCGGGGGAAGGCGGCGCTGATCCCGTGCGGCTCCTGGCTGGAGGCGGAGCAGAAGGGGGTCACCCCGGACGGGTTCGACATGGTGATGGGGCCGGTGCCCTCCCTCGGCCCGGGCGACAAACTGCCGTACGGTGCGATCCAGGCCGCCAGCAGCGAGTCGTTCCTCGTACCGGCGAGAGCCCGCAACCCGCGCGGCGGCCTGGAGTTCCTGCGGGTGCTCTTCTCCCAACCCGCCGCCCGGCGGTTCGCCGAACTCAACAGCACGCTGCCCAGCGTCGTCGGGGCGACCGACGGACTGACCCTGAGCAGCGGACTCGGCTCGGTGCGGGCAGCGGTCACCGCCGCCGGCCCGAACACCTTCACCTACCGCTTCCGGACCTGGTACGCCCCGCTCGCCAAGGCGGTCGACGACGCCACCGGTGAACTCGGCACCGGCCGGATCAACCCCACGGTCTGGGCGGACCGGATCCAGAAGGCCGCCGACGCCCTCGCGACCGACTCCAGCGTCACAAAGTACCGCCGGTAACCGTCATGACGGCCCTGCGGCACGGCAAGTACGGCTTCCTCGCCGGCGCGATCCTGCCGGCGCTGCTGGTCTACGCGGTGTTCGTCCTCTCCCCCTACGCGCAGGCGTTCTACCTGTCGCTCACCGACTGGACCGGGGTGTCGGGCGACGTCACGTTCGTCGGGCTGGAGAACTACCAGCGGCTCGCCTCGGACGAGTCGTTCCGGGCGGCGCTGCGCAACAACGGCCTGATGCTGCTCGTCGTGCCGCTGGGCACCATCGTGATCGGGCTGCTGCTCGCGGCACTGGTCAACTTCGGTGGACGCCGGGACAGCACGATGCTCTCCGGGGTCCGTGGCGGCGAGTTCTACAAGGTCGCCTTCTTCTTCCCCCAACTGCTCTCGCTGCCGATCATCGCGGTGCTCTGGCAGTTCGTGTACCACCCCAACGAGGGGCTGCTCAACGGATTCCTCCGGACCCTGCGCCTGCACGCGCTGGCCCGCACCTGGCTCGGCGACCCGCACCTGGCGCTCTGGGCGGTGATGGCCGTCCTGGTCTGGTCGTCGGTCGGCTTCTACACGGTGCTCTTCTCGGCCGCGATGGAGTCCATCCCCCGGGAGCTGCTGGAGGCGGCGACCCTCGACGGCGCCGGTCGGCTCGCCACGCTGCGCCGGGTGATCCTGCCGCTGATGTGGGACAACGTGCAGGTCGCCTTCGTCTACCTGGGCGTACTCGCGCTCGACGGCTTCGCGGTCGTACAGATCATGACGGTGGGACCCGGCGGGCCGGACGGCGCGACCGAGGTGATCGGCCTCGGCCTCTACCGCAACGCGTTCACGTACGGCAGGTTCGGCTACGCCGCCGCGATGGGCGTGGCCCTGTTCTTCCTGACGCTGACCCTCGCGCTGCTCGCGCTGCGGATGAGCCGCCGGGAACGGGTGGAGCTGTCATGACGATCCTCGCCGACCCCCCGGTCACCCCCGCCGAGACCCCCCGCGCGGAGCCGGCGCCGCGCGGCGGACGCGGCGGTGACACCGTCGCCCACGCCTTCCTGGTCGGCTGGGCCGCGCTGGTCACCCTGCCGCTGCTCTGGGCGGTGCTCAGCTCACTCAAGACCGACCGGGAGATCCTCACCAGCCCGTGGAGCGTGCCGGCGACGCCCCGCTTCGACAACTGGGCCCGGGCCTGGGACCAGGCCTCGATCGGCCGCTACTTCCTCAACAGCGCGATCGTCGTGGGCTGCGCGCTCGTCCTGACCATGCTGCTCGGCGCGCTGGTCGCATACGCGCTGGCCCGCTATCCGTTCCCCGGCAACCGGCTGCTCTACTACGTCTTCGTCTCGGGTCTGCTCTTCCCGGTCTTCCTCGCGCTCGTGCCGCTCTTCTTCGTGGTCGAACAGCTCGGGCTGCTCGGCACCTATCCGGGACTGATCCTGGTCTACACGGCGTACGCGTTGCCGTTCACCGTCTTCTTCCTGCACGCGTTCTTCCGTACGCTGCCGGCGGCCGTCGCCGAGGCCGCCTTCCTCGACGGCTGCTCGCACTGGGGCGTCTGCTTCCGGGTGATGCTGCCGCTCGCCCGCCCCGGGCTGGTCA
Organism: Plantactinospora sp. CA-290183; assembly: GCF_050936375.1. Classification (NCBI taxonomy): domain Bacteria; kingdom Bacillati; phylum Actinomycetota; class Actinomycetes; order Micromonosporales; family Micromonosporaceae; genus Plantactinospora; species Plantactinospora sp. CA-290183. Next base: position 54,728 of record NZ_JBNJMX010000021.1, on the reverse strand, counting down.
GCGTCGCCATCTTCAACTTCCTCGGTCTGTGGAACCAGTACCTGTTGCCCCTCGTACTCAATCCCGACCCCGACCGCTACGTCCTCGCCCAGGGCCTCGCCGCGCTCTCGGTCAGCCAGGGCTACCGCAGCGACTGGAGCGGGCTGTTCGCCGGGATGACCATCGCGATGCTTCCCGTCCTCGCCGCCTACGTGCTCTTCCAGCGTCAGATCCGCTCCGGCCTCACCGCCGGCGCGGTGCGCTGACACACCACCCCGGCACCACCTGCGACCGACCACCGTCGGCCGGTCGTACCCGTCTTACGTCCTGTCGTGAGGAGACCCTGTGTCAACCAAACCCACCGCGAGAGGTCTCGCGGCCGGCGCCGCGGCCGTACTGGCCGCCGGAACCCTCGCCGGCTTCACCGTCACCGCCTCGGCCGGCACCGGCACCGCTGCCGTCCCCGCCGCGACCTGCGGCGTACTCTTCGACGACTTCGCCTACGCGTCGTCGTCCGACCCCTCGATCCCGGCCCGCAACTGGACCGTGCGCACGAACGCCGGCGGTCCCGGCGTACCCGGGGCGGCCTGGCCCGCCGCGAACGTCAGCTTTCCCACCGAGGGCGGGCAGAAGGTGCTCCAACTGACCGCCAGGACCGACGGTACGGCCGGCGGCACCAGCCACGCCGAGTTCCTCCACCAGCGGAAGTTCTTCGAGGGCACCTACGCTGCCCGGGTGCGGTTCACCGATGCGCCCACGTCTGGCCCGGACGGTGACCACCTGGTCGAGACGTTCTTCACCATCACGCCGCTGGACCGCCCGCTCGATCCCAACTATGGCGAGATCGACTTCGAGTACCTGCCGAACGGCGGCTGGGGCGAGCAGGGTCCGATCTTCTACCAGACGACCTGGGAGACGTACCAGAACGAGCCGTGGCAGGCGGACAACACCCACACCGCCCAGCGGACCAGCTTCAACGGGTGGCACGACCTGACCTTCACCGTCTCGGGCGGCAGGGTCAGGTACTACGTGGACGGGGTGCAGGTCGCCGACCATGGGGACCGGTACTACCCGGAGACGCCAATGTCGATCAACTTCAACCTCTGGTTCATCGACCTGACCGGTCGTACCGGCTCCGGCCTGGCCACGTACATCCAGCAGGTGGACTGGCTCTACCACACCGACCGCGAGGTCATCACGCCCGCCGAGGCCCGCAGCCGGGTCGACGCGTACCGGACGGCGGGCACGGCGCACGTCGACACGGTCGGCACGGGCGGACCGTGCACCACGACCCCGCCGACCACCGGGCCACCGACCACCTCACCCACGACGCCCCCGGCGACCCGTCCGCCGACCACCGGGCCCCCGTCGAACTGCGCCAACGCGACGGCCTGGGACCGGGGCGCGGTCTACCTGGAGGGCGACCGCGTCACGCACAACGGCCGGCTCTGGCAGGCCAACTGGTGGACCCAGGGCTCCGAGCCGGGCCTCACCGCGCAGTGGCGTGACCTCGGCCGCTGCTGAGCACGACGTCCGTTGCCGACAGATCCCACCGACCACGGCCGACCGTTCGCGCACCGGCAAGCCCCTGGTGTGGGCGGGCCGATGCCTACCGCCGATCACTGACCGCACCGCACCGTACCGACCGGCGCCGCCCGCGCCGGTCGGTACGGCGATGGCGACCTGCCGCCACGGCCCGCGCTCTGCGATGCTCCTCTACCGTGACCTCCTTTCGTCGCCTGGTGACTTCAGGCTCACCGCTGGAACCCGAGATCGGCTTCTCCCGCGCCGTGCGGATTGGGCCGTACGTATCAGTGGCCGGCACCGCGCCGATCGCGGACGACGGTGCCACGACCGGTCCGGGAGACGTGTACGCGCAGTCCGTGCGCTGCCTGGACATCGTCGAGCAGGCGCTGCACGAGGCGGGGGCAACCCTGGCGGACGTCATCAGGACCAGGGTCATGCTTGTCGACATCGCCGGTTGGCGAGAGGCCGCGCGCGCACATGGCGAACGTTTCTCTCAGCTACGACCGGCGTGCACCTTCGTGGAAGTGTCGCGTTTCATCGATCCGGAGTGGTTGGTGGAGTTCGAGGTCGACGCCGTCGTGGGAGCAGACCGCACCGGGTGAAGCAGCCGACCGCCCGCCACCGCCCGCCGTACCGCTGCGCAGCCCGACGGCCGAGAGACGCGGCTTCAGCGCACCCGCACGGGCACCCTGGTGCGCGGTTCGATCGTTCGACGCAACGCGTCGGCCTGGTCAGTCCTTCCGGCAGCATCTCCGATGGCCCGGTCCATCTCTTCAGCTTCTATCCCAGCGAGCAGGTCTGCGAGGATCAGCGCTGGTGGGTCACGACGCAGGGCTGGTGGACCTGGGACGACTCGGCGTGCGCGACCAACGGCAACGACCGGGCGTCGTTCAGCTACTTCGACGGCCTGGCTGGCGGTTCCCGCCGCGCCGCAGGGTAGACAGCTTCCGGCCGGCGGTGGCGTTCGCGCAGGATCTGCTGTCGGCCGCCCTGGGTGTCGGCAGCAGTGAGGTGCGAATATCCGCTGAAGATCATTGAGTAGCTGGGCGAGCGGGTGCTTACACTCGCCCGATGGAGATCGGTGTCCGTCCGGCGTCCCGGGCCGACGTGCCCACGCTGCTCGACCTGTACGCCGAACTGCATCCGGGTGATCGGCCACCCTCAGCGGAGACCGCGCGCGATGTCTGGCGTGCCATTGCGGCACAGGCGGGGCGAACGGTCCTCGTCGCGGAGTCCGCCGGGACGGTGGTCGGTACGGTCGACTGCGCTGTGCTGCCGAACCTCACCCGGGGCGCCCGGCCGTTCATGCTGGTCGAGAACGTTGTGGTCACCGCTGGCCATCGGCGTTCGGGCGTCGGGTCCGCGCTCCTGGCGGCCACCGTGTCCCTGGCCCGGCAGACGGGCTGCTACAAAGTCCAGCTGCTGTCACGGGCTGAGCGCCACGCCGCGCACGCCTTCTACGAGTCGCACGGCTTCCGGGCAGTCGCCCAGGGATACCGCCGCTACCTCGATTGAGGAGGGCGCCGGCCGCTCCCCTGGACGTCGGCTGGCCACCGCAGCAGACACGGCGTGGATCACGTCGACCCGGGCACCCAGAAGGGTGCCTCCTGGCTTCCAATGCCTGAACATCGTCGGGACGGACTCACGACCCGCCACGTGTCGACCGGTCAGCGCGGTCCCCAACCGGCACCCTTCACCGATGACCCGGAACAGGCGGTCGCCTCACTCCACCGGCTGGAAGGGCTGGACGCGACCTGGGTACCTCCCGGGCACGGCACACCGTGGAACGGTGGCGTCAAGGAGGCGGTGCGCCAGGTCAATGCCGCGGCAACGGCGGCGTGGACGCCCCCGAAGTCAAGGTGAACCGGTGGTCTTCGAAAGGTCGAGGACGAGGCCGGCGGTGGCGACGCCGACCTCACCGTCGTACCCCTCAGCGGCCGCGGCCCGCGCAGCCGCCGGATCCGTGCCCGGCCACAGGTGGGTGAGTAGCAGGCGTCTGGCGCCGGCGTCCGCGGCCTGCCGACCTACCTGGCGCGCGCTCGACAGGTGGCGCCGCACGTCCTCCGGCACCCGATCCACATAGGTCGCCTCGGCCAGTAGCAGGTCAGCGTCGCGCGCCAGTTCCACCACCTCGGAACTCGGGCCGGCGTCACCGGTGTACGCGAGAACCCGGCCGGCCGCGGTCAGCCGTACGCCGGCATTCGGCACCGAGTGCGGCAGCAGGCGGGTCTGGGCGCGCAACGGGCCGATGTCGAAGCCACTGCCGCCGGTAATCTCCCGCAGAACGTAGGCGCTGGCCAGCATCCCGGGCCGGTCCAGCGCTAGCACCGCGTCCAGCGCGCCGGGCAGCGCGTACACCGGTAGCGGTGCCGGCGGATCATCGCGCCACGCCCGCGCCCGCAACAGCGGGTTCAGGTCGGCGCAGTGATCGGGATGTCCGTGGCTGATGAAAACCGCGTCGACCTGGTCCGCGGCGACCCGTTCCAGCAGCCGCGGCACGGTCGCATAACCGAGGTCGACGAGCAGCCGGAACCCCTCGTGCTCCACGAGGTAGCCACTGCATGCCTGCCCGGCTCCCGGCCACGCACCGCACCCACCGAGAACGGTGAACCGCATCCGAGCCCCCCATTCTGCCGGGTCGTCCCTCGACGCCGACCCGACGGTGGGCCGGCCCGCTCCGGCCCCGGCGCCGGGTGCGGTAGCCGGATCATGCGGAGCCGCGCAGTACCAGTCTGGTGGGAAGGATGAGGGACGCGCTTTCCCGCCCCGCGATCAATTCGATGAGTACCCGGGTCATCTCCTTTCCCAGGGACTGAATCGATTGATGGATCGTTGTCAGAGGCGGGTTGGTCCGTTCGGCTATTCCTAGATCGTCGAAGCCCACGACCGCCACGTCCGCCGGTACGGACCGGCCGGCCGCACTCAGCGTGCGCAGGGCCCCGGCCGCCATGTTGTCGCTGGCAGCGAAGACGGCATCAAGATCTGGGTGGTCGTCGAGCAGCGCTGTCATCGCCGCGGCGCCGCTGGCCTCGGTGAAGTCACCTTCCGCCACGCCGTACGGGGTCAGGCCCGCCATGATCATCGCCTCGCGGTAACCCCGGTAGCGGGCCGCGCCGACCTCGGTGCCCAGCTCGCCGGTGACCGTGACGATACGGGTGCGACCGAGGCTGATGAGATGCTCGGTAGCGAGCCGCGCCCCACCGAGGTTGTCGGAGTCGACGTACCACTGCGGCTCGAAGTGCAACGGCCGACCGCCGTACACGGCCGGCAGGCCGGCTCGGCGCACAATGTGGGTCAGCGGGTCGTCCCCACGCAGCGCCATCAACATGATGCCGTCGACGCCCCGCGTGTTCAGCAGGTTCGTGAGCCGGGACCGGCCCCGACCGGAGCTGGCCAGACACAACAACAGGTGTAGGTCGGTGTTTTCGAGCGCCGAGGAGACACCGACGATGACCTGACCGAAGAACGGATCGGCGAACAACTCAGGATCGTCGTGGGAGATGGCGAGGGCGACGATTCCGGTCTGCTGGGTGGCCAGGGCACGGGCAGTGCGGTTGGGCAGGTACCCCAGTTCCTTGATGGCCCTCTCGACGGCGTCGCGCGTGGCGCGACTGACGTGCGGCGCGTTGTTGAGGACCCGGGACGCGGCAGAGCGTGACACACCGGCGCGCGCGGCCACCTCGTCGAGCGTGGGCTGGCGCCGGGTTGTTCCTGTTGCCATCGTGGTGCCGCGTCCTTCCTGCCTGAGGTGGGGGACAGGTCGGCGACGAGGGCACCCGGCGCAGCTCGGTCGGCGCCGACCCGGCTACCGGCGGTGCTGACGTCGCTGATCGATCGTATCGGCCGCCGACGGGTACGTGCCCAACAGACGATGCGCTGCCAGGGCCATGGGCGATCGACCTGCTGGCGTAAACCAGGGCCTCAGCCTGGAAGCGGTTCCAGGATTGTCCAGGCGGCGACGATGCGTCAGAACTGGTGACCTAGGCAGCTGCCTTGACTTTTACTCGTCATATGTCCAACATTAGATCGACGTCGCTAGATGGAATTCTGCTGGAAGCGCTTCCAGTATAGATCACACGTTTGGGCCTGTAGGAGTTCGCGAGCGCCTCAACGCGGGACGGCACACAGCACCCGACTGATGGCCGACGCGGTAGGGAGCGGGACGGGGCGACCGTGCCCTGGCCACCACGCCACCCTCGTTGCTGGCCCCGAGCCTGGATCAACCGCGGCTCCAGGCACTCAGCACCGGTTCATGTCCATGCCACTTCTCAACGCTCTGGGAGACTCGCAATGAAACGACCCGCCCGTCCGCTGCTCGCGCTCGCAGCCGCGCTGGCAGTGGCGGTCCCGACGGTCCTGTTCGGCTCGTCCGCCGCCTATGCCGATCCGATCAGCCAGACCAGCGGCTTCTACGTCAATCCCAACTCCAGCCCCGCGTCATGGGTCGCCGCCAACCCTGGCGACGAACGCGCCAACGCGATCAGAACCGAGATCGCCCAGAAACCGATGGCCTCCTGGTTCGGCAACTGGAGTGGCGACATCACCGCCGCAGTCGGCGGGTACGTCGCCGCTGCGGACGCCGTCGACAAACTCCCCCTCCTCGTGGCCTACAACATCCCCGGCAGAGACGCCTGCGGCGGGCACTCCGGTGGTGGTGCCGGAAGCGTCGCCGCCTACGACGCATGGATCGCGGCCTTCGCCAGCGCCATCGGCAACCGGCCCGCTGTGGTGGTCCTCGAACCGGACTCGCTGGGCGACTTCAGCTGCATGGCCCAGGCGCAGATCAACGACCGGGTCGGCACGCTCGCCCGCGCCGCCGACCAGTTCCGGTCCAAAGCACCCAACGCCTGGGCCTACCTCGACGCGGGCAACCCCGGCTGGGTCGACGCTCGGACGATGGCGCAACGCCTCAACATGGCCGGTGTCGCCAACGCCCACGGTTTCGCGCTGAACGTATCCAACTACTTCACCACCGGCGAGAACACCAACTACGGCAACGCGGTCGCCTCCGCGCTGCGTAGCGACTTCGGATACACCAAGCCCTACGTGATCGACACCAGCCGCAACCGCAACGGCTCCAACGGCGAGTGGTGCAACCCGGCCGGCCGCCGCATCGGCACACCGACCCAGATCGGCGGCGGTGCCGAAATGCTGCTGTGGCTCAAGACACCGGGAGAGTCCGACGGCAACTGCGGGGTCGGGGCCGGATCCAGCGCCGGGCAGTTCCTGCCCGAGGTGGCCTATAACCTGATCTTCGGGTACTGAGCTGGGTGATTCACGACGACTGCCGAATGAGCCGGTTCGCCGGCGTGTCGACAAGCGGAAGCGCCCCTCCGGCAAGAGCAACCGAGGGCCCGGACTCATCGGAGACTCTTGCCGGAGGGGCACTCCCCGGGTGGGGCACTGACAGCCGAGCCGATACGGGCGTCGAGCAGAGTCTCCTCCGCTCGACGCCGCCCGGGGCCCAGGGCCGCCGCAGCCACGACGGAGCTGCGACCGGGGCGCACGGTCGCGCAGGTGGGCTGGCAGTCTTGAGGATCCACGGTGTGGTCCCGCGGCAGGAGCCCGTATGCCAGACTCAGCGCTGTACGTCGTCGTCCGGCGGGGACGGCACGAGTTCCGGCTCCACCGGTCCGGGGCGTTGAGCCTGCCGGAGTCGCTGTTCGATGGCCCGGACGCGTGGGTGGATCCCCACGGTCGGGTCGAGGCCGAGCCGTACGACGAGGTGTGGGCCTCCGGCGGCGTGTTGCTCGACCACGACCGGCGCCTCCTGCGCTGGTACAACCACCTGAGCGTCGCCAACGACAGCGTCGGGCTGCGCCGAGCCGTGCTGCCGCTGCTCAGCTGGTGTTGGCCCGGCTGGACCGTCGAACACGCCGGCCGCGGATACGTGGACGTCATCGACGGCCTGCCGGTTGACCGGACTGCGTTGCTGGCGCCCGACCGGCCGCCACGTGAGGTCACCATCGCGGACCTGGTCGCCGGCATGAACGCGCCGAGCAGTGTCCTGGGCCGCCCACTCAGCCTCGACGAGTACATGGCCGCGGTCGACCCGTTCGCGCACCTGTTGCACCTGCGCGGGTACGGGCTGACGGTCCTGAGTGTGCGCGACGTCGACGGGACCGTCCGCGACCACGTCGGTGGGATGTCGCTGCCGGCGGTACTGGCAACCGGCCCGAAGCTGCTGACGATGCTGCGCGACCTGCCGACCGCGGCCGTGCCCGGCGAGCAGTACGTCGGCGATGGGGCCCTTGTCGATGTCGCCAGCCGGACCGTCGCCGCCTGGCAGGGTCACAGCGGCCGTCTCGCGGCGGCGCGGTTCGCCGAGCGGTGGCCGGGCTGGCGGCTGAGCGTCCACCCCGAGGGGCTACCCGGGCATCTGCGCCGTTCCGGCCGGGACGACGCGCCGTTGCGGCTGCCGTGGCGGACCGTCCTGGCCGAAGCGTGCCTGCTGTTCACCCACGACGCCGCACGGGCCGAGAAGGACTTCGCGGCATTGCTACGTGATGGCGACACCTGGCCCGGCCGGCCGGGACTGACCGGCCGACCGCTGGCGGCGCTGCACCGGCTGTGCGCCACCCGTCCCGGCGCCGGCTCACAGTCCTGCCACGGGTAGTGCGTCGCCCATATACCGGACGGTGCCGCAGGGGCACCGGCGGGAGACGATCCGGATGAGTCCCCGACGACGGACATCGGCCCGCCGGCGCTCGATAGATTGACCGCCATGTCCGCACTGGGGAGGCTCGACGGGTGGGAGTCGCTGTCGCCGGAGTTGCGGGAGCGGCTGGCCGTGGCCGACCTGCCGGAATCGCTGCGACTCGACGGGTACGACCTGTTCCTGCCCGGCCCGGATCTGGTCTTTCGGGATGGCCTGTTGCGATTCGGCTACGGCACGGACGCGTGCGGCGGCGAATTCTGCCTTGATCCGGACTCGGGCGCCGTGCAGGTCATCGATGACAGCCAGACACGGACGTTCGTGAACTCGTCGCTCGAGCTGTACGCCCGCTCGCTACGCCTGGTCGCCGGTCTTGCGCCCGCGATCGTCGGGGGCGACCCGGACGGCTGGGAAGACGCCAAGAACGAGATGCAGCGGGTCATCGCGGAGTGGGATGCGTCGGCGATGATCTCGGACAACTACTGGGACGCCCTCTCGTGGGACATCGCTACCGGTAACTACGCCGACCAGTCAGACCTCTAACTCTCCTTCGAGTTGTAACGCACGCCCCATCTGAAGGACCTACGGCACCGCGTCCATCTCGACCTGGTGCCGTATCCCGGTGCCGGTCAAGCGGCGGAGGTGGCCCGGCTGCGGGCCCTCGGCGCGACGCCGGCCGATGTCGGCCAGAGGGATGTCCCGTGGGTCGTCCTCGCCGACCCGGAGGGCAACGAGTTCTGCGTCCTCGCTCCGGTCTGACCCGGAGCCGCCCCCGCCCTCGGGCCTGACCGCTTCATCACGTTCTGTCCAGCCCGGATACGACGCCTCTGTTGAGGGCGGGACGATCGATGCAACTCAGACCGGAGCGAGGTCCGATGCTCAGAATGGTGACAATCGGCGTCTATGGCTTCGACGGCGAGTCCTTCCTGCGACGACTGCGGCGCGCGGACGTCCACCTGCTGCTCGACGTACGCCAGCGCCGCGGTGTGCGCGGACCCGACCACTCCTGGGCGAACTCGGCGCGGCTCCAGCGCGCGCTGGCTGCGGCGGACATCCGCTACCGGCACGTGAAGGAGCTGGCGCCGACGACCGAGCTGCGCCAGCTCCAGTACCGCGAGGACGACCGCCGGGGCGTGGGCAAGCGCAACCGCATCGCGCTGGCGCCCGAGTACGCCGAGCGCTACACGAGTGAGATCCTCGACCCGTTCGACCTCGGCGCGCTCGTGGCGGAGCTTCGGAGCGACTCGGTGACCGCCCTCCTCTGCGTCGAGCGCGACCCGGAGGCGTGCCACCGCTCGCTTGTAGCCGAGCGCCTGCGCGCCGAGTACGGCCTGCCGGTCACGGACCTCCGCCCGGGTCGCGCCACGCCCTCCGGTTAGGGCCGTGGCGGATACGCAGTCCCCGTACGTCGTGCCGGTCACCGCCTCCCCGGAGGACAGCGCCTTTTCCGCACAGCGCCGGAGCTCGCGGTACACGAAGACCGGTATCGACGGTGCTGCCCAGGTGGTTGCTTGACTCCACCGCCGCGACCGCGCGACCATGGCGCATGGCCTCATCTCTCGAGAATAGAAAAGCGGCTTTCCTCGACGGGGCCCGGCGACTTCGCGCGACGCTTCGCAAGCGTGGTGCCGAGGACCTCTTACCCTCCGGCTCCGACTGGTATGTCTGTCCAGTGTGCCTACGCCACGTGTTTACGATCGAGGCACTGGTTGAACAGCCCACTCCACTCCTCCTGGAAGCGCATTCGCGGCTTGGCGGCGAGGCCACCAGTGTCGTGCTGGTGTGCTGGCGCTGCAACGGAACCCCCTCCTCCGACGCGGACGAACGGGACTCGGACAGCCTCCGGAGGTTGCCCGCTGACGCACTGGTCGGCGCTCTGCACAGGCACGACGCGATTGAGGAGGTAGGCGAGTACCGAGAGATGCAGAGCCGGCAACTCACGGCTGATTCGGTCGCCGGTCTACCAGCCATCTATCTGAGCACGGGGACCATGCGGGGCGCTCGCGGGAAACGCCACTTTCCGATTGGAGACCCCGAGACCTTTAACATCAAAATTGAATCACGGGTACGACTGAATTACGGACCGCCAACAGTAGAGCCCGCCCGGACGGCGTACATAGTCGCCTTCGCTGCCTTTGGCTGGAGGTACATCTGTCAGCCCGCGTTGGATCCATTGCGCGACCTGTTCCGTGGCCGCACCGTGGACCGGGTCCCGGTTCTGAGGATGACGGACCGTGACGCCCACCTGACTCGCCGTCAGGTGTGGGTGGTCAGGGAGCCGTTCGGACACCGATGCGTCGTTGTCGGGTATGGCAAGGAGCAGGTCGTCCTACCGATACTCAACGATCCACGCACGCTGGAGCACCTGTGGCGCACCTTTGTCTGGAACGCGTCCACGGCAGAGGTGACGGGTGCCACGTTGGTGAGCGACCTGTATCCGTGGCCGGCGCGGCCCCTGTACTCGCTGGACCCGTCATCTGGTTCCCAGCGAGCGGATGCGTAGGCGTCTCGCGACGTGGTACCGGCCGGTCGCTCGGGTATCAGCGTTCACGCCGGTGGTCGGCAGCGGCCTCCGCGTCCGCGCGACTCCCCCGTCCACGGGCCGCAGGTCCGGGTGGACCCAGACCGGAGGACCATGAGGTCCCGCTACCGGTAACCCTTCGCCTGCAGGTTGTAGAGGCGCGCGTATCGGCCGCCGCGCGCCATCAGCTCATCGTGGCGTCCCAGCTCTGTGACCCGACCACCGTCGAGGACAATTACGAGGTCGACGTCACGTACCGTCGAGTATCGGTGCGTGACAAGCACGGTGATCGTCCCGGACCGCTTCGCGGCCTCGTCGGCCAGGCGCATGAACTGTTCAAACAGCGTGTGCTCGGCGTCCGGGTCCATCGCCGCCGTCGGCTCGTCGAGCAGCAACAAGAGCGGGTCAGGGCGCATGCATGCCCGCGCCAGGGCAAGCCGTTGCCATTGACCGCCGGAGAGGTCCACGCCGCCGTGCGCCACGCCGAGTTGGGTCTGGTACCCGTCGGGCAGATTCTCGATGATCTTCGTGACGCCCGCTCGCTCCGCCGCCGCCACCACCACGCGACGATCGAGTTGGCGCAGGTCGCCGATGCGGATGGCGTCTTCCACGCGGACCTGGAAGCGCACCGCGTCCTGGAAGGCGGCGGTGAGCCGAGACCGCCAGGACGCGGGATCGAGCTGGTCGAGCGGCACGCCGTCAACCTCGACGCGGCCGGACCTCGGCTGGTACATGCCGGAAAGAAGCTTCACGAACGTGCTCTTGCCCGCGCCGTTGGCGCCGACCACGGCCACCGTGGCGCCGGCCGGTAGGTGGACGTCGACGTTCCGCAGCGCGAGGTGTGAGCCGTCGCCGTAGCTGAAGGACACGTCGCGCATGGTGATTCCGTGCCGCAGCGCCGAGGGCGCGGGCTGGTCACCGGGGTTCGGCCGATGCGCCCGCTCGCGGAGCGCTCCGTAGTATGTCGCCACGTTGCCGACCCGGGACATCCGGAATGCCGCGACGATAGCGGTGTTGATCTGGGCCAGGAGCTGGGTGCCCAGGAACAGCACCAGCGTCGCGTCGCCAAGGCTCGCCTGGCCGCGAACGACCTGCCGGCTCACGATCAGCAACGACGCGATCATCCCGCCGAGATACACCATCCAGCCCAGCAACTGCCAGACCGCGGCGAGCAGGTTGGCTTTCGCCTCCGTGACCCAGGCATCGCGCCACAACCCGGCCGCCCGCACCTGCAGCAACGACTGGGCATCCGAAACCAGGACCTCCTTCGCCGGCTCCGGGCGCACGACCAGTTCGTGCAGTCGCTGCTCCAGACGGACGGAGCCGATCGCGCGCTCCCGGGCCCCGCGTACCCGGCGCTGGCCGGCACTGTTCGCCAGGACTGGCGGGATGGCCAGCAGCATCAGGAGACCCAGTGCCGGATGGATGTCGACGAGCAGCCACGCGCTGAGGAGGATCCCGAAGGCGACGCTGGTCAGCTCGGAGGTGGCGCTGAGTCCGTCGGCCAGATAGATCGAGTTCTGCCGGAGGAGGGCCGATCGGTCGAGGAAGGCGGGATCGTCCAGATGTTCAACGGTGGGGACCCGAGCCGACCACGCCACGACCTGACGGTTCAGCAGGATTCCGGACCGTTCGATGAGATAGAGCCGCAGGTTGGATTCGATGCGGCCGCACGCGGCGGTCAACGTGTACGACACGGCGCCAAGGGCGACCGCTACGATCAGCCCGACGATCACGTGTTGTCCGGCCGAGTCGACCAGCCAGCGTTGACTGAGCCCGATCGCCGCCGCCGTACCGGCGAGTGCCAGCGACATGGCTGTCACTCCGGCCGCGTACCACCGGTCGGCCGTCGACATGAGCCGGAACAGGTCGGCCGTCATCTGCCACCGGCTGCCGATGGCGCCGCCCGCCGCCTTCATTTGCCACCCGCAGACCCGACGAAGCGCTCTGCCTGCAACCGGTACAGGCGGGCGTACTCGCACTGCAGCGCCATCAGTTGCTCATGGTCTCCGGCCTCGGTGATCTTGCCGTCCGACAGCAACAGGATGTTGTGCGCGTGCCGGACCGTGGACAGCCGGTGCGAGATCAGCACGACGGTCGTTCCCGGCATGGCCGCGACGATCTGCTGGTGGAACTCCGCCTCCACAGCCGGTTCAAGATGCGCGGTGGGCTCGTCGAGTATCACGATGCGCCGGCCATGCTGTACCGCGAACAACACTCTGGCCAGCGCCAGTCGCTGCCATTGCCCACCGGACAGGTCGACACCGCCCGGGACTCCGGACCACAGCGGCGTATCCAGCCCATTCGGCAGCTTCTCTACAAGCTCGGCCAGGCCCGCGCGGCTGATCGCGGTGAGTGCGCCGGAGGTGTCGTCGCGCGCCTCCGGCGCACCGGCCACCACGTTCATGTGGACCGATTCGGGATACTGCACGAAGTCCTGGAACAGCACGGCGAGGTTGCGACGCCACGCACGTGGGTCGAGATCCGCGAGGGAAGCGCCGTCCACCGTGATCTGTCCGGCGCTCGGCCGGTACAGGCCGGCCAGCAGCTTGATCAACGTGGTTTTGCCCGCTCCGTTGTGCCCCACGAGCGCGGTGACCGCGCCGGGTCGCAGGTCCAGGGTGAGCCCATCGAGCACCGGACGGGAACCACCCGGATATCGGAAGGTCACGTTCTCGAATCGGACCACGGGCGGGCGTTCGCCAGCGGCGGGTTGGGCTACGACGGGCGAGGCGATCTGGCCGTGGCGGTGTCGGCGGACGAGCTGATCGTGGGCGCGCACGGTGATCCCGCCGTACTCGATGTCGAACACCTCGCTGCCAAGAGTGCCCAGCCCGAATATCGCCCAGGCCGCGAACACGCAGGTGACCAGGGTGCTGCTCGAGATCTGCCCATACACGGCGGCATACCCCGGCACGCCGAGCGCGAGAGTCGCCGCGAGCGCCGACAGGATGATGACCGGCGTCTGCAGGCGCAGCGTTCGGAACACCATGCGCCAGGTGGGGGCGATGCCGGCGATCTCGTCGCGCTGGTACCGGCGCATGAGCCAGTAGCCGAGGTCGAACACGCGAAGTTCCTTTGCCGCCGGTGGCTCGGTCGCCAGGCTCGTCCAGTACAGCGCCCGCCGTCGGCGACCGTCACCGAGATGGTTGATCTCGGCCAGACGCATCCAGTGCCTTCGCAGGAGGACCCGGACCATCAAGATGATCGTCAATAGCGCAACGGCAAGCGGTACCGAGAACCTGGCGACTATCGCCGCCGCGGTCAAGCCACCGATCATGCGCAGGAGCAGGCCGACCTGGCCCACCGCTGCCGCGCCCGGCGACCGGAACCGTCCGTTGTGCATCCCGAGATCGCCGGCCTGCCCAGCGTCATCCTGGAACGCCGGATCCTCGATGACCCGAAGGTCACCAGACGCCATTGCCAGCGTCCGGAGACGATGCCGGAGTGCACCGTTCACGGTCTGCGTGATCACCGTCGTGAAGAAGGCTTGCAGAGCCTCCGCCGCCTGGCCGATCAGCAGTATGCCGCCCAAAATCAGCACGGCCAGCAATGCGCGGGTATCGCTTCGAGGGCCGGCCAGAGTGGCCACCACATGGCCGCTGGCGAGCGCCACACCGGCGGGGCTGAGTTCGGTGACCGTCCGCAGAAGGATCGAGGTGGCCACCGCCCACGCGGGTGCGAGTCGCAGCAACCGGAGCAGGCGCAGAGCTCGTTGCACAGCTCTGACGACGGAATCGCGCGCCGCCACGAATGAGCTTTTCAGGCGACTCACGTTAGTCGGTCGGGGTGCTCGCCGGGGATACGCCGGCGTCAGCTGTGAAAACCAGCGTCGTCAGCGAGCGCGGCGGGAGCTCCACCGTCCAGACGGGACCTGTAACCGAGGACTCGTCAGTCTTCGCCAGCGAGTGCCCGGCGTCGGTGCGGTAGGTGGTCAGGCAACCGCTCGTCGGCTTGCCCCCCAGCGCCAGCTCGAGCGAGACTTCTGACTTGCGATTGTTGATGAGCTGGACTACGCGGCTGCCGTCACGGTTGCGGTAGGCGGACATCTTCAGCAACGTGCCAGCGGTCTGGGCAGACACCCGAAACGCGCCGTCCCGGATAAAGCGGCTGTAGGCGGCCATCGCCCAAAATCGCTGTGACACGTAGAAGTCAGGGCCGTCGACCTGTATCAGCGCCGCCGTCTGATTCCCACTGGACGCGGCGTACCAGTGCAGGTACGCACTCACGTTGGCCAGCGTCAGAGCGTGGTGAATGTCGTTGGCGAGCGCCAGACCGCAACTCGGCCCGTCGTCCCACGCCTCCACCCATACCCCCGACGGCACCGAGAATTCGGACATCCACACCGGCGCCCTCGTGGGCAGCAGGCCGCGGGCCCGGGATTCGTAGCTATGCCCGGAGTGGATGTCCACCCATCGCGCGGCCTCCGGATCAGCCTCGATCGCCTCGGTATAGGCGATCGACCTCTCCCATCCGGCCGCCTCGCTGCACACCAGGTTGAGGTTCAGGCCCGAAGCCTGGATCATCGGACCGATGACCTTGATGAAGTCGACCATCTGCGCGTCGTCGAACCGCATGGTGGCCCACGCGTCCGACCAGTCGGGTTCGTTGACGAACCCGAGATCGGTGATTGGGATCCCCTCGTCGGCGTAGAACCTCACGTACTGCAGGAGGTAGTCCGCGAACGCCCGACGCCAGTCATCGGCGCAGGTGGTGCCCGGCAACCCGCACAGCTCCGCGCCCTCGTTCTCGCTCCCGCTCGTCTTCATGTAGCCAGGAGCACTCCACGCGCAGGCGAAGAACCGGGTCACCCCGTACTCCTGGGCCCGCTTGGCCAACCACACCTGACCGCCGTCGTAGCCGTCCCATTCATACCGCGGCTCGGCGTCCGGCCCACCCGGGTCTGTCGGCTGAATCGATTTCATGTGGTCGAACTCGTCGTCGGGTGAGGCGCCGATGCCCAACCGCAGGATGTTGAATCCGGCCCCGATCGTCGGATCGAACAGCAGGTCCAGCACCTTGCGCTGGTTCTCCGGAGTGAGGCCGAACTTCCCATTGATGATCGCGGCTCGCTGGAAGGCCTGCGAAAAGCCGAAGCCGTCAATATGTTGCAGGTCCCCGTCGAAGTCGACGCGGCCCGTCTCGTGCCGCGGAAGCTCCACGGCCGGCGGGGCATCGACCATGGTGACCGTGATGTCGTCCACGTAGTACGAGACGGTCGGGTGGGAACTCCCAATGAACAGCTCAAGCTCGTAGCCGTGCTCGGGCGGCGTGAACACCCCGCGCAACGTGCTCCAGGCCGCGTCCGTCACGGCAGGTTCAACGGCGATCTGTTGCCAGGCGCGCTGATCGTCGCTCTCCGTCACGAATTGCATCATCAATTCGAGCTGCGCCACGCCGCTGCCCTCGATCAACCGAACGCGCGCCTCGATCTCGTACGAGGCGCCCGCTTGCAGCATGCCGAGCAGGGAGACACCTGGGCCATACCTGGATTCGATGCGGCCGGTGGTCAGTAGGCTATATAAACCGCTGGCCGCCTGGGCGGTGCTGACCGCCGGCGTCTCATTACCTCGGCCGTACCAGCCCTGGGTCGTGCCGTCCTCGAAATCGCTGGCGAATACCACCGGTGCCTGTGTCGACAAGCCGCCGTTGCGTCCAGACACCAAGCCGACCCCCATGTCATCACCGGCGTTCACGGCACGCGCTCCGCCCGCACCGGCGACTGTGGAGCGCTCCCGCAACGTCCGGCCAGAATATGCATGTCGACCGATTTGGGCAAGACCACCAGCCGGCGGCGCCGCGCGGGCTCGCCCTCACCCACCTGCCCTCGGCCGGCACGGACATCGCGATGTATGAGTCCCGGCCTCCTGCCCCACCCGAGGAGGCGCCTCACGCCGGACAACCCGACTGACGTGCGGAGCGTCGCGGCACCGCGTGTCGGCTCGTTCGACCGGCCCGAACTGGTGGAGATCTTCTCGGAACTCGCCAACCGCTGAACCCGGCAGAGCCAGGAAGCGGTGTCCCCACTGCCGGCCAGGAGTTACGACCAGCGGGAAGGCGTCAAAAACGGTGTCGGCGATGGGCGGATCCGCAAGTCGACATACGTGTCACACGACAGCCGTCCGTCCCCGATCCTGTAGGTGAGCCGGCACAGGGCCGGACACCGACAGAGGACGGTCATGAATCCGATCGACACGCCAAAGGCCCTGGACGACGTACTGAAGGCTCCCACCCTCGACTACGCATCACTGCCGGGGCAACTGTTCCTGAATGCCGAGTTGTGCCACCTCCTTGAGGAATTGGAGTCCGTCGCGCACAGGGCGAACACCGCCGGCGGTACGGACGACGACGAGACGGAGGCCGGCACGCTGCTCGGGTTCACCTCCGCCTCCGGGGGGTTGAGCGGGCTGGACGTCAGCGTTCACCAGGGCTCCGCGTTCGACCCCAAGACGTTCACCGGTGGTGAGATCTTCGACCCGAGCACGCTGTCCCTGGGCTTTCGGTATCAGGGCACCGTGCACAGCCACCCGCGACGGGCCACCACCGATCCGATGCGGTCATTTTCGGCCATCGACATGATCACCGTGATGCTCCGCTCCTACCGGGAGCGGGTCAGCATCATGGTCAGCGGCACCGAGGTGCACCTGCTGCTCTGCGCGGACCAGGTCACGGTACGGCTGCCCGGCCGGGAGAGCAGCCGCATCGTCGTACGGAGCCTCGAGGACCTCACCAGCGGCACCCCCGGGACGCTGGAACTGGATCCTGCCGAGATCGCTCCGTTGAGCATGGGACCGCAGACGGTCGGGGCCATCACGGAATCAGCGAGCCGGCTCCGATTCGGCTACTACACCGGGACGATCGGAGGCCCGCTCACCCGGCGGAGCTGACGTCCGGCATGCGGTCCGGGCGGCAGCATCCACTCCGGCGGATGACTCCGGTTCGACAGACCGGAGTGGACTGCCCGGCCCCGTCGTGGGTCGGGCAGTCCACTCCGGTCGATAGGTCGGTCAGTGCCGGTTGCGGACGGCGAGCGTGAAGGTGCCCTCACCGACGCCGGTGAGCGTCCGGGTGTACTGCGTCAGGTACGTGTCGAGGAACGGCGACCGGTCGCCCTGGGTCGGCACGTCGAACCGGGGGTTCTGCAGCGCCAGACCCAGCCGCGCTCGAGTGACCCGGACCGTGTTGCCGCTCGGGGTGTCGCGCCAGCTCCCGCTGCCGATCGTCCCGACCTGAACCCCGAGCTGGTGACCCACCTCAAGGGTCCAGTCGGTGGACTTCAGGTCGAACGCGACCCGGCCCGCGCGTTCGATCAGCGCCACGTTCTCGTCGAACATCACCGCGGTCCCGTCCGGGGCGACGTCCCACAGCCGCACCATGACGTTGCCGGGCGCGCTGGCGTGCATCGTGATCCGCGGTGTGCCGGTGATCCGCAGCCGGGACGTGGTCGGCGTGGACCAGCTGAAATAGCTGGGCGCGTCGCCGGCCGCCGGCATCGGCGCGAGGCTTCTCGTCGCGGGCGGGGCGGGATCCGTGGCGTGCTCCATGTCCCACTTCTGGTCGGCCGGAGCGGCCGGTGCGGCCAGCGTCGAGGCGGCGCCGTCGTCAACGTACTGTCCGTCCGGCAGACTCGCCATCGTGTACGACGACGGCGTCGGCCAGGTCGGCTGCGCGCGCCACGCGCCGGTGTTGTCCTCGATGGCGAAGGCGGGGTCGTGGACCGGCGGCCTGTGGCCCTTCAGGTAGCGGTCGTAGAAGCGCATCACCTCGTCGAAGAAACCGGCGCGGCCCATCAGCAGCTGACCCTGCTCGTTGGTCTCGTTGCCCCGGACGTGCTCCCACTGCCCCAGCCAGCCCCGCTGGACGCCGTGGTGGTTGTCGAGGTACTCCTCGACGTCCTCCGGTTTGGTGTTGTTCTCGATGAAGCCCTGGGTGATGAACAGCGGGGTGCTCGTGCCCTTTGCGCTCGCCGCGAGGTTGCGGGCGCGCCAGTACGGCGAGTCGAGGTCAGGGTTGTTGTTCTTCGCGAGGTTGTCGGCGAGGCACTCGGGGTGGCTCTCCTCGTAGGTCGCGTTGGCCCTGTAGCGGTCTGTGTCGTCCGGCAGCGGCTCGATCGTGGCGATGCCGTTGTACGCGTTCGGTGTGCCGGTCACGTTGGGTCGGGGGACGCCGTTGCTGAACAGGTAGTTGTACATGTTCCACACCGGCTCCTGGGCGACGACGGCCTTCAGCGCTGGCAGGCGCAGGTTGTTGCCGACGAGGCCGGTGACGGCGTCGTACGACTTGCCGTACATGGCCACTTTGCCTGTCGACCACGGCTGGGTCGCCGCCCACTGGATTGCGGCCTTCACGTCCGCCTGCTCGCCGGGGCCCACCCAGTCGAGGCAGCCGGTGCTCCCGCCGAAGCCGCGCAGGTCGACCATGACATAGGTGTAGCCGCGGGCGAAGAGGTTGGTACCGCTGGTGAAGTCCTCGAACCGGTTGGACGGGCCGGTCCGGGTCCACCCCTCCGGCCCCGTCTGGCCCGCGTGACCGAAGTAGGGGCCGACGGCGAGGATCACCGGCGTCCTTGCGCGGGGCGGCAGGTTCACTGGCCGGAGGACGTCGGCGTGGAGTTCGACGCCGCTGTGGTCGGCGGACGGGAAGTATGCCTCCGTCCACACCGCGCCCTCCGGGACGCGGGGGTTGTCCTCGTGGGTGATGCCCTCTTGGGCCGGCGCGGGCGCCCGCAACGGGGTGGCGGCGGTCGCCGTGCCACTTACCGCGAGAGTCGCAATCGTGATCAGCGCGCCGGCCGCGGCGGCTGTCGTCCGCCTGCGTATGTTCATCTGACCTCCCCGAGCGATAGGGCAGTGTCCCTGCGAACGTTGACGCTAGCGTGTCAGCATCCGGCTCGGCCGCTCGCGAGGATGCCTTTTCGCAGCACGACGTCCGAGACGGCGTCCGTTGTCGGAGTGCCTCACCCCAGTCATCGCGTGGCCCTGTGTGACGTCGGGTCAGCTCGGCCAGGGCGAGTTGAGGACGCGCCGGCTCCGGATCCGGTCCCACGCCGAGCTTGTGAGCGTGAATCAGGCCGAAGAGGAGGACCCTGCGTCGGCAGGGCTGTGTCACATCAGGGGGCGGCACGTCGTCCCTGAGGCATGAGATTGCGACACGACCGATGAACATCCTGGTCACGGGTGCGACGGGACGACTCGGCCGGGCGTTGACGCCCGCTCTGGTCCAGGCCGGCCATCCGGTACGGGCGACGAGCCGCACCGCGCGGCGGGGCGGCGGCGTCGACTGGGTCCGCGCCGACCTGACCAGCGGCGAGGGTGTCGACGCGGCGGTCGACGGAATGGACGCGGTGATCCACCTGGCTGCGGCGCCGTACCGGCGCGGGTACACCCGTCTGGTCGAGGTGGACGGCACCCGGCGGCTGGTCGAGTCCGCGACCCGGGCCCGGGTCACGCACCTGGTGTACCTCTCGATCGTCGGCGTCGACCGGGTGCCGTGGGGGTACTACCGGACGAAGGTCGAGGCGGAAGCGATCGTGACGGCCGGCGCGGTGCCCTGGACCGTGCTCCGGGTCACCCAGTTCCACGACCTGCTCGACGAGATCATGACGAAGCTGGCCCGACTGCCCGTACTCGTGACCGACCCGGGGATCCCTGCCCAGCCGGTCGACGTACGCGACGTCGCCAGGTATCTGGTGGGGCGGCTGGCCGGGCCGCCGGCCCGCGCCGTGGAGGAGTTCGGCGGGCCGGAGGTGCTGGATCCGCGGGAGGCCGCCCGCGACTGGTTGGCCGCCCGCGGGGTGCGGCGACCGCTGCTTCCGCTGGCGGTGCCGGGGCGGCTCGGCCGGGCCTTCCGCTCCGGAGCACTCACCACGGGCACGCCGGGCCGGGGGCGGATCACCTGGCGGCAGTATCTCGGCGGCTGAGCCCTGCGGCGTCTGTCCGCAGAAGTTCCCACCACCAGTTCATCCAGACGGCCCGCCCAGCTCGTCCTGGTCACCTGCCGGAGCGCGCGTACTCGACGGCGCAACACTCCCCCGGCTTTGTCGCGGCGAGCTGGTCGCGGTGCCGGCGCTCGTTGCGGTTTCCCTTGACCCGGGTGGGCTTCCATGCGGACGTGAAGCCGATCTGAAACCGTCCCCTGGCAGGTTGTCCAGCAGATCATCGCGAAGTACCGGTCGCGTCAGGGGGCGTGCGACTTCGCTTTCATCGCTGCTCGAGGGCTCGGTCCTCGGGGCAACCAGTCAACCAGGTACAACAGACGGAGGTCACATGTACGTCCGACGAGTCAGAGCCGGCCTCACACTGGTTCTGACGCTGTTTACAACGATCTTTCTGATGTCATCCGCCGCCATCGCGGGACCGAAGGCGGCCCCATCAGACTCACAACAACCACTCACGGCCAACAGCACGGAAGGGCAGCCGGGCATAATGGCCGACGGCTGTAGCAACTATGTTTGCATCGAGGCCGGGCCAAACAGTTCGACAACCGGCATGGTTCGGGCGAACTTCAGGTCGGTGGGTTGTCTACCAGATTCACACTTCCACTTCTGGGGGCCGGGGTTCAACTTCAACACACCTGAACAGACGAACTGCGTCCTGAAACCGACCCCTTGGTACGGGCCGTACCCGCGGGGAACCTATTGCGTTGAAGGCTGGTTCAGGGACGTTCTTGGCGTGTGGCACACCATGGGATTGCCATGCGTCACCATTTGAACGAGTAGGACGAAAGTAGCTCAGGCGCGGAAGCCTTCGGCGCCCTTACGAGCACTGACGGGCCTCGGGGCCTGCCCAACGCCTCGGCGGGGGTTGGTCCAGGAGCACCGGGGCGACGGCGGAACCTGGCCGCCTACACACCCTCGCCGGCTATCCGACAAACGGATAGCTGGCGATTGGTGAGTCCGCGAGACCTCGGCGGATTTCAGCCGCGGAGTCACATCGTTTCCTGGGTGAGTCAGTACCAGTCGTGGTCGAAGCTCTGGACGCGGCCCCCGTACCCCGGGCATTCCGCCTTTGCGTATCCTGGCCACCGGCGCCCGAGGCCGGCTTCCGGGACGACCACGGCCGTCCCGCACCCTGGCCCGATGACACCGACCAATGGAGACCCACCACCAGCACATGAAGCGTTCGGGTGACCGCCGCCGCGGGGTCGCACGGATGGGGTGAATGCGGCGGCCGGGTCGGTCTCCAGGGCGCAGGACGGATCGTGTCGACCGGTACTCCTTCTCCGACCGGAAGGGCGGCAAGACGGCGGGTTGATCATTGGCAGGGGTCGATGTATTGTGGGAACGCTCCCAGATTGCGTCCTCCACACCACCTGCTCGAGGAGCTGAAACATGTCGCGACGGCGTTCTCGCCCGGCCACCATGCTGGCCGGGCTGCTCGTTCTGGCCCTGTCTGCGGTCCTGTCGCCACCGGCATCGGTGGCCGGCACCGCCGCGGCCGACACATCCCACACCCGCGCGGTGCCACTCGCTGAGCTGACCGTGGTATCCGAACAGGTGGCTTCCGGTCTGCGGCGTCCGATCGCGATCACCGGGCTGCCGGACGGTCGGATGCTGATCGGGGAGAAGAACGGCACCGTCCGCGCCTACCACCCCGACACCGGCTTGGCGGCCGAGCCGGTGCTCGACCTGACCGCCCGGATCGACACGTCGGACAACGAGCGCGGCCTTCTCGGCATCACGCCTGCGCCGAACTTCGCGCGGACCGGGATCCTCTACGTGGCCTACACGAGCCTGCCGGCCGGCGCGCTGACCCTGGCGCGAGTGCCCATCGGCGCCCCTGAACGGGTGCAGGTGCTGCTCACCCAGGAGCACGCCGAGTACGGCAACCACAACGGCGGACAGGTGGCGTTCGGCCGCGACGGCTACCTCTACTGGTCCCTCGGGGACGGCGGCCACGCGAACGACCCGTTCAAGGCCGGTCAGAGCCTCGGCACCCTGCTCGGCAAGATCGTGCGGATCGACGTCAACCGCACCTGCGGGGCGAAGCCCTACTGCGTGCCCTCCGACAACCCGTTCATCCGGGTGCCGGGCGCGCGGCCGGAGACCTGGGTCTACGGGCTGCGCAACCCGTGGCGGTTCTCCGTCGACCCGGTCGACGGCTCGCTGTGGATCGGCGACGTCGGCCAGGGCCTGGTCGAGGAGATCAACCACATCCGCCCGTGGCAGGGTGGGGCGAACCTCGGCTGGTCCTGCCGGGAGGGCACCCCGGTGTTCGACCCGGAGCAGTGCCGGCCGGGCGTGCGGTACACCGACCCGGTCTTCGAGTACGAACACTTCCTTACGGAGAACTGCTCGGTGACCGGCGGCGTGGTGTACCGAGGCTCCGCCACCCCGGAGGCATGGGGGACCTACGTCGCGAGCGATTACTGCTCGACCCTCGCGTTCGCCGTGCGTCCCAAGCCCGAGGGCGGCTACGAGTCCGCCACGATCGGCAACTTCCCCACCCAGCCGACCGCGATCGACGCCGACGTGCACGGCGAACTGTACGTGCTCAGTGACCTCCCGGGATGGCTGAGCCGGGTAAGGTTCGAGCGGATCCAGCCAGCCTCTGGCGGCGGGGCCGCGAACCGCTGAACCCCGGGGCAATCCCCTCCGCATCCGCAAGACCCCTGGGGGACGGCCGCGTCCGGGCGGCCGTCCCCGGCTCACTCCGATGCAGGCCCCGGGTGCGTTTCTTCTTGAACGACCCGCGTGATGCGTTGACAGGTTGTCGGTGGGGCAGGCGTGTCAACGATTCCGCTTTTTTTCGCGACGCGCCCAGCACGCCATTCACGGCCTCGGATGCCACGGTCGAGGCCGCTGGACCCGACACGGCCTCCGGGCAATCGATGAATGAGTGTCCTCCGTCACCACGGGCAATTTCGTTTGGGTCCTAACAGTGCGGGCACTAACCTCGGCTCGTGGACGTCAACGAACGCCGGGGCGAGTGGACCGAGCTGCGGACCGCCCCCCTGGGTCGGCTGGTCACGGTGGCCGGTCATGTCACCGGGCAGTTCTGGGCCCGGCACCTCGCCGCCCATCACGGGCTCACCCCCGCCGGCATGACCGTGCTCTTCGTACTGCTCCGGCGCGGGGAGTCGACCCACCGGGAAATGGCCGAGCGCTGCTTCGTACGGCCCGCTACCCTCACCGGCGTCGTCGACACCCTGGAGCGCGACGGCCTCGTCGAACGTCGGCGGGATCCGACCGACCGGCGGACGGTCCGGCTCGGACTCACCGCCAAGGGCGAAGAGCAGGCCCGCACGCTCGTCGACCTCATCGATCGCAATCCGCCGCTCACCTCGGTCGACGCCGACCCGGCGAAGGCGGCGGTGGTCCGTGCGTTTCTGCTCGAACTCATTCAGAGAATGTCCAACGGGGAGGACGGCAGGTTGACCGAGCAACGCCAGCAACCACAGCAGGACGGCGAGCACGAGGACCCGGAGGCCACCGCGTGCTGACCCGAATGCTCCGTGACCATCTGCGCCCCTACACCCGGCCGCTCGCCGGGGTGGTGCTCCTGCAACTCGTCGGCACCCTGGCCTCGCTGTACCTGCCGAGCCTCAACGCCGACATCATCGACAACGGCATCGCTCGCGGCGACACGGGCTACATCATGCGTACCGGCGGGTGGATGCTCCTGGTCAGCGCACTACAGATCGTCTGCTCGATCGTCGCGGTCTACCTCGGTGCCCGCACCGCGATGGGCTTCGGGCGGGATGTTCGCAAGGCCCTCTTCCAGCGCGTCGCGCAGTTCTCCGCGCGTGAGGTGACCCACTTCGGCGCACCGTCACTGATCACCCGCAACACCAACGACGTGCAACAGGTGCAGATGCTCGTGCTGATGACCTGCACCATGCTGGTTGCGGCGCCCATCATGTGCGTGGGCGGTGTGATCATGGCGCTCCGCGAGGACATCGGCCTCTCCTGGCTGATGCTGGTCAGCGTGCCGGTGCTGGTGCTGGCGCTCGGCGCGATCATCCGTCGGATGGTTCCCCAGTTCCGGCTGATGCAGACGCGCATCGACACCGTCAACCGGGTACTGCGCGAGCAGATCACCGGCATCCGGGTGGTCCGGGCGTTCGTCCGCGAACCGTACGAGATCAAGCGGTTCGGAGTGGCCAACGCGGACCTGACGGCGACCGCGCTGCGCACCGGCCGACTGCTCGCGCTGGTCTTTCCGGTGGTGATGCTGGTGCTGAACCTCTCCAGCGTCGCCGTGCTGTGGTTCGGCGCGTCCCGGATCGAGGCCGGCCAGATCCAGATCGGTGCGCTGACCGCGTTCCTGAGCTACCTGATGCAGATCCTGATGGCGGTCATGATGGCCACGTTCATGCTGATGATGGTGCCGCGGGCGGCGGTCTGCGCCGAGCGGATCGTCGAGGTGCTGGACACCGAGTCGTCCGTCGTCCCGCCCCGGCAGCCGGTCACCGAGGTCAGCACGCGGGGCGAGTTGGAGCTGCGCGACGTGCGGTTCCAGTACCCGGGCGCGGCCGCACCGGTGCTGCGGGACATCTCCCTGAGCGCCCGGGCCGGCCGTACCACGGCGATCATCGGCAGCACCGGTGCCGGCAAGACCACCCTGCTCTCCCTGGTGCCCCGGTTGTTCGACGCGACCGCCGGGACGGTGCTGGTCGACGGCGTCGATGTCCGCGACCTCGACCCGGAACTGCTCTGGAAACGGATCGGCCTGGTACCGCAGCGGCCGTACCTGTTCACCGGAACGGTGGCGAGCAACCTGCGCTACGGCAACCCGGACGCCACCGACGAGGAGCTGTGGACCGCGCTGGAGATCGCCCAGGGCCGTGACTTCGTCGCGGAGATGCCGGGCGGGCTGGAGGCACCGATCGCCCAGGGCGGCACGAACGTCTCCGGCGGCCAGCGGCAGCGGCTCGCCATCGCCCGCGCACTCGTGCGGCGGCCGGAGATCTACCTCTTCGACGACTCCTTCTCGGCACTCGACCTCGGTACCGACGCGCGGCTCCGCGCGGCGCTGCGGCCGGTGACCGCGGATGCGGCGGTGGTCATCGTGGCCCAGCGGGTCGGCACCATCGTCGACGCGGACGAGATCATCGTGCTGGAGGACGGCGCGATCGTCGGACGGGGGCGGCACGCCGAACTGCTGAAGACCAGCCCGACGTACGCCGAGATCGTGGCCTCCCAGGCGAGCGCGGCGGCGATGGCATGAGCGACGGACAGACACAGGAACGAACCCGGGGTGCGGACGTGAGCCAGCAGACGAAGGACGCGGCGCCGGCGCGACTGCCCGCCGCCCGCAACGCCGGCCGGGGCGGCCCGGGGTGGATGAGCGCGGGCATGCCCGCGGAGAAGTCGATGAACTTCGTGCCCTCGGCCCGACGACTGCTCAACCGGCTCCGCCCGCAACGCCTGCACCTGCTGGGCGTCATCGCGCTCGCGGTGGTCAGCGTGACGTTCAGCGTGATCGGTCCGACGGTCCTCGGACACGCCACCGACGTCATCTTCAACGGCGTGGTCGGCCGGCAGCTGCCCGCCGGGGCGACCAAGGAACAGGCCGTCGAGGCGGCCCGGGCCGCCGGCAACAACGGCTTCGCCGACATGCTGGCCCGGATGGACGTGGTACCCGGCGCGGGAATCGACTTCACCCGGCTGCGGGACGTGCTGCTGCTGGCGTTGGCCCTCTTCCTGGCGGCCAGCCTGCTCTCCTGGTGGCAGGGCTACCTGCTCAACGACGTGGTGCAGCGCACCGTGCTGCGGCTGCGGGCCGACGTCGAGGACAAGCTCAACCGGCTGCCGCTGCCCTACTTCGACCGGCAGCCGCGCGGCGAGTTGCTGAGCCGGGTCACCAACGACATCGACAACATCTCCACGAGCCTGCAACAGACCCTGAGCCAACTGCTCAGCTCGCTGCTCACCGTGGTCGGCGTACTGGTGATGATGTTCGTGATCTCGCCGCTGCTGGCGCTGATCGCGCTGGTCGCGATCCCGCTCTCGGTCGCGGTCACCAAGCAGGTCGCGAAGCGGTCGCAGAAGCAGTTCATCGCTCAGTGGACGCACACCGGCGCGCTGAACGGGCAGATCGAGGAGGCGTTCAGCGGACACGAGCTGGTCAAGGTCTTCGGCCGGCAGCGCGAGGTGGAGGCCGCCTTCACCGCCAAGAACGAGGAGCTGTTCGAGGCGAGCTTCAAGGCCCAGTTCGTCTCGGGCATCATCATGCCGGCGATGATGTTCATCGGAAACCTGAGCTACGTGGCGATCGCGGTGATCGGCGGGTTGCGGGTCGCGTCCGGCGCGATGACCCTCGGCGACGTGCAGGCGTTCATCCAGTACTCGCGCCAGTTCACCCAGCCGCTGACCCAGGTGGCGTCGATGGCGAACCTGCTCCAGTCCGGGGTGGCCTCGGCGGAACGGGTCTTCGCCGTGCTCGACGCACCGGAGCAGACCCCCGACCCGGTGACGCCGGTACCGCTGCGCAACCCGCACGGCCGGGTCGAGTTCGAGCACGTCTCGTTCCGGTACGAGCCGGACCAGCCGCTGATCGAGGATCTGTCGCTGGTGGCCGAGCCGGGGCACACGGTGGCGATCGTCGGCCCGACCGGAGCGGGGAAGACCACCCTGGTCAACCTGGTGCTGCGCTTCTACGAGCTGGACGCCGGCCGGATCACCCTGGACGGCGTGGACATCACCGAGCTGCGCCGGGACGCGCTACGCGGTGAGATTGGCATGGTGCTCCAGGACACCTGGCTCTTCGGCGGGACGATCCGCGACAACATCGCGTACGGCAACCCGGACGCCACCGAGGAGCAGATCCACGCGGCGGCGCAGGCCACCTTCGTCGACCGGTTCGTGCGGAGCCTGCCCGATGGGTACGACACCGTCATCGACGAGGAGGGCAGCAACATCAGCGCGGGCGAGAAGCAGCTGATAACGATCGCCCGGGCCTTCCTCGCCGACCCGTCGCTGCTGATCCTGGACGAGGCGACCAGCTCGGTGGACACCCGCACCGAGGTGCTGTTGCAGCGGGCGATGGCGGCGCTGCGTTCGGACCGGACCAGCTTCGTGATCGCCCATCGGCTGTCGACCATCCGGGATGCCGACCTCATCCTGGTGATGGAGAGCGGCCGGATCGTCGAGCAAGGCACCCACGCCCAGTTGCTCGCCGCCGAGGGCGCATACCACCGGCTCTACCACGCCCAGTTCTCGGAGCCCGTCGCCGAGCAGGTCTGAAGGGAGTCTCCCCGACCGATCACCGCGACCACCGACGCCCAGTGGCGCTCGGCGCTCGGCGCCACCCTCGGCACGGCGTTCGCGGTCAGCCGTGCGGCGCTGCCGCTGCTGGCTGCGGCAGCCCGGCGCGACCACCCTCGGCTGTACGGCCCCGCGACGTGGCGGTGAGCTCGGTCAACGCCACCCTCGCGGGCCAGATGGCTGGCCCCCGGCCGGGCGACGTCGGGCTGATACCGCACCCGACGCCGGCACCGCTCCTCGGCCACCTCGGCCCTGCCACAGACACGACGAGTGGGAAACGTGGTGGGCACCGCCCCCGACGACTGGACGCCGTGCCCAGTCCCGGGCTGGTCAGTCGCCGCCGTCGCTGGTGACCTTGACGGCGGCTCCGAGGGTCGGTGCCGCCGTCCTGGCGAGTTCGCCGGCACGGTCCAGATCCGCGCTGTCCGCCACGACGATGCTCACCACCGATCCTGTCGCACGATCACGTCGCAGAGTCGCGCCGACGACGCGGTACCGAGCGACCACCGCGTCGTACGCGGCGATCGCCTCGGCGGGGAAACCGTCGTTGAAGTCGGTCTCGACGCGGAGCGAGGGCCGCACGCCGCGCTCGGTGCTGACCTCCAGCGAGGTCACTCTCGAGAGTGGCTGGTGCTGGTCGCCGTCTGCCATCATGTCCTTGAACACCGCCATCGCGGCAGGCTGGTTGACCGCGGTGACCTTGATCTCCCAGCGGTCGGTCTTCTCTTTCCAGGGCGCGTCCTTGATGTCGCCGTTCACTACCCGGTGGTCGTCCGTGAGAGAGTGCCACAGCGCCAGTGCCTTGCCGGCGCGGGTCCTGTCCGCGACAACGGTGAAGGTGATGCCGTCCGCCGTGATCCGGCCGGTGGTGTTGTCGTGACCGGCGACGTACTCCCCCAGCTTGTTCGCCAGCTCGGTCACGCGGTCGGCCGAGGTGCCGTCCTTGAGGATCAGCACGCCGCTCGCCGTTCCGAGGAAGGGCAGCGTGTTGTTGCGAGTGGTGTCGATTTTGACGACGTCCGGGGTGCCGGCCCAGTCTTCCTCGAAATCCGCGGCGAGTGCCGAGCCCTTGTCGATGGCGCAGCCCGTCAACGAGGTCAGGCCCAGTACGAACGCGATGATCGGTATCGACCACCGCAGGCCGTTTCTTCCCAACGTCGTCTCCTTCAAGGGGGTAACCGGCCCGGGCAGATCAGGCCCAGACCCGGGCTGTAGGGGTCGCGACCATCCGAAGCCTGCGGCGCTGTTCGTCGACGGTAGGCAGGTTAACCTCCTTGATCAATGCGAGGGCGCACCGGGGCCTCGCGGTGTGCTGCCGAGTGGGCCCTCGCCCGGTCACGCTCCGGAGCTGACGCACACCATGCCGACGACACGACGGGAGAGTGCTGTGACAGTCCACGGAACAGGCCGGCCGGTGATCCGACCGGAGATCGCCGAGGAGGCCGACGGCCGGGCCGGAAGGCGGAACCCGACCGTGGTCGACCGCGTTCGACGGGCCATGGCGATCGGCCGGATGGCGACCCGGATCGGGGTGGTGGTTCTGCTCGCCGTCCCGATGCTGGCAGTCGATCCCGCGACGTCCGGCGCCTGCGCCTGCGGGGCGTTCGTCGCCAACGACAAGCTGCGTGCGCAGCAGGAGACCGCGCTGGTGGAGCTGACCGGACGCACCGAGTCGATCACCCTCTCGGTGCAGGCGCGTTCCGAGGCGACCCAGGCGGCGTTCCTGATGCCGGTTCCCGCCCGCGCCCGGTTCGAGGTGGCTGACGGCGCACTGTTCAGCGAACTCGACCGGATCAGCCGCCCGGACGTCGAGGTGCGGCGCGTGAGGGTGGACGGGGACGGCGCGGGTGCACCCCCGCAGGCCGATCGGGGCGCCACCGTCGTCGACCACATCGAGATCGGGCCCTACGAGGTCGCCCAACTCGCCGGCACCGACGCCACCGCCGTGACGCGCTGGCTGGGCGACAACGACTTCACCCTGCCCGCCGCCCTCGAAGGCGCGCTCGGACCATACCTCGCGGAGGGCTGGCTCGTCGTCGCGGTGCGCCTGGCCCCGTCCTCCGGCAGCCTCTCCGCCGGACTACCGCCGATGCGGCTGGAGTTCGAGACCGACACACCGGTCTACCCGATGCGACTCTCGGCCACGGCCGAGGGCAGTCAGCCGCTGCGCCTGTACGTGCTGGCCGACCACCGGATGGATATCAGCAATCCGGCGCCCAAGGGCAACGCGCCCGAGCTGACGTTCGCGGGCGAGGTGAAGCCGGACCCGCAGTACCCGAGGCTGTCCGCGGCGTTGCTCGGCCCGCGTTTCCTGACCCGCTACGACGGGGAGTTCAGACCGGCGCAGATCACCGACGACATCCGGTTCACCCGCTCCGCGACCGACGAGCCCCACCGAGCTGTCGTGGTCGTCAGGGAATACGTCCACTCGCCGTGGCCGATGCCCGCAGTGCCGCTGATCCTGCTGGGCCTGGCGCTGGTGGCCGGCGCCGTCGTGATCGTACGCCGCCGGTCGTCCAGGGCCTGACGGTGCACTCCGCCGCTGCAACGGCGTCGGTCCGGATCGACCAGCGTCCCGACCCCCTCGCGATCCGAGTCGATGACGA
Source organism: Plantactinospora sp. CA-290183 (assembly GCF_050936375.1). Lineage (NCBI taxonomy): Bacteria > Bacillati > Actinomycetota > Actinomycetes > Micromonosporales > Micromonosporaceae > Plantactinospora > Plantactinospora sp. CA-290183. Next base: position 24,234 of record NZ_JBNJMX010000021.1, on the reverse strand, counting down.
CGGCAAGGCCACGCCGGATACCGCGCCGGTGTCCGGCGTCGGGCTGCTCGGGATGCGCGAACGGGTCACCGCCCTCGGCGGTCACCTTCGCGCAGAACCGCGTAGCGAGGGCGGCTCACCGTCCACGCCGAACTTCCCGTGGATCAAACGTCATGATCCGCGGCCTGCTGGTCGACGACCAGCCACTCATCCGCAGCGGATTCCGCGCGCTCCTCGACATCGGGGACGACATCGAGGTGGTGGCCGAGGCAGCTGACGGCAGCGAAGCCCTGGCGCTGGCCGAAGAACATCTGCCCGACATCGCGCTCATCGACATCCAGATGCCCGTCATCGACGGCATCGAAGCGACCCGGCGCATCGCCGCAGACCCGACCCTGGCCCGAGTGCACGTCGTCATCCTCACCAATGGCGTAGGAACCTTGATGATCTTCCGAAAGGCCGTGCCCGTCCTGCTGCCACCAACAGCGGCGCTTCTACCTGCCCACCCCGACCGGACATCACGGCCCTCCGAACGAGGTGACCGTTCACCTCGTGGCGTCCACCACCTGATCGCGTCTGCCCGCTGATCAAGGGACTCAACGACGCTCCTCCGCACGTTCAGGTGGAGTTGTCAGCCCTTGTTACGATCTTGGCCGTGCATCCCGAACCCACACCACCGGACCGGATCCAGCCCGCCCACGGGTGGCCAGCCGACCAGCGATTCACCGGAAAGACTTCCGCCGGGTTCGGTTCAAACGGATTCGGCCCGGCCGGGGCGCCGCCGACCGGTTCCGCCCCGTGGGCGGGAGCCTGGACAGCGGGCAAGTCGGTCAGAAGGACGGCGCTGGTGGTGCTGCTCGGCCTGGCGTTCATCGGGCTGAACACCGCCATCGCGTACGCCACGGTCGGGTCGAGGGCCGTTTCAATCGTGACGGGACTCGCCTTCTGCCTGGTCTTCATGGTCGTCGTACGTGTGCTGCACCGAGCGATGTGGCTGTCCTTGCTCTCGTTCCTTCCCGCCCTGTTCGTACTCGTGGGATCGGTGGGACTCGCCCCCGACCTGGCGCTGGAGCAGCGCGGCGTCCGCCAGGAGGTAACCATCGTCGACGCCGAGGTCGCCGGTAAGCGGCACACTTTCACGCTCCGGGGCGACGATGGTCCGCTCGACGAGCCACTGACCTATCAGGGCAGCAACCCCGGCTACCAGATCGGCGACACCCTGACCGTACTCACCGACCCGGACGGGGTGATCGCGCTCGAGGAGGCCGATCGGGTCGACTCCAGCGGCACCCTGGGGTCGCTGGTCCTCGGTGGCATCGGCTGGACCTTCATCGCACTGCTCGCGGGATGGCGTGGACACGTCCGCCGTCGGGAAGGCCGGTTCGACACCCTGGTGATATAGCCCGTCCTGCGGGTCGCCCGCCACTACATCAAATGTGCGGTGTCGCTGTCGCTCCCGGTGCGGGTGGTCGAAGGAGTGTCGGCGCCGGCGTGCGAGCCCCCGCCGCCTCTGGGCATCGGCGCCCTACCGCCCCTCAATTGCTCCCATTGGTAACGGCTATATAGATGAGGCGCCGGGCGTCGTCGTACCGGCGGTGGTAGGCCGGCTGACCGTCGCCGGACAACGGTCCTTCCGGCCTGGCCTACCGAGCGTGGGGCCCGGTCAGCCTCTGGTCGCCTCAGGGTCGGCGACGATGAGCCCGGCCGGCGGCGGCAGCGGTTGGTGACTGACGAACCGCCAGCCGGTGGCGGTTAGCCAGTCCGCCACCTCGTCCGGCCGGTAGGTGTCGCCGCCGCTGATCATCAGGAACTCGCCGGCGGCGAACCGGGCCGACGGGTGGGGAGTCGGGCCGTCCCGCCACCAGTCGACCAGCAGTAGCCGGCCGTCCGGTGGGGCGACCTCGCGCAGCCGGGTCAGCAGGGCGAGGTTGCGTTCCGGGGAGAACAGGTGCAGGAAGTTGGCCACCAGGATTGCGTCGTGGTCGTTCGGTAACGGGTCGGTGAAGACGTCCGCGCCGTACACGTCGAGCCGGTCGGCGAACTCGCCGGATGAGATCTCCACGTCGAGCATCGACGCCACCTCGGGCAACTCCAGCAGGGTACCGGTCAGCCGTGGGTAACCGCGCAGGATGGGCCGTGCGAAGGTGCCGATCCCACCTCCCACGTCGAGCAACCGGCGGTGGCGGCTGAAGTCGTAGGTTCGGGCGAGGTCGGCCGCCGTCTCGGCGGTCACCGCCGCCACCGCCGACTCGTACGCCTGAGTCTGTTCGCTGGTCAGATCGCCGCGTACGGCCTGGCGGGTGCGGAACGCTGTGCCTGCCCGGCCCCAACTGGCATAGCTCACCGTGTCCCAGTAGCGCAGGATCGGGCGCAGGTCGAGCGGGCCGCGACCGCTGAGGAAGGCCTCGGTGTCGGGCGCGTTGCGGTAGCGGTCGCCGTCGCGTTCGAGTAGACCTGCGGCCGCGAGCAGGTAAGGCAGGGTCGCCGCACTGCGCTCCGGGAGTTGGCAGCGCTCGGCGATCGTCTGCGGGGTCGCGCCCTCTGGTGGGATGGCGGCGAACAGGTCCACCTCGGTGGCGACGAACAGCAGCTTCGACAGCATGAAACCCGCCGCGGCCTCGGTGATCCGGGCTGGCGTCGGCGGTCCGGCCGTGGGTGGGCCCGGCCCGTCACCGGGAGCCGGGCCGGCGTCGGCGGGCGGTTGCCCAGGTACGGCGAACACTCGGGGTACGGGCTGCTCGGTCATCGAACCACCGCCGATCGCCTGGCGTCATCCGCGTCGATGTGATCCTACGTCCGTGGCACCGTGTCAGGTCATCGTGCGCGCGTTCCGTCCACAGTGAAGGACGTCGACCACAGCCTCCGGCGACATTACTGCTCCGTTGGCGGCGCGGCCGACGACGGAACCGGGTTACGGACGGTGATGAGCATGCGGCCGGCTCGCGCACACGGTCGGCGGCGGTTCCCGAATGCCGGCCGGGCTGATGCGTTATGCGAGGCGGTCTTGCTCTGCGGCCGGTCGGCTGTAGGGGCCGTGAGCGGCACTACAGCCGTTGACGGCTGTCAGGTCGCTGCGGACTGGAGCGTGTCCACGACCGGGCGTCGTGTGGCAACCATCGCGGGGATGGCGGCGAGTGCGGCGATGGCGAGTAGGACTGCGAGTGCGGTGGCGAGCAGCCAGGAATTGGGTGGGTACTGGACCTCGCCGGTGCTGACGAACGCAAGGAGCCCGATGCCGGCCGGGATCCCCGCGACGACGCCAGGTATGGCGGGGAGCAGTTGCGCTACCGCCAGGCCCACGCCGGCCTGCGCCGGCGTGGCGCCGAGCGTCCGCGCGACGGCCAGCGGCTGCCGGGCGTCGAGGAGTGCGGTCCAGGTGCTCACGACGGCGTTGATGAGCGCAAGGATGCACAGCACGACGCTTACGACGAGCAGGGCTTGGTCCATTCGCTCGCTGCGGGGGTTGGCAAGCTCCGTGTAGCCGAGGTCGAAGTGCTCCACACGGGTATTGACCATGAGTATGGCGACGAGTGCGGTCGTGGTGATCAGGGTGTTCACCGTGACCAGCCGGGCGCGGCGCGGCCGGCGGGCGTTGATACGCACCCCGATCAGCAGGGCGGTGGGCAGCCGCCGCGACAGCCAGATGCGCCACCGTCGGCGACTGGAAGACGAACCCGACGCCGTCGCGCCGCAGCCGGGCCAGGGCCCGTTCGGTCATCATGTCGATCCGGTGCTCGGCCAGCCACACCTGCCCGCCGGTCGGGCGTTGCAGCCCGCCGAGCAGGTGCAGCAGGGTGGACTTGCCGCAGCCGCTCGGGCCCATGATCGCCAACGTCTGTCCGGCGAGCACGTCCAGGTCGATTTCGTCGACCGCGCGTACCAGCGTGTTGTTCGAGCCGTACCGTTTGGTCAGTCCACGGGCCCGCAGCGTCATCGATCCGGTCATGCCTCCGCCTTCCGCCCACTCCGATCACGCTCGGCCCAGATGCGCTCGCATGCCTCCAGCCACTCCAGGTCGGCCCGCAGCCGCAGCACCACACCCTCCAGTAGCACCGCGGCAACCGGATCCACCGACCGGTCCAGCGCCGCGCGCTGGGCATCGCGCCGCCGACGCAGCACCTCGCGCCGGGGTAGATCACGTCGTACGGTGATCTTCGAGAAGTGGAGACCCCGTGGCCCGCCATGAGAAGCCTTTAGATCCCGCAGCGGGGCCGCTGCAGCTGATGGCACACGACCTGAGACGGGCACGCAAGGCAGCGGGCAACCCGACCTACCGCGCGCTGGCGAAGACCGCGGGATACAGCGCGACAACCCTGTCCGAAGCGGCCGGTGGGACCCGCACGCCGAGCCTGGAGGTGGTGCTGGCGTACGTCGGCGCCTGCGGTGGCGACGTCGAAGCCTGGCGAGAACGTTGGCTAGCCCTCAGCCAGCAGACGGGCGCGGGTAGCCCTCCCCTGCCGCCGCCAGAGCACGAGTCAGAGGTAACCGGGCCCGAGACTGATCCAAGGGTGCCGACGCCCCTACGTCGGTCAAGGCGACGCAACAGGTTCCTGGTTACGGCCGCGGCCGCTGCCAGCCTGCTCACTGCCGGTGCCATGGTGCCCCAGATGCTAGATACCGCAGCCCCTTCCGCCGACGGACCCGTAACACCATGCCCACCGCTTCCGGCTGACCCGAGATTCGTCGGATCCACCTACGGCGGCGGAGCGCATGTCCGCAGCGGCGCCGGACGGGACCAGCCGATCCTGCGCACCATCCCACCCAACTGCCAGGTCGGATTCGCCGGCATGTGCATCGGGCAGAAGGTTTACGACAGCACCAGCGGCACGCCGGACGTCCGGTGGTTCATCGTGGAGGACGGCGTTGTCGCCTCGGCCGTCGTGCACGGCAACCCGCCACAAACGCTGAAGGTCTCCACCGGCCCGCACGGCCACCCAGCCCCGCGAACCCTAGCCCTCTCGATCACCAACGTCGGCGCCACGAGCGAAGAAGTTCAACTGACCGCTGTTGGACCGAACGTCGACCTCGTCGGATTCGCAGTCGCGTCTGGATCCCACGCCAGTACCCGTACCTGGCGGCAGATCGCCCTCGCTGACGTGCGGGTCCCCGCGGCCGGAGCAACGACGACCATCGCCAAACCAGCACCGGCGCGCCCTGTGCTCGTGCTGGCCGCTGCCTGTCTCGGCGGAGACGGCCCCACAGACATCGTGCAGGCGAGACGAATGGACCCAGCCTCACCAGCCAGGGTCACCACCCTCGAAATAAGCGAAGGCGAACTCACCGCCGCTGCTCGATCCGCATGCCAGTATCCCCGCCGGGGATGACGGTCCGATCCGAGCAACCGGTGGTCCACTCGGCGTCGGTCAGGTCGAACCGCCCCCTCACCGCTAGGGTGTCCACGAGGTCTCCGGTTCCAGGTTCTGCTTCGTCGCTGAACCATCTACCGGAGACCTCGCCACATCACGGCCTCCGACCCGCGAAGATCCTCAAGCCAGCCCAAACCCTGGCACCGACTTCGACACGGGCCCTAGCGCCGGCTCAGGCCCCGTCGATGAGAGCGTTGCCGTCGGTGCTCGGAAAGCCAAGCGCGTCCTCTGGGCCCGAGAAGATCGACAGGTCGTCGAAGTCACTCCGGGAATGGACCACGACATAGGTTTCGGTAGCACTACCGATCGTCACGTCGACGCCGACACCGGTGCCCACCGCGGGGAACTCTCGCAGCGTCCAAATCTTGCCGGCCAGCGCCCGTTTGTAGTCGTCGCGGTGTTCTTCGAGGTAGGCCCTGACCCGCTGCTGCGTCGGGGGCATGTCGGCGGACATGCCGTCATTGTCATTCCAGTACGTGAGGGCGCGGTCGACGTCGCCGTCCTTGAGCGCACGGAGGTAGGCATCGACGAGCCCAGCCGGCGTATTGGGTTCGGTGTCGCGGGAGACGAGGAACGCGGTCACGCCGCCGCCAGTCAGCGCCAGGCCGAGGAGTCCTGCGAGGGCGAACATCAGGGTGCGTCGCCGGAACCGGGGCTTTGGCGGGTCGGGCTGGGCCATGCAGCAAAGGCTATCGAAGTACGGCAATGGTGACCGGCCGGTACCGATCCACCAGCGATCTGAACCTATGGGACGGTCTCATCCCGTGAGTCGCCCACGGGCCATGGCTGGCACGCTCGTCGATGTCACGTCGTCCGTGGGTCGTTGGGAAGCTGTGGTGGTGACACGAAGCCAGGTGAACGCTTCCTGGCATGACCGTGCGCCACGCGCCTGCCGGAACCGTCACGCTGCGTTGGCTTGCGCGAACGGCCTGTCGCCGCGCGCGCTCTGCGGCATGACCGGTCACGCTATACCGACCGACCAGCGCCGGAATGACAGTCCGTTTGCGCCGCGACGCAGCCACTTCCGCATGCGGCAATCATGCTCACTCGGGGAGCGGCGGGCGCGAAGAGGCTGGCGCGCATAAGGTCGGCTCGACACGGCGACCTTCGCGAGACTAGGACGGGGCAGGACATGGACCAAGGCACCGGGGCGGCTTGCCATGGCGCTGGCTCACCGCGCGCCTGGACCACTACACCGGTGACAAGCCGCAAAGCGGCGCGGCGATCGAGCCACCCTCGACGGCGGCCAATCACCCCGCGATCGTCACGGCTTTCCTCGTACGAGGAGGACTGTAATCATCCCGGCGGGGTCGTGAGCACGGCATGATCCCTTCGTGGATCTGGAGGAGCTTCTACTGCTGTCCTGATCTGATGATCTTCGGAGTGTCCCCCGGCAGGATTCGAACCTGCGACACACGGTTACCAATCGTCACCGTACCGACCTTGTCGTCGCTCGTCGCACTTTGGGGTTGAGCTGCACAAACGCCGCCCGCGTTGATCGCGACTTGTCACTGATAGTCAACTCTGGGGAGGGGTTTCGGGGGGTGAACGGGGGCACCTCGCTCGGTGCCATCAGCGAACGGCCGTCAGTGCGGGCTTATTGTTGGGGTGACAACAGCCTTGTCAGCTTCGCGAGGAGTTCTTCGGCGGCTGGATGGCCGACCGCGCGGAGGAGCGCAAGCGCCTGGCCCCAGGCGTGACGAGCGGCATCCGTGTCGCCCATTGCCTCGTATGCGTCGCCGAGGCCCTCAAGAGAGTGTGCCTTGTAGCAATTGTCGTCGACCTGATCGAAGAGGCGCAGAGCATGGCTGTAGCCGGCAATGGCTTCGGCGTGTTGTGCCAGATGGCGGTGGATGTAACCGAGGCTGTCCCAGGTCACGGCCTCTCCGAGGCGGTCCTTCAGCTCTTGAAACTGGATCAGGGCCTGCGCGCAGTATTCGAACGATTTTCTATAATCGCCTTGCTGGGCGTGATGCCAGCCGACGCCGTTGAGAGCCATTGCCTGTCCCCGGCGATGGCCAGCGGCGCGAAACAGGGCGAGTGCCGACTGGGAATGATAGATGGCATCGTCGTTGCGGCCCTGCTCGTTCGATACTTGGCTGAGCAGGTGATGTGTGTATGCCTGACCGCTTGGGTCACTGCAACGCCGGTACAGCTCAAGGGCTTCGCGGAGGTTTTCGTCCGCGTCGTCGTAGCGGCCGAGACGGAAGTTCGCGGTCGCGAGGTGGCGGCGGGCCAGGGCACGGACCGCGGGATCGTTGCAGTGAGCGGCGGCGGCTACGCCAGTGCGGTGGATGGTTTCGAGATCGTGCCATTGTCCGAGCCGATCGAGGAAGTATGTGAGAGTGTGTGCCAGCTGCCAGGCAGGAGTGTGCAGGCCGGTCTCCGCCGCCTGGTGTACGACCGCCACCAGGACTCGGTGTTCAGCGGTGAGCCAGGCCATTGCCTCCTGGGTGTCGTACAGCCGTTCAGGACTGGCTGCCGGACGTAGAGGAGCGAGGACGCCCGGGATCGGGTCCCGGTGTGGATCGATCAGACCCGCAGCGGTGTGCGCGGTATGTAGGTAGTGATCGACCAGACGGCCGATCGCCGCGGAGCGCTCGTCCTCAGTCTCGTGAGTGCGTGCAAGTTCTGTGGCATAGGCATGCAGTAGATCGTGGAAGGTGTACCGGCCGGGCGCGTGCTCGGCGAGCAGGTTCGTGCGAGTCAACTCGGCTAGGAGCGGACCCACCTGCGCCCGGGGCAGTGCGCTGAGGCAACTCGCTGCCGAGGTGCTGATGTCCGTGTGAGGATGCAAACCAAGATGTCGGAACAACCGAGCCGCAGCCTGGCTCAGTCCCCGGTAGGACCAGGAAAAGACGGCACGGACGTCGGCACCAGGGCCGTCGGCGACTAACGCGTCCAACCTGTCGCTGGTATGCGCCAGTTGGGCGGCTAGCGTTGTCAACGGGATCTGCGGCCGGGTGACGGCGTGTGCAGCGGCGACGGCCAGGGCCAACGGCAAGTGGGCACATGCGGCGAGGACACGCTCAACTGCCTGCGGCTCCGCGCCGGGTCGCCGCGAGCGGAGCTTTTGTGCCAGGAACCGCCGGGCCTCGGCATCAGTGAACAGGCCCAGGGTGAGTGGGTACGCTCCGCCGGTGGCGACGAGGCCGGTGAGAACATTCCGGCTGGTCACCAGCGTCCTGCAATTGGTTCCGGCCGGCAGCAGGAGACGGACGTGCTCACTGTCGCGCGCATTGTCCAAGACCACCAGCATCTGTCGGTCAGAAAGCATGCTCCGGTACAGGGCAGCCTGCGCGTCCAGATGGGACGGGCGTCGCTTCGGGTCCACTCCCAGCGCGTCCAGCAGGTACGCGATCGCCTCGGCCGGTTCCATCACTCGTCCACCAGGATCGGCACCACGGAGATTCAGGTACAGCTGACCGTCTGGAAATCGGTCGGCCACCCGGTGGGCCCAGTGAACGGCCAGGGTCGTCTTGCCCACTCCCGCCGTACCCACAACGGTTGCGATGAGTGCTGCGGCGGGTCGTACCTCCTCTCGCCCCGCCGGCTCCGGTCGAGCGCCGAGAGCCAGGACATGGTCGAGGTCGGCAAGGATTTCTACTCGACCGGTAAATCCGGCCAGATCCGTGGGCAGCTGAGCCGGCCTGACTGCCGCTGGTGGCCCAGGCTCCGCCTTGTTGCCGTCAGATCCCTCCAGCACACGCCTCGCCCGCTGAGCGGGCCTGTTGTTGAGGGCGTGGTAGTCAGAGTGCCAACGGCCGAGGTCCAACAGGTCGGCGGGCACGGCGATTTGACGGGCGGCAGCGTGCCGGGCGCATAGACGAATGTACGTCTCCACCGTCTGCCACCGCGGGGCAACCGGGCCGTTCAGCAGGTTGCTGATCGTCGAGATCGGCAGAGTCATGCCCGCCTGGTCGGCCTGTCTTTGCAGGGTACGGTAAGTCGGCTGACGTAGTGCGAGGTACAGCTGCCGCAACCTGGTCCGGAAAGCTGCGATCGCGTTGCTGCCATCACGGTCCATCACGTGTCGTAGACGTGATTGCTGGCTGTGAGGTTGAACCACAGCGCGGACCACCTCCCCAGGTGAGCCCCCGCTTGAGGGAGCGGGTGGTTAGCTGCTACAGGCTGGTGCAGGGATGGTGATAGGTGGCTCGGTCGGGTCGTTCTGGTGGGTGTGCCAGGCGGTCTCGTACTCGTCGGGGCTGAGGTAGCCCGGCTCCTTCTAGCCTCCATCAGCACGTTGTCGTACGAGTCACCGACAAACCCATCCGTCGACAGGATGCCATGGTTGGTCAAGCGGTTCGCGAACCGGAAGGCGAGGTTCCACCGGGATGTGAACACGGATTATGTCGCGATCTGGTGCAGCACAGTGGGTGTGAGGGTCTGCTGCTGAGGCGTGTTTCACAGGTCCGTTACAGCCATTCGTAGGTCTCGGGGTCGAAGGCCGGTGGCCGGCCGCCCTTCGGCCCCTTCCTACGCCGGCTCGCCGCCTGGTCGGCCTTGATCGGAATGGTGGCGCGGATTCCGCGTCTGGCCGGGTGGTCCCGGTTGGCCTTGCCCGCGTACGCCTTGTCCGCGAGCACCCGGCCCGGTCGAGTACGCGCCCGGCCCATCCCCGAGCGGGGAACACGGATGCCCGCCAGGACCGGTACGAATTGCGGGCTGTCGCCGCGCTGCCCGGCCGTCACCACCATCGACAGCGGCTTTTGCAGTTTCGTGGTCAGCCCGCCACGGGAACGCCCCAACGCGTGGTCAGCGGGCTCAGCCTGAACCCCGCCCGGCGGCTCCGCCTGCTCGTGCCGCGTAGTGCGGGCACCGGCCGCGTGCTGATGCGCTCGGGCGATGGTGGAATCCACGCTGACATCCCAGGTGATCAGTCCAGCGGCGTCCGACCGGGCTTGCAGCCCGGTCATGATCCGCGCCCGGGTCCCATCACGCTGCTCGGGTGTTCGTTGTCCCGTAGAAGTGGGTTAGCGCGGAACTGGCGGTTGGGCGGTGAGGTGCTTCCAGGTCGGAACCAGTCCCGGCTGCCGTGGTTGTGGAGCAACGTCGCATGGATGGCACCTGCTGCGGACAGGGTGGGGCGTGGGCGCCGAAGGAGGGCCAGCCGGTGGCGATCGGCTGCATGTTGTGCCCGCAGTCGGCGACGTACTGGCGGGCCACCCGCGTGGCCTGATTCGGCGATCAAGCACCTTTCGCCCGTGCGCGCCCGATGATCGGGGCGTGTGGGAGCAGATTGAGGTCCCGGCCGTCGGCGGAGCCCACACCCAAGAGCAGCGCGACTCCGCGCATCAGGCCGGTTCGGGCAATCCGCGCATTGACGGAGAAGGCGATTCGGCGAAACGCCGTACCGACGACCCCCGATGATCCTAGGGGTCGTCGGCATGATTGGCGCGACTCTGCGCTAGCACCGCTGCCCGAGCGAACTCATCGCCGTGGAGTACGAAGGTCCGCTACTACCAGACCTTAAACGTCATCAAGGCACGTCATGTAGGTGTACCCGTACTGGTTCAAGACCCAGATTTCCAGCCACCCGTTGGCGTTTGTCACCCCGCACGCCGTGTAGGTGTCACCCAGCGCATAATAACCCGTACAGTTGTATTGGTAGCCGCGCTGGGCAGTGCTGATCGCGGGAGCGCTGTGGTACGGCGCAGTGCGGATCGGCAGGTTGTTCGCCGTGGACTCAACGCGTCCGGTCGTGCAGTTTGCACTGTCAACGGCCAGGTTGGCGCTGGCCGCCGGGGCACGAGTAGGGGCCTCATTCGGGGAGGCAGAGGCTACCGCAGGCGCGGCGAGCACCAACCCGAATGCGAGAACAAGTGCTTTGACATGTCTGACGGAATTCATGATCTCCCTGTCCTGACAACGTGACATCTGCAGACTGAGCAAACCGACGGAGACCCTCCACGAATGCCTCCTGGGTGCATCCGGCTCCTCAGATAGATAGGAGTTAGGCGCGCGAGATTACAGCGCTGCGTCAATGAACGGATCACTTCCTGTCCCGGGTAATTGGCCCCGGTGGGTTCTGTTCTGCGGCTCGCTAGCGATCCTCCTCGAGTTGGGTACTTGGAAGTACACCTTCGGTCAGGAACTGTTCGATGTGGATCGAAGTCGAACGCTATCGAACAACCGGCATAGCGGACACGATGACGGTCCAGCTTCAGACCGGAACGTCCGTTCCTGCGAACCGGGCGAGGCGAGCTTTCTCGCCCGTTATCCGCGTGTGTACGACACGGCCAGGGCATAGCTAGGCGGCGTCTTCAAAGGGTCGTAGCCATTGCAGTAGCGCGGCGACGGTGACTGTGGCCTGGTAGGAGGTGGCGGTCTTGTCGTAGCGGGTGGCGACGCTGCGGCACTGCTTGAGCCGGTTGAAGCAGCGTTCGACGACGTTGCGGCGTTTGTAGAGCTGCTTGTCGAACGCCGGTGGCCGTCCTGCGCGGCTGCCGCGTCGGCGGCGGTTGGCCTGCTGGTCGGTCCGTTCGGGGATCGTGTGCGCGATGCCTCGCCGGCGTAGCTCGGTGCGGATGGCCTTGGAGCTGTAGCCCTCGTCGGCGATGATGCGGTCCGGGCGGACACGAGGTCGACCGGGTCCGCGACGGACGAGGCGGTTGGCGAATTGCCGCAGGGCGGCGTTGTAGTTGGCGCCGCGGGCGAACCATCGCAACGCCCGTCGGGAGCGGGTTCGTGTTGGCCGCGGTGGGGTGTTACCGCTTGTTCCCGGCGCGGAGCCAGGCGATGTAGTCGGCGGCGCCGGCTGCGGTGTCGTATTGGGGTTCGAATCCGGTGTCTTCGCGCAGGCGGGTGATGTCGAGCCAGGTCTGCGGGCGGTCCCCGGCCGAGGGGAGTTCGAGCTGGAAATTGGGCTCGACGGATCGGATCGCGGTGATGACCTCGGCGTTGCTGGTGGCACGACCGGAGGCGACGTTGTATGTCGTGCGGTGCAGTTCATCGGCGAGCTGCAGGAGGGCGAGCGCGCGACCGGCGTCCTTGGCGTAGAGGAGGTCGAGGGCGTCCTCGGCGTGCGGGGGCGCCATGAATCCGGACAGGTCGGGGTCGGTGTGGTGCGCTGCGGCGTGCACGAGCGTCGAGGTGGCGAAGAACGGGTCGGGTAGGTGCCCGCCGGGTCCCCAGATGCCGGAGATCCGCGCGTTGACGATCGTGACGTCGGTGACGGCCGACAGGTGCCCGGCGAGCAGCTCGAAGATCTTTTTGAAGGTGGGGATGGCGTGGGTGTAGCCCAGGGAGAGCGGCGTGTCCTCGGTGAGTGCACCCACGTTGCCGAAGCCGTAGACGCCGATGGTGCTCGCGGCCACGATGCGGCTCACGCCCCAGGCCTGCGCGGCGCGGACGATGTTGAGGTATCCCTCAAGTGTCCGCGCGGAGGCGTCGATCGGGTCGGTGTCGTCGTCCGAGCCCGGCAGGGTGACGGCGAGGTGCACGATCCCCTTGACCGGGTACTGCTTGCCGACCGCGAGCAGCGCGTCGAGGTCGGCGATGTCGGCCCGCACGGCGTGCACGGGCAGGTCGGCCAGGTGTGCGGGGACCTCGGGGGCCCGGCGCTGCAGCAGAACGCATTCCTGGCCGGCTTCGGCGAGTGCGCGGATGGTGTGGGAACCGATGAAGCCGGCTCCTCCGGTAACAAGGATCATGACTCGACTCCTGTGGTAGTGCTGATCGTCAGCAGGACTGACGATCAGGTTACACATTAGTATGGGGTCATGTCCACCGAGCCGAGCGCTACTGCGGATCCCCACGACCTTCTGGGTTATCTCCTCAAGCATGCGAACCTGCAGCTCACTGCACTGACAGATGCAGGACTGGAACGTCTCGGGATCGACAGCAAGGACTTCGGGACGCTCAGGGTCCTGGCCCACCGCGAACCGGCCTCACAACTGCAGGTAGCGCAACGGCTCGGCATCGACCGCACCACGATGGTCGCGATACTGGACGCCCTCGAACGCAAGGGCATCGTCATCCGACGACCGGATCCGGCAGACCGGCGCCGCAACGTCGTCGGACTCACCGACCAAGGGCTGCGGACCTACCACGCCGCGGAAGCGGCGTACCGGGAAGCCGAAAACGCGTTCCTCGCAGCAATCAGCTCGAATGCGGCAGACCAGTTCCGCCGCACGCTTCGGACCCTGTTGGGACACTGAACGCTTCGACCGCAACAATGCAGGTCACGGTACCGCGCAGGCCAGTCCAGACAAGATGAGACGTTCAAGACGGCGGCTGACCAGTCAGCGCCTCAAGCGTCCCGGTAAGCCCAGAACGCGGCGAACCAGGCCGCGGGCATTGGCATAACACTGACCGTGCGCCGGCACCGAGGAGCGCCGGCTGGGGGCGAACCCGACCTCCTCGACGACGTGCTGGCGCCCGACTGGGAAGACATCCCCCCGTATCCCTGGCCAGCCGCTCGGCTGGCTGCACAGGATCAGGCCGAGGCCGGCGCGTCGCGGTCGATGCCGATCGTCGCCTGGCGGGGAGCGGGCGTGTTTGGCCCGTCCGAGCGGGCGGTAGTGCTCTGCGTGGGCGAGCCAGGTGGCGGCCCTTCGCACGAGAGGGCGCCCCCGGTCAGTTTGCGCCGCGGTCCACGAAGCTGAACGAGCCCTGGACGGCGGCGTCGCCGACCTGCTGGACGTAGAGGCGCTGCTCGCTGTCGCTCCACTGCACGAAGCCGTGCTTGTCGTTCTTGATGTGGTAAGTCGTCCGGCCCTTGTCGTCCTTCTTCCCGGTCGCGGCGACCAGGAAGAGGCTCTGCTCGGTCGGCTCGCACTTGGCCGTGGACAGCGTGGCGGGCTCCGTGTCCGCCTTGACGACGACGCAGAAGGGGCCTTCGAACTCCACCGGCCGCAATGTCTCGATCAGGTACGCGTCGCCACTGGGCACGAGCCGGAACCTCGCGCCGTCGTCAGTGCCGGGCCCCGTCGTGATCGGCCCCTCGAACGTCGCCGACAGATCCTTGTCCTCCTCGACGAGATGGATCAGTATCTGCCGTTCGCCCTTGAGGATCGCCTCGTCCGAGGCCGGTGCGACGGCCTTGGAACCGGTGCCTGCCGAGCCGGTCGCCTCGGCGGCGGACTCCGACGGGGAGACCGGAGCCGATGTCCCGGCTGGCGTGCCCCCGGTACCCGCGGTCGTGCATGCCTGCTGAGTCAGCATCAGGCCGCTGACCGCCGCGGCGACGATCGCAAGGCGGGTGCTCCGACGCGTCACAGTCATGTCGTCTCTCCTCTGTAGGCAACTGCGGGCACCAGCCCCGTACCCGTTCGCGGCTGTTCACGCACCTCTGCTCCTGACGCGACGCTTAGGAAGCAGCCTCCCCGGCTACGGCGTGGCGGACCGCGCAGCGGCTTGTGCCAGGCCGTGAACCATCCGGCGCATGGTCCGCGTCAGCATGGGGCGAAAGGCGAAGTGCAGGCCGAATGCCACGTCGTAGGAGCCGCGCCACGAGATCGCCGTTCCTCCGCCCGCACCTCCGGTCAGCGAGATCTCCGCCCGATAGTCATTCATGAACGGATTATCCGCACCCTCATAGACGAGGCGCTCGTTCCCGTACATCTCGACGATTTTCTCACGCGTGACGACGCGTCCGGTTCGGAAGGCGCGCACGGCACCCACCCCGTCGTGGCCGTCCGGTGAAATCTGCTCCGACTGCTCCGGTAGGAGAGCATCGACGGTTCCCCAGCGTGGCCAGCTGTACGCATTTATCAGGAGTGACCAGACCTGCGCCGGGGCAGCGCTCGTCTCCGCTGCAACCTGGTAGGAACTCCTCACCATTGCCACGTCCGCCGGACGACCAGCCTCCCGAGCGCGGTGAACACGGCGACCTCCTCCACGGTCCGGTCGATCCGGACGCCTGCCGATGAAGTCTGGAGACGGCGGGCGCCGATGTCCTCGGAGTCGAGTGCCGTTACCGGCCCCTCCTCAGGCCGGAAGGTCGCCATCCGCTCCTTCTCCGGTAGGAGGTGCTGCGGCACCGTGGTCGGAGCCGACGGCGCCGGTGCTGCCCTATATTCCTGGCATGCCCTCACTGCTGCGCGACCGCGACGAGTTCGTGATCGGGGCGGCTGTCCTCGGCACCGGCCTGGGGGTGCTGAATCTGTTCTACACGTCGGACTGGGGCTGGATTCTGGCGGTTCTGATGCTTCCGGCGCTGATCGTGCGCGCGGTCTGGCGGTCGATGCCGGGGTGGCTTCTGCTGTCGTGGGTCACGATCCCGACGCTCGTCGGCGACGCGGCGGTCGTCACCCAGAGCGCCTACCTCGTGGTCGTCACCGCACTGGCGGTGGTCGCGGCGAGCCGCACGCGACGGCTCGACACGGTCGTGATGGTTCTCTGCCTGTTGTCGCCGTTCCTGATCTGGCTTCTCGAGACCAACAACTGGCACCGGGGGTTGGGCGCGTGGCTCTGGTTCGGCGGCCTGCTGATCGGATGGGGTTTCGGCCATGTCGTCGGCCGGCAGTTCACGCTGATCGACGAGTTGGAACGTACCCCCACCAGGCTGACCGAGGCCGCGTTGGCCGAGGATCGGCAGCGCATCGCCCGGGACCTGCACGATCTGGTGGGGCACAGCTTCAGCGTCGTGTTGCTGCACCTGTCCGGGGCGCGGATGCTGCTGGCCTCCTCCCCCACGGCGCTCGGAGAAGCCGCGGAGGCCCTGCGGCAGGCCGAGGATCTGGGCCGTAAGGGCATGGACGAGCTGCGCCAGGCATTGATGCTCATGCACGGAGGCTCCGATTCGCTCACCCCGATCGGACCCGGGCAGCTCGAGCATCTTCTGGGCACGTACCGCGACGCCGGGATGCGCATCCACATCGAGGTCGCCGGCGACATCGAAGGCGTGTCGGCGGCGCCACGGATCGTGCTGCACGACGTGCTCCGCGAGGCTCTCACCAACGTCGCCAAACACGCCCGATCCGCCGAGGCGACCATCCGCATCGACGTCGACCACGACCGGGTCGAGGTACAGATCGAGAGCGCGCTCGGTCCGCGTCGCCGGCGCGCCGGCGGCGGCATGGGGCTGGCCGGCCTCGACCACCGGGTGGCAGCCATCGGTGGGACCTTCCGGGCCCGGCCGGACCACGAACGCTGGGTGGTCCAGGCACACCTGCCCCGCCGTCTCGCCGGAGCACCCGCATGATCCGCGTGATGCTGGTCGACGACCAGCCGATGGTACGAGCCGGGCTCGGACTGATCCTGCGAAGCCAGCCGGACATCGAGGTCGTGGGCGAATGCGGCGACGGCAGCGAAGTCGTGCCCGCCGTCTCCCGCCACGCCCCCGACCTCATCTGCATGGACGTGCGAATGCCCGGCACCGACGGGGTCGAAGCAACCCGGCGGGTACGGGCCACCGGCGGACCACCGGTCTGCATCCTCACCACCTTCGATGACCAGGACGTCCTCTGGTCCGCGGTCGACGCCGGCGCCGCAGGATTCGAACTGAAGTCCGCCACACCCGAGAACCTCATCGAAGCGGTGCGCACCGTCGCCTCCGGCGGCACCTGGATCGACGGCACCCTGCTGGGCCCGATCCTCGCCTCCTACCGGCAATTCGCACGGCCCGCGACACCCTTCGACAACCGGATCGACGCGCTCTCCGAACGCGAACTCGACGTCCTGCGCCTCATGGCCCGCGGGGCGTCCAACCGGGAAATCGCCGACCACCTGCACCTCGCCGAAACCACGATCAAAACGCACATAGGCACGATCTTCACCAAACTCGGCGCCCGCGACCGAGCCGCGGCCATCGTCTTCGCCTACGACGCAGGACTCGTCCGCCCACGTGGATGAGCGGGCATCCGCCGAGTCCCACCACGCGCTCAGTCCCAAGCACGACCTCTCGGGATATCGTCCCTCGACGAACTCACTGTCTTCGTCCCTCGACTTCCCGCGCGACCCGCGACCCGCACCGGATTCCTCGCGCAGCACATGAGTCGACGCACCGGTACCGGGCCACGTACGCGATGAGTTCCGACCAGGGTGCCAGCCGGACCGCTACCGGGAGATGGTGCGGACGAGCTCTTCCGACCAGGGTCGGATTGGCTACGGCACCTGGGTCCGAGGACTTCCGCGTCCGCAGTCTGCAAACTTGATCGACAGGCGTACAGATCGCTTTCGATTGAGAGGCAACGGCCTTGACCGATCCATATGAGGCCGATGTCATCGTCGTCGGCAGCGGGTTCGGCGGTGCGGTGGCCGCGGCCCGCCTCGCGCAGGCGGGGTTCTCCGTCATCGTCGTCGAACGTGGCCGGCGGTGGCGACCCGGTGACTTCCCCCGCCGGCCACGTCTGGAGGACGGCTGGTTGTGGGAGGTCGGCCAAGGGCTCTACGACATCCGCTGGCTCGGCCGCATGGGCAGTGTCCACGGTGCCGGCTGGGGAGGCGGCTCGCTGGTCTACGCGAATGTGTTCGCCCGGCCGTACGAGGGGGCGCTGGACGAGCGCTGGCCGGCCCATCTGCGACGCGAGGCGCTCGACCCGTACTACGACCTGGCGGCGTACATGATGGGTGTCGCGCCGGTAGGCGATGATCCGCGCACCGGTCAGCCTCCGGCCCGCACGACACTCGTCGAACAACTCATTCAGGAAATGACCATGTCCGAAGCCACCGTCCGCCCCAATCTGGCGGTGACGTTCGGCGACCCGCAAACATGGCGACTCAATGCACACGGCGTGCCACGGCGTGGTTGCGCCTTCGTCGGGGAATGCGTCATCGGCTGCAACCACGGCGCAAAGAACACCCTGGACAACACCTACCTCGCCGTGGCGGAGCGCTGCGGCGCCCGCGCCGTGACCGACGCGGAGGTGCGCCGGATCGAACCGCGCGACGGCGGCTACACGGTCATCGCCTCGACCCCGTCCGATTCCGACGCACCCCAGCGTGAGTGGTTCGCCCGCCGGGTCGTGCTGGCCGCCGGGGCGGTCGCGACCACCGAGCTCCTGCTCCGGTCCCGGGACGTGCACCGCACCCTGCCCAATCTCTCCCGTCAGCTCGGCCAAGGATTCTCCGGCAACGGGGACTTCCTCACCCTGGCCGAACTCCGGGACAACCAGGACGACATGACGACCGGACCCACCATCACGACCAGCACCGTGCTGGACGTGCCCGAGGGGCGACGGTCGGTCTGGTTCCAGGTGCAGGACGGCGCCTTCCCACCGCCGCTGCACGCCCTGTTCGACACCATCCTGCCGGCTCGGGCGGCACGCGCATGGTGGCGGCAGAGGGTCAGGCGCACGACCCCGCGACACATCTTCACCGTTCTCGCGATGGGCAGGGACTCCGGCAACGGGACACTGCGGCTGGATCGGTCAGGCAAGGCCAGCCTGTCGTGGCGCAATCACTGGCAAGGCCACCTCTACCGGTCCCAGCTCCGGGTAGGTCCGCGCTGCTCGCGCGACTCCTCCACGCACGCCTCTACCTCCCTGTCACCTGGTCTCTGCTGCGCCGCACCATCACGGTGCACGCCCTCGGCGGTGTACGCCCCAGCCGTGACACCACCACCGGCGTCGTCGACGAGGCCGGCGAGGTGCACGGCTACCCGGGCCTGATCGTCATGGATGGTTCGGTGCTCCCCGCAGCGACCGGGGTGAACCCCTCCGCCACGATCCTGGCAGCAGCGGAACGTTCGATCGAAACAGTGATCCGCCGCTCGGGGCGTCCCGGATGGCGTGCCCCTGAATGGCATTCGATTTCGCGCACCGAAGTTCCCGAGGACGCGGCGTTTGCGTTCATGTCCGAACGCCATGCCCTGACCAGAGGCGACGGCATCGTCTTCACGGAACGCATGAGCACCCGCGGGAACGAGCATCCGAGGGTGGTGATGACCTTGAGAGCGGAGATTCCCGGCATGAACCGGTTCCTCGCCGATCCGGCACATCCGGTATCGATGCGGGGCGTCATCGAGGTCGAGGGCGTCACCTCGCAGGCGGACGTCACCGGAACGCTGTCGCTGTTCCCTCAGGGCAGTCGGGTGGCGATGTCGTACGCACTGCGCTTCCACGACGTCGATGGACGTCCGTGGCAGGTGCGGGGAGTGAAGACCGTACGTTCGCGCGCGCCGATGGCACTGCTGGCCGGATTGACCAACCTCCATACCGAGATCGCCCCGGCCGACAGCGTAACCGGCGAAGGCCAGCGCTGCGTTCTCTCCATCGGTTCCCGCGACCTGTTACGGCTGGGATCCTCCCTCACCGGAACCGGGTTCACCCGAGCACGCCGCCTGCGTGTGGTTCTCCGTTTCGCCTCCTTCTTCGCGGCCTCCGCGCTACGGCAGTAGCAGCAGGCCCGTTCGCTCCTACCAGGGTGCCAACCGGAACAGCACCGGCGTCCGAAGACACCGAATCCGGCCGGTCATAGCGTGTTGACCAGCCGAGCGGTGAGCATCGGCGGTTCGTTCAGCGCCCGCATCGCCTGGTGATTCTGAAAGGTTGCCCGTGCCTCTCGATTTACGGACCGCCCACCGAGTGAGTCCTCAGGAGTGCGGTGGCACGACGGAAGCGCCGAACCGCCGGGGACCCGGCCGCGTCGCGCGCGGAACGATTCTCGCCGCGGCGACGCTGACGATCATGGCGCCCGCCATCATCGCCCCCAGCCTCCCGGCGATGGAGCAGGTTTTCGCCGACCAGCCCGGGGTGTCCCTGCTGGTCCGTCTCGCGATGACGATCACCTCGCTGACCGTCGCGTTCAGCGCCCCGCTGTCCGGACTGGCCGCCGACCGCGTCGGCCGCCGACCGCTGCTCCTGTCCAGCCTCGTGCTCTACGCGGTCAGCGGCACCGCCGGCTATTTCCTGACCGACCTGTGGATGTTGCTGTCGAGCAGGGCGCTGCTCGGCATCGCCGTCGGCGGTGTCATGACCGCCGTCAACGCCACCATCACAGACTGGTTCGACGGCCCCGAACGGGCGTCGTTCCTGGGACTGCAGCAGGTGTTCGCGAGTCTCAGTGGCGTGCTGTTCCTGCCCCTGGCCGGCGTGCTCGCCACGATCGGTTGGCGGGTGCCGTTCTGGCTCTACAGCTTGGCGGCGGTGGTCGCGCTGGTCGCCGCTTTCGCCGTACGGGACCGGCCGCCGGTCGCTTCCGCACCGGTCGACGGCAGCGGCCGTACGGTGACCGGCAGCGTGCTCGGGATCTACGCCCTGGCCCTGGTCGCCACGATGGTCTTCTACATGGCGCCGACGCAGGTGCCGTTCCTGCTGGCGCGCCAGGGCATCGGCCCCGTTCTCATCGGTGTCATCGTCGCCAGCAGCACCCTGGCCAGCACGATCGGCGGCTTTGCCTTCCCAGCCTTGCGCCGGCGCCTGCGGTCCGCGGCCATCACCGTGGTCTGCATCGCGCTACTCGGCGCGGGCTGGTTGCTCGCCGGCGGCACCGGCACGGTTCCGGGCACCGCGGCGGGTCTGCTCGTCGGGGGTCTCGGTGTCGGGTTTGCCATCCCCAACCTCACCCTGCGCCTGTCCGAGCTGGCTCTACCAGCGTGGCGCGGCCGGATCTTCAGTGGACTCGTCGCCGCGATCTTCCTCGGTCAGTTCCTCTCACCGCTGGTCGTCCAGCCCGTCGTCCAGGCGTTCGGCGTCGGTGACTCGTTCACCTGGGCCGGAATCGCCATGCTCGCTGGCGCGGCCGTCGCCGCCGTTGGCGCGCGCAAACACAACCCCGTCAAGGAAAGGACCCTTCCATGATCTACCACGGCATTCGTTTCTCCCTCCGGCCCGGCGTCACGGCGGAGCAGGTGACGGCCGGCCTCCAGGCCATGCACGACGCGTCCAACGCAATCCCGTCGATCACGTCGTTCGTTGTCGGCCGCGACTTCGGCGGAGAGTACGAGTACGGCGCCGTCTCCGTCATCGCGGACCTCGCCGGCTACGAGTTGATGATGAACCACCCGGCACACCTGGAGATCGACCGCGCCGGCCTGCCGCTGATCGACAAGTTCGTGTCGTTCGACGTCTCCGACGACCCTGACCCGGAGCTGGGTACGAAGATCGCCGAGATCCACCGGCGCAGGTACGCCGGCAATCCCGACGTAGCTGACCTGGTTGCCGACCTGGGCGAGTACAGCGGCAGTGCCGCGCCCGGCAGGCACGGGGACTGACGAACCCGCGGCGATCGCCATCGGCGGGCGTGCTCGCGGAACCGACGGCACGCCCGCCGAAACGCCGTTGCGGCGAACAGCTCCGCACTTCCGACCTGAGTCCACGCGTGAACGCCGAAGAGGTACCTGATGGCTGGATCTGTCACCACACATGTCACCGAGATCGTCCTGCCGGGCCCGGTTGAGTCCGACGGCCTGGAGGTCCGGATCCGTGAGCTCCCGGCTCCCGGCAAGGGACAGGTGGTTCTGCGGATGGAGGCGACCGGGGTGTCCTACGCCGAGCAGCAGATGCGCCTGGGAAAGTACTACGACCAACCGAGCTTCCCGTTCGTACCCGGCTATGACGTGGTGGGAACGGTAGCGGCCACCGGCGCCGGGGTGGACCCGGCACTACAGGGCCGCCGATTCGCCGCGGTGACCAAGATCGGCGGGTGGGCCAGCCACCTGCACGTCGCGGCCGCGGACCTCGTTCCGGTGCCAGACGGAGTCGACGCGGCCGCCGCTGAAACCGTGGTCTTGAACGGTGTCACCGCGTGGCAGATGCTGCACCGTTCGGCCTCCGTCCGCGAAGGCGGGTTGATCGTGGTGCTGGGCGCGAACGGTGGGGTGGGCTCCACCCTGGTGCAGCTGGCCCGCCACGCCGGGATCGGGGTGATCGGCACTGCCGCCCAGCGCCACCACGACACGGTGCGCCAGCTGGGGGCGACCCCGGTCGACTACCGCGACTCGGATATGTACCGCCAGATCCGCGCGCTTGCCCCCGACGGCGTGGACGCGGTCTTCGACCACGTCGGCGGCACCGGTCTGACGCAGTCCTGGCGGCTGCTCCGCAAGGGCGGAACTCTGGTCAACTACGGCACGGCGTCGGCGAAGGGCGAGGCGGGCAACGCGGCCCTGCCGTTTCTGAAACTCATTGCCCGCCTGTCCGCGTGGAACCACCTGCCCAACGGCAGAAGCGCGACGTTCTACAACTTCTGGGCCGGCAGGCGCCGCCTCGCCACCTTCCGGGCCCGCCTGAGCGAGGACCTCACCCAGGTGCTGCGCCTGGTCGCCGACGGCGCGCTGACCCCGCAGATCGCCGCACAGATCCCACTCGGTCGCGCCGCCGACGCACTCACGCTCGCCGAGTCGCGCACCGTGCTCGGCAAGGTCGTCATCATCGCGGACTCCTGAGCCACCGACATGCCTACCTCAAAGGACACGATCACCGTGAACACTCGCTCGATACCGGCCCCGGCCGTCGCAGTCCCCGCGGGCGAGGTCGACAGCCGCGCCGCCTACCTCAGCTTCACGTTGGCCTACGTGATCGGACACGGCACAGCCGCGCTCTTTAAGGGCGCCGATCCGGTACTCAGCCTGCCCGCGTGGCTGCCCATCACCCTGTTCGTCGCCGGCCTGATACCCGCCCTGGTGCTGGGCGTGCGCGCAGGCATCCGCTCACAGCAGGGCGCGGGCGGGTCCCGCAAACATGCCGAACAGCTTCTCGGGATCGCCTGGTGCACCGCATTCACCGCCCTGTTCCTGGCCATCACCGGCCTGACCAGAGCATTCGACCAGCCCGGCCTGCAGGACATGCTCTGGGCCGCCGGTTCGGTACTCGTCGTCGGCCTCATGAACATCGCCGAGGGCACCGCACGCCGCAACAATCTGCACTACACCCTCGGCTCCTGGCTCGCACTCGTCGCGGCCACCTCCCTTTTCACCACTGACATCCTGGGCGTCTACACCGTCCTCGCCATCGCCGCCGGCGGCGGCTACGCCGTCGCCACCGTCCTCGAACACCGCCGCCTCGCCGCACTCAGCACGGCAGCTACCCTTCGGACCGGCAAGGACCCCGCCAACGAGCGGCAGCCAGATCAGTTGCACCTGCGGTGACTTCAACACCCCGCTGGCCGCGACATCGCCTCAGCCATCCCCGGCCGGCACCCCGGCGACAACACCGCCGACCGCCCGGCGCGGTGCCCGGCCCGGGGGTACTTGCCCACCGGCCCGGGCTGCCCTACGCGCTCTGGGCCGGCATCCCGGGACGCTGGGGCGAGAACGATGAGCTCGGCGCGGTCAACCTGATCGCCGGCGTGGCTCGGGCCCGGGGCCTGGCCGCGGCGGGTACCGGCACACCCGCGCATCCGAGTGCGGTTCCTCGGTGACTATCGGTCCGGTCGCCTGTCGTGCGCCCGCAACTGGTGGAGTTCCGGCGCTATCGCCGCGGTAGGCTGAGCGCGGTGATCGAGATCGGAATCCGTCGGCGAGCCCAGCCGGCCCCCGCGCATGTCGTCTGGCGGTCCCTGGCGCAGCCGCACGATCCGACCGCCCGTCAATGGCTGGTTCTCCTCGACGATGAGATCGGTCCGCAGATCGTCGACAGCGTCGAACCCACACTCGTGGTCTGGTCATCGCTGTGGCCGGATCTGCCCACCGCGACGGTACGATTCGACATCGAGCCCAGCGACCAGGGATCCTGGCTACGTTGGACACTACTGACCACCGCACCAGCGCCGAGCGAGAGCAAGGTCGGCCACCTGCGATTCCGGCTCAACGTCCTGATCAACGAGCGGTTGCGCTTGTCGTACGGTCAATAGACCCGTGCACTTTCATGGCACCCATGAGCGCGCACCGGTGCCGACAGTGGACGTCTACGGAGCGTGACGAGTGGGTGCCGCCGGGTCGTGCCTGCTCGGCGGCAGATCCGGACGCACGACGGTGCGCCCGGTTCCGGTGGCTCGAGCCGGCCGATGTCGCCGGAACGGGCGTTTCAGTTCCTGGCGCTGACCTGTAGAAAAGCCTTCCGGC
>NZ_JBNJMX010000031.1:0-34591 GCF_050936375.1 Plantactinospora sp. CA-290183 | reverse complement strand
GCTTCATCATCGCCTAAACCCTCTCCTTACCGGACGGTCGGTAAAACACGGCAGGACAGTCGAGCATCTGTTCAGATCATCCGTTTCGGGTGACAGTTCGTCCCCGTCGGGGTACCTCATTCCTCCGGCCGCCAAGGTGCATCGATTAACATGGGCGTTCACCTGCCTACCATATATCGATCATCTCCGGCCCTGGCGGCGGCCCTCCTGGCGGAGATCGGTGCCGCGGAGCGGCCTCGTCAGCCCTGGCCAACTGGCTTACGGCCGGCATCGCCGCTACGACGGGCCCGAGCTGACCACCACCGGTCGCCTCAGGACGGGCGGATGCCTGACCCGGTCCGTTGACCGGATCGGGTCAGGTGAGGTGGCTCGACCGGGCTCGCGGCACTGGCGGACCAGCGACAACGGGGGAGATCCTGCGCTGTAGTTTGCGATCATGGCGGACTGGAAGACCCGGCCGGCCTCGGTCGCGGACGTCGAGGCGGTCGCCGAGCTGCGGGCCGTGGTGCTGCGGGCGGATCTGGAGCGGCTCGGGCGGTACGACGCGCAGCGGGTACGGCAGCGGCTGCGGGCCGGGTTCGTGCCCGAGCACACCTGGGTGATCGAGGTGGGCGGCGCGTTCGCCGGCTGCGTGTCGCTGCGGCCGGCCGAACACGCCCACTGGCTGGAACACTTCTACCTGGCCCCGCACGTGGGGCAGGGGCGTCGGGGCGGCCGTGCTGCGTGGCCTGTTGGAGCAGTGCGACCGTGCTGGCAGGCTGGTACGGCTGAACGTGCTGCGCGGCAGTGCGGCCCGGCGGCTGTACGAGCGGCACGGGTTCACCGTCGAGACCGAGGATCCGGTCGACGTGTTCATGGTGCGCGAGCCGACCCGAGTCGTACCGCCGCGTTGTCGCTGGGCGGGGTCAACCCTTCACGGCTCCGGTCAGCCCTCCCACGATCCGACGCTGGAACAGGCTGAAGAACAGCAACGCCGGGAGCATCGACAGGGAGGTGAACGCCAGCACCTTGGCCGTGTCGACCGAGTACTCGGA
This sequence comes from Plantactinospora sp. CA-290183, assembly GCF_050936375.1. NCBI lineage: Bacteria > Bacillati > Actinomycetota > Actinomycetes > Micromonosporales > Micromonosporaceae > Plantactinospora > Plantactinospora sp. CA-290183. The sequence continues at coordinate 33,557 of NZ_JBNJMX010000031.1, read as the reverse complement.
GGCGAAGGCCTGCACCCCGAGGGGCAGTGTGAAGGTTCCCTCCCTGTTGAGGATGAAGAGCGGCAGTAGGTAGCTGTTCCAGCTGGTGAGGAACGTCAGGATGGCCACGGTGATGACACCCGGCTTGGAGAGCGGAAGCACCATGCGCCAGAAGAAGCCCAGTCGGCTGCACCCGTCGATCGACGCCGCCTCCTGGATCTCCTCCGGGATGGCCCGCACGAAGGGGACCAGGATGATGATCGTCATCGGGATGGCGAACCCGATCTGCGGGAGGATCACGCCGGGCAGCGTGTTCATCAGCCCGAGGGTCCTGACCAGGATGTACAGCGGTGTGATCGCCACGGTGAGCGGGAACATCAGACCGGCGGCGAACAGCGTGTACATCGCACCCTGGCCCCGGAACCGGTAGCGCGCGAGGATGAAGCTCGTCATGAGGCCGAGGGTGACCACGCCGGCGGTGGTACAGCCGGCGACGATGGTGGAGTTGAGCACCTGACGCCAGAACACGCCGCCGGTCAGCACGCCGAGGTAATTGTCGGCCTGCCACGGGTCCGGCCAACCCGCCGGGTCGGTGGTGATCTGTGCGTTCGTGCGGAAGCCGCCGACGACGATGTAGACGACCGGGGCAAGCATCGCCCCGATGAGCAGCAGCGCGACGAAGTACACAGCCGGGCTTCCCCACACCGCTTTCCGGCTGGCCCGGATCGGCCTGCGCGCGGCTACGGCAGTCGCGGCCATCAGTTACTCCCTCCGGTGATCGCGCCCCTGGTGTCGCGGCGGAGGACGAACCGTTGATAGATCAGCGCCGCGATGAGCGAGATGAAGAACAGGACCACCGCCACGGCGTTGCCGTAGCCGTACTCTCCGGCGTTGCGCCCGTTGCCCAGCATGTACGTGGCCATCGTCGACGTTCCGGCCGTCGATGCGACGTACTGGCCCCAGATGATGTAGACGAGGTCGAACAGTCGCCGGTGGCACCGATCGCCGATGATGCCGCCCGGGATCCGGATCGTCGGCCCGAGCAGCGGCAGCGTGATACGGCGCTGGATCTGCCAGTAGGAGGCCCCGTCGATCGCCGCGGCCTCCATCAGCTCGTCCGGGATGCCCTGCAACGCGGCGAGGAAGAGGATGACGGCGAAGCCGATGTACTTCCAGGTGAGGATGCCCATGAGGGTCCAGATCGCCCGGTCGGGGTCGGCGAGCCAGTCGCTCTGCAGCCAACCCAGTCCGATCTTCTGGAGGAGGGCGTTGACGGCGCCGTTGCCCTGGAGCATCAGGCTCCAGCCGGTGCCGACGACCACCTCGGAGATCACGTAGGGGATGAACACGAGGACCCGGATGAGCGTCTGCCCCCGCATCCTCCGGTTCAGCAGCAGGGCGAGCAGGACGGCGGCCGGTCCCTGGATCACCAGTCGACAGCGGCGACGATCACGGCGATCGTGCTGCAGGCGCACCGAGGTGAACGCACGCCCGGCTTGAAGGCGAGCACGTAGTCGCGCCAGGCCGACGAACTCGCGCCGTGCCTCGAACCCCTGCCAGAATGAAGAAGCCGGAGAAGGGAACAAGCGGCGACGTGTGGAGAATGACGAAGGACAGGAACACGATCAGTGTCGGCCCCGTCATCAGCGCGATCTCCAGCCGGGCGGGCCAACCGATGCCCTTCCGGCGACGGCGCCCGGCCGGGGGCGGCACGACAGGCGCGCCACCCCCGGCCGTCGTCACACCCACCGACTGGTCCTGCACGAGCGGGTTCGCGTCTTCGCGGTCTGGGGCCGAACAGGTTGATACAAGGACGCGACCGCCGCTTGGCGAGCGGCTCCTGACCGCGCGACGATGTCCTCCGGCCGCCCTGCGTACCGGCCAGCAGATTCACCACAGCGATGTTGAGGGCGTTGCCGACCTTCTGCCCGTAGACCGTGTCGAGCCACTGCGAGACGAACGGGGCCTTGTTGTAGGCCGTGAGCACGGACTCAGATGCGGCTCGGTCACCGCGCCCTGCGCCTCGCTGTTCACCGGCGGCGCCTGGAAGGCCTTGTAGTAGGCCTCCTGCACGCTCGTCTGCACCATGGGCGCCGAGGAAGGCGGTGCACTCTCGCCTGGGTGATGCCTGCTGGCGCAGGAGGAAGCCGGCGCTTCCTCGACGCCGCCGAGGATGGCGCCGGGCTCACCCGCGCCGCCCTCGACGCTGGGGAAGGGGAACCAGTCCAGGTCGGGCAGCGGCTTCTGGTCCGGCGTCAACGAGCCGATGACACCGGGGTTCCAAGCGCCCATGAGTTCCATCGCCGCCTTGTGGTTGGCGATAAGACCGGCCGAGCTTCCCGCGCCCTGCTGGGCCGACGTCGTGAGGAAGCCGCTGTTGAACGGCTGCGAAGCGGCGAAGTTCTGGACGTCCTGACCGGCCTTGAGCCAGCAGGGGTCGTCGAAGCTCATGCTCTTGGCGGTCTCGGTGATGGTGGTGGTGCTGCACGCGCGCAACGCGAAGAAGTAGTAGTAGAAGGCGGCCGGCCAGGCATCCTTGGCCCCGAGGGCGATCGGCTGGGTGCCGGCGGCCTTCAGCTTCTCGACGGCGCCCTGCAACTCGGCGACGGTGGTCGGCGGTTGGGTGATGCCGGCCTTGGCGAACAGGTCCTTGCTGTAGAAGAAGCCGCCGGGAAGCACCGCCACCGGCATCGCGTAGACCTTGCCGTCGATCGTCTGCGCCTTGAACGAGCCCTCCGAAACGGCCTTCCTGGTCGCGTCGGTGATCCCGCCCGTGATGTCCATCAGCTGGCCGGCCTTGACCATCGCGGCCATCTTGCCGCCGCCGCGCTGCATGAACACGTCAGGGGCGTCCCCGGAGTTCAGAGCGGTCTGTAGCTTGCCGTCCAGATCCTCGTTCTGGATGGACTGGACCTCGATCTTCACGTTCGGGTTGGCGGCCTCGAAGTCGGCGACGGTCTTGTCCCAGAACGCCTTGCCGGGACCGGTCGAGGCGTTGTGCCAGAAGCTCATCGTGACCTTGCCGCCGCTACTACCCTCGCCCTCCGAGTCCCCAGCACCGCAGGCGGCCGTTCCCAGCACACCCGTCGCCAGGATTACCGATACAGCCAGTAGTTTCCCTGCCCTCATCAACCTGTCCTCCCTGCCGAGTGCGCCCAGCCGAGGCTCCTTCTGGGCGAACGGGAACGCTGGTCCCGGTGGTCCACCGTGGACGTGAGGGTTGCCGTCCCCTCCTGTCGACAGGGCCGGTCCGGCGGCCGGGTCCCAGCCACTCGCGGCCGTCGCCTCATCCATCAGACGTCACATCAGCGGCTATCGACGGCAAAAGAGTCGCAGACCGATCCGGAAAATACAAGACACCTCCCTGAAACTTCCAGGGGCCGGACGAAGCCGACCGCCAGTGTCACCGTTACGGTGCGGAACGCTGGCGCCGACGTCCTCCGCCGAGGTGAAGTGGTCTACCACCGACGCCGCGCTGCCCGTGCCCGCCCGCGAGCGACTGGTTCCGACGCGTCCGCGAAGCAGGCGGACGACCGGTTTCCCGAGATGTCACCCAGGCCGATGACGTCTTGTCTCGGACAAGTTCCGGAAAGTGTCGGCGGGTGGCCGTGCACAGCGTGTGCCGTGGCCGGGCTGCCGGTTGCGGCACAGCCTCGTCTATAAAGCTGGGCGAACGAAGTGCAGGACCGGTTCTCCGCTGTCGAGCAGGAGGACGCGTCCGCTGAGAGTGAAGCCAGCACGTTGGTAGAGGCGTTGCGCCCGGCTGTTGCTCTCGCCGGTCCAGACCTGGAGGTGTCCGTACCCCTGCCTGGTGGCGTGTCTGGTGATGCCTTCGAGGAGGAGCAGGCCCAGACGTCGTCCCCAGTGGTCGGGGTGGACAAAAACCATGGAGATGTGACACAGCTCCGCCAGCCGCGCTCCGTGGCCGTCTTGATCGCGCCCCGGTTCGGCCAAGGCCATGCCGAGCACCTCATCACCGACCGAGGCCACCAGGGCGAGGGCCTCGGGTTCGGCGAGCTTGTCTCGTACCCGGCCGATGCGCTGCTCGGTGGGCGGTCGACCGCGGGCGACATTGGCTTGGCGCCAGACGTCCACCGCGGCGGCGAGGTCCTCGCCGCGCGCGAGGCGTGCGGTGACCGGGGCGCCGAGATGACGGCCGCAGGACCAGTCGAGCGCTTCCTCGGGGGTGCCGACCGGGTGACCGGACGGCAGGACGGTGTCCTCGTAGCGGCCGGTGTCGGCACTGTAGAGGGCGACGCCCCACCGGTCAGGGTTGCCGATGTCGCGCAGGCGGCACAGCGGGCGTGTGTCGCCGTTTCTGAGCAGCGCGTCGAGATAGGCGAATCCGGCCCCGTAGCGGACGGTGAGCTCGGCGACAGGGGGCCAGCGCCAGGCTCGCTCGGCAAGGCGTTGTCGTAGTGCTTCGGCCTCCACCGTGTCCTGGCTCGCCATGGCTTCCATCATGCCGGGACCGCTCGACCGGGGGTACCGGGCAGGGCCGGCGGCCAGATCTATGGACCGGGGGCTGATGGAGGAACGAACTGCACCATCGACTCGCGAAGGTGCCACCCTCGCGGCCGCTCAGTCGAGGTCGAACTCGTTGCCCTCGATGTCCTGCATGACGAGGCAGGACTCGTTTACGCCATCGGCACGCAGTAGTCGCACGCGTACCGCGCCGAGCGCGACCAGTCGTGCGCATTCGGCCTCAAGTGCGGCTAGGCGCTCTTCGCCCACGAGCCCGGTACCGACCCGCACGTCAAGATGCACCCGATTCTTGACGACCTTGCCTTCGGGAACGCGCTGGAAGTACAGTCGTGGGCCCACACCCGAGGGATCACCGCATGCGAATCCTGAACCCCGACGCTCAGGCGGCAGTGACCGGTCGAAGTCGTCCCAGGTGGCAAACCCCTCCGGTGGCGGCGGTACGACGTACCCCAACACCTCGCACCAGAAGCGAGCGAGGCGCTCAGGTTCTGCGCAGTCGAAGGTGACCTGGATCTGCTTGACCGGCGCCATCGGTCCACCATACCGGCGGGGTCTTCTCGTCGTCTCCCACGGGTCGCCCACCGTCGCGGAGCAGGGTCTCCGACTTCCGGTACACGCGATATTTCCTGTGCTGTGCCGAGCGGGCACGGGCCTTCCTCGCCACCATCGGGTAGCCGCGTCCTGTCGCGTAGTCGGGAGTCGAGCCCGATGTCGCTTAACGCCGCGATCCTCACCGCCGAGGATCGTGCGCGCGAGCGCGCGGGATCCACTCGCCGTACAGGTTTGCCCCTTTCTGGCCCGGCATTGCCAGCAGAACCAGCACGATGATGAATCCGATCGCCGCGCAGAACGAGAGCAGTAGCCACGCTCCGTTCCGACCGGTGTCGTGCAACCGGCGGATCGCGAGCGGCACCAGCGGCACCATCGCCACGATCGCGGGTGCGCCAGCAACCCAGATCAGCCGTGGTGTCTCCTCATCCAGGTAGCCGGCCCACATGTTCAGTAAGGCGAGGTATCCCGTGAAGGCGGCGATGTAGAGCCAGAACTGCCATCGAGGAAGCCGTCCTCGAAAGTCCAGGCACCAGATGAGAGTCCTCCCTGAACGAGATTCCCCGAGGCGGTCTATGAACCCGGCGAACCCGGGCCCGGCCTGACGGCGACCGTCGCCGATACCCATGCCGGACAAGCTACTCGTCCGGCGACGGCCAGGCACGCCACCGACATCAGTGACGCGACGTTGTTCGACGTCGCCCCGGTGGCCAGGGACGAGGGCTGGGCCGTCGGTCAGGTGTCCACCGAACACGTGCTCCTGCGGCGGCACGGCGGCACATGGCAGCGGGCCACCCTGCCGCTACCTACCTCGCGGGGTCTGTTCAACATCCACCTGGCCGCCTCCGCCCCCGACAACGTGTGGCTGTTCACGGGCCTGTTCGGCGCTGGCGGCGACAACGGTGGGCCATCGGAGACGCCGGCAGCGCGACGCTGGGACGGGCATCAATGGATCACCATTCCGATCGACTTCACCGCTACCGATGTGGCCGTCCTGGCGCCCGACGACGTGTGGGTGCTCGACTCCGGGCACAGCCACGGCCGCCCCGTCACCCGACACTGGGACGGCCACCGCTGGACCGAGTACGTCCTGCCGCATCCGGCGGCGTCGCTGTCGGCCAGCGACCCGCGGAACGTGTGGGCGGTGGGCCACCGTGACGATCCCACCGGCCGCACTCAATCGCAGCCAGGCGCTATGCGTTTCGACGGCACAGCCTGGCAGGCGCTCCCCACGCCCGAGCACCGCTCAGCCACGCCGAAACCGCGCGAAATGGCCAAGTTGACCGAGGTCGTCGCCGTCGCCGGGGACAACGTGTGGGCATTCGGCGATCACGACGAGAACCCGGCCGCCACCGATCCGACCGGCCATCACACGATCATCGTGCTGCACTGGGACGGCTCGACGTGGCGCAAGGCCCCGAGCGCCCCCGACTACACGGTCGATATTCACCCCTTTCCCGACCTGGCCGCGACCGGGGACGGTGCGGGTGGGTTCGTCCTGGGCGGGTACCAGCACGGTGCCCCCAACGGCACGCTGCGGGTCATCGGCTACCCCGCGCCGCCTCCTGCGACATCCGAAGCTCCTTCCCCGACCGGGCAATTCAGGGTGAACGACCTACAACTCGTTCCCGGCACCCGCGAGGTCTGGGCCGCGGGTGCGATGGGCTTCGGCGCCTCCGGAGTCACCCCACGTGGCATCATCGCCTCCTGCACACTCAACGGCTGAACCCGTTCTGGTCGCGAGGGATCGACACCGGGAAACCGCCCGGGCCGATTCCACCATCGTGCGCGCCCATCAAACATGCCGCTGGTGCCGGCAACCACCCGCGCGGCGAGCGGTGGAACGCCCCCCGTGGCTGGGGACGGGACGGGATCAGAACGACAGCAGGCGGAAGCTCGCCACGGTACGGAAACCGAGGCCGTGGTAGAGCGGCTCGCCCGCGGCGCTTGCGGTGAGGGCGACCGTGCGTACGCCTCGATGGCGGGCCAGGTCAAGCGCGGCCCTCGTCAACGCGGAACCGATGCCCCGGCGACGGTGTTCCGGCTGGGTGCCGACGAAGTAGAGGGTGAGCAGGCCGTGGCTCAGCCAGGCGGTCGCCGTCCCGACGATCCGGCCGTCGTCCAGACGGCCGGCCAGCCGGATCACCGTGCCGTCGGCGGCGAACGCCTGCTCCCGGTCGACCACGGCGGGAACGCTGTCCGGGGCGATTCCGGAGACCCGGGCGTACGCCGCGACGAATTCGGGCAGGTCGGTGGCCTCGGCGAGGTGCAGCCCGGCCGGCACCGGTGTGGTGGCCACCTGGTCGATCAGCGCGGCCATGATCGGCATCTGCGCGACCTGGACGGCGCCGAGCGTGAGCAGCGCCTCGGCGGTTTCGGCGTCGCTGTCCGGGCCGACCCACCAGATCCGGGGTACGCCGTCCAGGCGGTGGCGGGCCTCGGCGAGCGCGTCCGGCACGGCGTGCCCGGTGACCCGCAGCACGCCGTTGAGGGGGGCGTGCGGCAGGTCGCTACGGTACGTGACCAGGTCAGGGCTAGCGGATCGGCCGACATCCCAGCCGAGCAGGTACGCGCGATGAGCGGCGAGCAGCAGGTCGAGGGCCACCATGATCGGATCGTAACGTGACGCTGCTGGACCAGCGTGGGACCGGCCGCGCCACCCCTGCCGACCGGCGCAGCCTGCCGCAGGCGGAGACGCGGCCACGGCGGCGTGGTATCCGAGCTGACTCGATCGTCCGGGACTCAGGGTAGCCGCTATCACAGCAAGATGTCGGCGGTTCGGTCCCCGGCCGGCGGATCAACCAAGTCGGCGGCTGCGCCGTGTGTTGCGTCGGGCTCCGGGTATCCGGCCGCTCAGACGAGGTGGGGTGGTTTGGTGGATTCGTACCCTCCGGTGGAGGCCCATGGCCTGATCGGCGACCTGCAGACTGCGGCGTTGGTGGCGACGGACGGGACGCTGGACTGGTTCTGCGCCCCTCGGTTCGACTCGCCCAGTCTGTTCGGCGGCCTGCTCGACCGACACAAGGGTGGCTACTTTCGGGTGTCGCCGGAGGGCGTCGAGTACGTGAGCAAACAGCTGTACCTGCCCGGCACGCCGATCCTGATCACCCGCTTTCTCAGCGCGGACGGCGTCGGAGAACTCATCGATTTCATGCCCGTCGCGGGGGAGCGTCCCACCGACCGCCACCGCCTGGTGCGGATGCTGCGGGTTGTCCGGGGCGTCATGCGATTCCGTCTCGAATGCGAGCCCCGCTTCAACTACGGCCGGGATCCGCACGAGCTCGACATGTACCTCGAGGGGCAGGTTTTCCGCAGCCACGCGTACTCCTTCAGGATTAGCAGCGTTCAATATCCGGAGTCCCGGATCGCTGAGCGGCCAGTCCAGCGAACCGAGGAAGGGGGACTGCGTGTGATCTTCGCGATGCGTGAGGGTGAGCAGTCGGGCGTGGTAATGGAAACCGGAGCGGCACCTGACCGACCGCGTCTTTACTCGCCCGGTGAAGTGAGCGACATGCTGGTACAGACCCGCGACTTCTGGAAGCAGTGGATGGGCCGCTCCCGTTACACCGGCCGTTGGCGGGAGATGGTCGAGCGGTCGGCGATGACGCTCAAGCTCATGACGTACGCACCGACCGGCGCGGTGATCGCCGCCCCCACCGCCGGGCTGCCCGAGCAGATCGGGGGGAGACGGAACTGGGACTACCGCTACACCTGGATCCGCGACGCGTCGTTCTCCGTGCACGCGCTGCTCAGCCTGGGCTTCACCGACGAGGCGTCACAGTACCGGCGGTGGGTGGACGACCGGATCAGGGACGCCGAGGAGAGCGGCGTGCCGTTGCAGATCATGTACCGCGTCGACGGCTCACCGGAGCTCGACGAGGAGGTGCTGCACCACCTTGAGGGGTATCGGGGATCAGCACCCGTGCGGGTGGGCAACGGCGCGGCGCGCCAACTGCAACTCGACATCTACGGGGAGGCGCTTGACGCTCTCCAATACGCGGACAGTCACGGCCTGATGAGTTCACACCAGGAGTGGCGGAACACGGTACGGATGGTGGACTGGCTCTGCGAGCACTGGGACCAGCCCGAGGAGGGGATCTGGGAGGCGCGCAGCGAACGTCAGAACTACACCTTCGGGCGCCTGATGTCCTGGGTAGCCCTCGATCGCGCTGTCCGCCTCGCGGACGAGCGCGGGCGACCGGGCGACACCAGCCGATGGGCGAACACCCGGAACCAGATCTACGAACAGATCATGGACCGTGGCTTTCACCCCGGACGCCGCGCCTTCGTGCAGCACTACGGCACCGATGTCCTGGACGCGGCGCTGCTCGCCATGCCAGCGGTGGGATTCGTGGCGCCGACCGACCCGGTCTGGCAGTCAACCCTGGCGGCCATAGAAGCGGAACTCGTCTCCGACAGCCTCGTCTACCGATACGACCCGGCCGCCTCGCCCGACGGCCTTCCCGGCAGGGAAAACACCTTCACCATGTGCACCTTCTGGTACGTCCGGGCCCTGGCACAGTCCGGCCGTCTCGACGAGGCCACGCTGGTCTTCGACAAGATGCTCACCTACAGCAGCCCGCTCGGCCTCTACTCGGAGGAGATCGCCCCGACGGGCGAGCAGACCGGCAACTTCCCGCAGGCGTTCAGCCACCTCTCCCTGATCAGCGCCGCGGTGACCCTCGACCAACTGCTCGACGCCCGCCGCTGAGCCGATACCGGAACGGCCGCCATGTCGCCACCGCCCAGCCCTGCTTCAGAGATTTGTTGCTCGGTCCCGCCGGCAACGAGTTCCGCCTGACCCTCTCGATGCGGGAGCAGGACTCGTTGCCGGTGGACGGTGAGCGGGTCAGTTCTGGATGGAGAACGTCGCGGCGACACCGTTGTGGTCGGACCTGGTGCCGCCGACGATGTCGTAGCCGGTCATCCACATGAGCTGGTGCTCCGGTAGCCGCTTCCAGAAGTAGACGTAGTCGATGTGCCGGTTGCCGTGCGTGCCGGTGCCCTTCTCGCCGTAGAGGTTGTAGTTGGAGCGCAGGTTCGGCAGTTCGTTGGCCTCGAAGACCTGCCACGGGAACTTCGCGTACCCGTAGCTGCGGTCGGCGCTGAAGTCGACGTTGAGGTCACCGCTGACGATGACCTGGCCCTGGGCCTGCTTGTCGACCGCCAGGTCCTTGAGGCCCTGGAACTGCGCCTCGGCGCACCTGGTGCGCGGCAGGTCCTCCGGCCGGCCGGCGGTTTCGATGCTGGCCACCGCGTGGGCGTTGATGTGTGTCACGTTGCGGCCACTGGCCTTGTGCCGGTACTTGACCCAGTTGTTGTAGCGCGCGGGCGGCACCTCGCCCGGACCGTTGGTGTCACACACGAAAATCGAGCCCTTGTCGAGTACGTCGAACATGCTCCTCTTGGCGATCAGCGCCTCGCCGGCCTGGTTGGTCCCGCCCGGCGCGTACAACCACCAGCCGTTGTCGGCGGCCCAGGTCTCCAGGAAAGCCTTGCGGTTGCCGACCTCGTTGAGACCGACGAGGTCGGCCTTGGACGCGATGAGGTTCAGGTCGTGTACGAAGTCGCCCTGGTTCAGCCCGTGGTAGATGTTCAGCGTCGCCGCCTGGAAGGTCACGTTCGCCGCGGCCGCCGGTGCGCCCGGCAGCAGGGCCGCCACCAGCGCGACCGCGCCCGCGAGAGCGCCCAGGGCGCGGGCCGACCAGTGTGTTGTCTTACGCATCGACTTCCCTTCGCACGAAACCGCCGTCGGTGGCGGCCACCGCACGCTATCGGTTCGGGTCGACGCGACACCGAACAACGGGGAACGAAAGATCGACAGACTCGCGCCGGCCAGCTCAGTCCGGTGGCCAGCCTCCGACGAGGGCGGTGTACCGGCCCGGCGCGAGCTGGTGCCTCGTGCTCGGGTAGTCGTCCGCGACCTCAGTGACTCGCGCGTCGGGCGTGTACCGGGTCGAGTCGATGCCCGCGCCGGGCGTCTACGGAGGACTACGGGAAGTTCCTGCGTTCCAGTGCGCTCGCTCGACGGCATGAGCGTGTGGGTGATCAAGCTGCGTTGCGATCCTGCGCCAGCCATCGACGGATGACTGAAAAGTCCTTCTCGGTCAGGCCTGTGTATGGGTTGACACGGTGAAGCAGCGCCGGCGCCGGGTGGTGAGCCACGACCCATCGCTGATCGGCATCGGTTGTCTCGTCGTCAAGCCAGACGAACGATCGTCCTGCTGCCCACTGGGTCAGGAACACAGTCTTCCAGTGCAGGCCGTGCCCCGGATCCTCGTCGCCGCCCGGCCAATCGACGACCGGCAGGTCCGGAAGCCCGAGCCGTGGCGAGACGACCTCGTTCGCATCCGCCATCCACGTCGTTGCCCAGACCAACTCGCATCCCAGGGCCAACAGCCCGCGACCGTCACCTGGGTCGAGCCGATCGAGCAGAGGATTGCCAGTCCTGTCCGGTGGCTGCGTGACGGCACCGCTCAAGAAACGTCTCCGGCCTGCCGGCCGAGCTTTGAACGGGATCAGTGGTCCGTCTACATCGAGGAAGATCAAGGGGCGGTGGGTGGGGCCGGGTATCACGCTCGAACCGTATCGTGGAGCCGATCCGGGCCGCGCCGGGTACGTGCACTCTTCTCGGCGCGGCCGGACGTCGAGCGCCCGCCAACCGTTCACAGGACCGCCCTGGACGACCTTGTTGGTGCCGTACTCCTTGGTTTGCTTACGGCACTGCCAGCGCCCCGCTCCAGCAAAAGGCCGGCACCAGTCGTCCTGTCGGGCGGTCTTGGGGTTGGCGCGCATGCCCACGTAGCAGACCTGGGTGCGCGGTCGTGAGAATCTGGCGGCCGAGGCGCTGCAACTCCGCGCCGCTCTCACCCGCCGCGACCTGGAAGCATCCCCGATGGCGGGACAGCTCTGGTGCCGCTCGACCAGCGGCAGAGGGGGATGCACGCGGAACTCTAGCTGCGGTTGGAGTACAGGTACACGGTGACCGCGTCGGGTGCGTCGAGGTTGAACAGGACCGATCGGCGCGTGCCGTCGGCGGTGGGTTGCTCCTCGACGATGCCGGAGACAACCTTGGCGGTTTCGGGGTCCCACAGGTCGCCGCGACCGACGTCGTTTTTCGCGTCGACCGCCCGAAGCCCCGGTGCGGGAGCCGCCGTGAAATTTGCCTCGGCGATGAAGGCGTCGAGCGCAGCCCGGGGCATGCGGAACTTTGCCGAAAGCAGGGTTTCCAAGCCGTTGCTATAAACGGCGGACAGCAGCACGGTTCCGGGAGGCAGGGTCACGTGAGCGATGGCTTCCACCTGAGCGGCGCTGGCGACCTGCGGGCCGGACTGGACCGGGAGCGGATCCAGTTCCCTGTTGACGAAGACCAGCCCGGCCACACCGCAAGCGATCAGCGACAGCACCAAGCTGATGCAGGCAAGTACGCACACCCTGTTGCTGCGCCGATTGCGGGTCGTCCGGACAGGGGTCTCGATCATGGGCAACACAATAAGGTGCGCACGCTCATCGAGCAGTACCGGACATCCACCGGCAGGGAAGCCCGGTCACGAAGCGTGACTGCTTCGGCTGTGGGTGCCGCACGGTCGGCGGCGGCAGATGTGCGCTCGAGGCTGGCCAGCATGTGTCAGGGTCGATGTATGCCGACCTTGTCGGGTCCTAAGGCCGTGTGTCAAAAGTGGTCGGGCGACATGGACGGCATCGCTGCCGGGCGGTCGGGGTCGTCTGCCGATGCTGGCCTTGTCGAGGTGGTCGTACACGGTGGAACGGGGAGGGGTGTGGTCGCACCGCGCGGCATCCACACCGAAGGAATCGGCTACGCCGCGCTGCTGGTGCGACCGTGCAGCCTCGTCCTTTACGCGCAGATTCTGGTCAGGTCGCACTTCACAATCCGCATTCAGGTTCGCTGGAAGCGAACGCAGTCCAACAAAGCAACATGGTCCGGCTAGTGTCGATCTCATGATCGCAAGACGGGAAGTCACGTATGACATCGACGGGTTGACGATGGTCGGTCACATGTCGCGGCCAGGGGGCGGTGGGCCATGGCCGGCCGTGCTTCTTGGACATGACGGCGTCGGTCTCGATGACTATCAACGCGGCCGAGCCGACGACCTCGCCGAACACGGCTATCTGACCTTCGCAATGGACTACCACGGCGGCCGGACCTTCTTCGGCGAGCCGCAAGCGATGCTGGATCGGGCCCTGCCGCTGATGGCCAACCCCGCCCGCATGTTGACCATCGGTCAGGCCGCGCTCGACGTGCTACTCGCTGAACCCGGCGCCGATCACAATCAACTTGCCACGCTCGGTTACGGGGCCGGCGGTCGAATCGTGCTGGAACTCGCCAGGACGGGAGTGCCCTTCAAAGCGCTCGCCGTAATCCACCCCGGCCTGCCAACCCCGCGCGCCGAGGACTGGACGAATGCCGGTGGGACCTTCCTGCTCTGTACGGGTTCCGAAGATCCGCTCTGTACTCCCGCTCAAATCTTAACGTTCAGCAGCGCGCTCCAGGACGCTGGCGTCGATTGGCGAGCACACATTTATGGCGGAGCCAAACATGCCTTCTGGGCCGCTCCGACTCAGCCTGACGGGACACCTACCGGCGGCGCTGACCACCTCAGCCCCACCGTGCCCGGCGTGGGCTACCACGCCGGGCACTCCGCGCGGGCGTGGCGGGCGGTTCTCGACTTGTTCAGCGAAAGCATCGGGGCGCAGTCACCCGGATGCTAGGCCGTGTGTCAAGAGTGGTCGGGTGACGGGGCCGGGTTGACCGGTCGGGCGTGTCGGTGATCGATACGAGGCGAGGTCTCCGGTAGATGGGTATCGACCAAGACAACCATCTGCACGGAGACCTCGTGGCCGGGTTGCATGGCTCAAACAGCACCGCGCCGTGGCCACGCGCTACGACAAACTCGCGATGCGGTACGAAGCCACCGCCACCATCAGCATGATCGACGTTTGATTCAGGCGACTTGAACGGCACCACACGGCCTAGAAGCGCTGAGCGGTCGAGATCGACCACGTTCACTGGTAGCGTACGTCAACGGTTCGTGAGACGAGATTACGCAAAGGGCTGGATGTGATTATGGAATCGGGCTCGATGCGATGAGGCCGTGGACGTTGACGTGCTCCGCTGCCGGCTGTTCCACCTTCTCGCCGAACTACCAGGGATCCCCTGGATGAGTCTCCACGTGCTGCTCTACCTCCGTGCGGGTATGACGGGCTATGCCGGTTATGCCCTCCGGGACCTGTCTCCGTTCATGCCCTCGCCGAAAAACTGCTATTGATAATCGTCGGGATCGCGTGGTTGAGTCCACTGTGGGCGATCGTGAGCGTCGCGGCGACCTTCTGCCTGGGAGTGCTGCGTCTGCTGTCCGACGTTCGCTGGTACTGGTTCAGGTTGGCTGCGCAGTCCCGTCGAGGGCACTCCCATCGGCATCACGGTGCGCCGCACGCCAGCCGAAGCCGTCATCCTGTGTGACTCGCAGACGATCTGTCACCGCGCCCGCTCGGCGGCATGAGAGTGCGCGGTATCGGAGGGCGCACAGGCGCCACCAGCGCCCGGTCAGGTGGATGCGCGAGCCGCTGCCTGCCCGAGTAGGGTCACCCGGTGACCGCGTACTACATCGCCCCCAAGCTGCCGTCCATTGACCGGCTCCGGCAGCGCTGCAAGGCATTGGCCGTGCTTGAACGCATCATCGGCGATGAGGAACCCTGCTACACCTATACCTCGGCGTGGGGCACGGCCGAGGCGGCACAGTGGCGCAACGGAGCCGGCGAAGAGTGGGCCGTCGTGTTCACCGCGGACGGCGCGTTCATCTGGGTCTTCGATCATGAGTCGGAGCTGAACCCCTACCGCAATCCGGACCGCACGTTGTGGCCGGGGCTGCTTGACGGCCTCCCCAGGGTGTTGCGCCCGCAGCTGGAGGAGCCCGCTTTCTGCGATGAGTCCGGGCGATTCGTCGCCACGGCGGTGCTGTGGCGGTTGGTTGGTGACGACCGCTGGCACGCCGGCGAAGGGATCATCTTCCCATCGACACGCGGGCCCTACGAGGGCCCCGGGGCGGACGGGTCCGAATGGCTCGATGTCCTGCTCGACGACGTCGTCGACCAGTTTGTCGGGTTTGCCGCTAACTACCACGGCATCGAGGTGGACCGGGCGGCAGTCGAGCACGTCGTCGCCCACCGGCCGCTCACCGACACCGTGATACAGGCCCTGAATCCTCAACTCACCGTCGCCGACCTGAGGGAGGACATCGCCGCCATCGGTTACCCGATCGCGGCGATGTAGCGGCGGGCCCGGCAAGCGGCTCACCGAGCGTCAGCCTCGGCCTAGCGTCCACAGGCGTGGGCAACTTCAAGACACACCCCGGGGACATTCGCGTCGGGAGGGGTCCCGGGCTGTCTCCGCGAAGATGTTCACCAGTTGCCGACGCGAACAAGGAGATCACAGATGCTCACGCCAGTGCAGGTCGATTGGCTGACCCTGCTGCTCGGTCCCATCGTTCTCATCTCGTTGGGGCTTGCCGTGTTCTCGAGACGTTCGGCCAGCAACAGCGACGCGCCAATCCCCGGCTGGGGCAAGGCCGCCCAGGTGGTAGGCATCGTCGCCGCCATGCTCCTACTCCTCATACAAATAATCGGGCGCGGCTAGTACGGCAGCCGCCAACCGCTGGTTGACCAGGACGTAGTCCGCTGCGAGCAGGTGTCGGCGGGTCAGTGCGATGGTCATTGGTCCGTCATCGCGTACCGACGCCGGAACCAAGGTCAGTCATCCGCTCATCGGTATGTGCGGGCGCCGGTCAGACCGCCGCCACGTGACCCCGCGTTACGCGCGGATCGCGGCATGGGCGGATGCCGGTGTACGGCTTGACGACGGCATCCGGCCTGGCTACTCGACCGCTGCCTTCAAGACCCAGGAGGTGAGCCGTGGACGGCCGGGGAGATCGACGCGCCCTGTGGACCAGAGGAGCACCTGGACCGGATGGCCGGTCGGAGCGTCCGGAAAGAGTCGAGCAATCACGGCGCTGCAGAGAGACTCGGGCGGATGCCAGGGGATTCCCAGCCCTTCGGTGATGTCGTGGGTGTGCACCAGCGTCTCGTTCACGCCCAGCGCCGCGAAGCCGCTCGGATCGGTCGGGCCCCAGTGCCAGGCGCGGACCGCAGGTTCGGAAGCGGCCAACGCGCCGCTCAGCAGCCTTCCTGCGGCGTCGACTATCCGCAACAGCTCGCGGGGGGACGCGTCTTCGCGTACCACCAGGTCGAACGGCAGGTAGGCGGTGTCAGGCCGAGCAGCCAACTGCCCGGCATACGCGAGGAGGTCGTGCGCGACGTGGGCGGCCGTCTCCCAACAGTTCCAGTCCAGCGCGCCGGCCCGGCGTCGCCAGTCCGCGGACTCGTGCGGTGTGAGCACCCGCACCATCTCGGCCACGGCTTGGTCGACGTCACGGCTGTCCATCGGGCGCACACGCGACAGCCTGTCAGATCTCGCTCCGTCTTGACGGCATGCAGTCGTCAAGGAGTGCGCCGGGTCGCCTGGTCCCCGGCGCGACCGGTCGCTGTGCGGCCGCGTTGGCTGCTACGGCCAAATCGCTGGCCCGCAGGTCGGGCTCCGTCGTGGCGTGCACACGGTTCATGATGTAGGCGAAAGCCAGCCCGCTGGCCGGGTCCGCAAAGCCCAGCGACCCGCCGTGGCCGGCGTGCCCGAACAACGTCGGTGTGAACCATGGCAGATCCGGCGTGGGCAGGCCGAAGCCGAGCGCCCAACGGGTCGGCACCTGCAGGACCTGGTCGGGCCCGGCGGCCTGCTCCGTGGCCGCGACGGCGAGTGTGGCCGGGTCGAGGATGCGGTGGCCGTCGATCGGGCCGATCAGCGCGGCGTAGAACCGAGCGAGCGCGCGGGCTGTGCAGACTCCGTTGACGGCCGGGATCTCGGCGGCGCGCAGGTCCGGCCGGTTCAGGTCCAGCGGCTCGTCGGTGGGGAGCGCCACCCGCAGCATCAGTGAGGAGCGGTCGACGGTTGACAGGTCCAGCGGCGGCGCCACGATCCGGCTCACCCGGTGCTGTTCGTCGTTGGGTAGCCCGATCCAGATGTCGAGGCCGAGCGGCTCGGCGATCTCCTGCCGGAAGAAGGTGCCGATGCTGCGGCCGTACACCCGCCGGACCAGTTCGCCGACGATCCAGCCGTAGGTAAACCCGTGGTAGCCGTGTGCGGTGCCGGGCTCCCAGGCCGGCGCCTGCGCGGCGATGGCTGCGGTAACGGGGCTCCAAGCGGCCAGGTCGGCGAGCGTCAGTGGACGGTCGAGGGCCGCCAATCCGGCTTGGTGCGAGAGCACCCACCGTACTGGGATCCGGTCCTTGCCGGCAGCGCCGAACTCCGGCCAATACCGTGTGACCGGCGCGTCTAGGTCCAGGTCGCCGCGTTGGGCGAGCAGATGTGCGCACGCCGCGACCACGCCCTTCGTCGCGGAGAAGACGACCTGCAGCGTGTCACGTTGCCAGGGTCGGCCGGTGTCTGGATCGGCCAGGCCGGTCCAGAGGTCGACGACCGGACGGCCGTGGTGGTAGATGCAGACCGCAGCGCCAACCTCCCCGTACCGTGCGACATTCCGTTCGAATGCCTCCCGGACGGCCGTGAAGCGGGGCTCGGTAAAGCCATGGATTTCCACTCGTACTCCTCCTCTGGCACGGGAACCCGCGTCAGGTTAGGACGATGACAACCGTTAGGCAACCCTTACGGCGTTTGTCAGGAAATCCTGACGTTCTAGGATACTGACATGCACATCGCGCTCGACGACCTACCCGGACACTCCGGCTCGACGGCCGAGCGACTGTCCGACGGCTCCCTCGCCGACGTCGACGCCGAGCCGAGCCGCGGCGAGGGCGACGGCGCAGGCCCGCGCCCCTCGGCGGTCGGGGTGCTAGCGCGGTGCTCATGCGGCTGGACCGGCCCGACCGAGCATCGTCCTGACGAGATGGGCCGACTGTCCGCGACCTCGGACTGGGTTGCGCATATGCGGCCGCTATGGGAGGCCGCACCGCCGGCGTGGCTACTCAACCGATCAGAGTCGTTACGTGAAACCGTCATCGAACTCACCGGCACGTGGCCGTTGCAGGCGTTGGGAGTCCTCGCGCACCTGGAACGCTGGCAGCGCACGGCGACCGAGGATGCCGTTGCCCGGGCCCGCCAGGCGGGCAGTTCCTGGGCCGACATCGGCGCGGTACTCGGCATCACGCGCCAGTCCGCGCACGAACGGTTCAAGCAGGCCCGCACCACCGGCCACGGCTCCCGCAGCGGGCGTCGTCCCGCACAGCCATGACGATTCCCTGTACCGCCCCATCACCGTGTTGGCGCTGGCGGATGGTCAACCACCCATCGACAGGGGGTCGGGTCGAGGGTGCCTGCCGGCTGCGCGATCGGTCGTTGGTCGGGGTGGGGCGGGTGCTGCGGGATGGCGTTCATGGCACTGGCGATCCGTACACCACCGTCACCGAGCCGGCGTTCGTGGCGCGGTTCCTGCTCGATCCAGACACGGACACGGTGGCCAACGTCGACGCGCTCGTCGACCTTCCCAATGGCTCCACGTGGGCGCTGACAATCTTCACCGTCGATGAGGTCGGCCGCCTGTTGGCGCGGTGGAAGGAGACAGGTGAGGTTGCGAACGGCAGTTACTTCTGGGCCGCCGACCAGCTGATCGTGCCGGAACCGGGTGTATCGGCGATGGCCGCGGCGATCCGAGAACTGGTGTGCAATGGAGACATCACGAGCGTCGGCGTCCGATGCGAAGGCCAGGACCGAGACACGTCGGCGGCCACCGGGGGTGACCCTTCAGCCGTTGCATCGAGCCCGATCTGCGGCAGACGTGCGCACTTGGTACCGCGACGGTCGGTTGCCGTCGCGCGCCGCGTTGCGACCGGATAGCATCCCGAAATGCTCTTGCGCGACGTGGAGCCAGCCGACCTCGATGCATATCTCCGCATGCGCTGCGATCCGGTCATGATGAGAGAGCTCGGCGGCCCGCAGTCGCGTGATCGCGTTGCTGGTCAACTCAAGCATGACCTCGACACGGTTCGCGCGGACAGCGCCTGGATCAAAATGATCATTCCCGATGGCTCCGCCCAGGTGGCGGGAACGGTGACGCTGTACCCCCACGAGGGCATCTCCGAGATCGGCTGGATGATCCTGCCGGAGTTCCAAGGCAGAGGCTTGGCGAGCGAAGCCGTTCGCGCGGTTCTCGACCTGGCCCAGGCGGATGGGCGTTGGGGGCTGATCCACGCGTTCCCGAGCACGATGAACGCACCATCGAACGCCATCTGTTGCTCGGCCGGGTTCTCCCTCGTCGGCCAAGAGGAAACGGCCTTCGCGGGACACATCTTCCAGACCAACCACTGGGTATTTGATCCATCTGCTCACGCCTGACCAGCCGGCTCGTCAGCTGCATGACCACCGCTGTCCGGCATCCGCACATCGGCTACTTGTTTCATTACCAGCCGGCTCGTCAGCTGCATGACCACCGCTGTCCGGCATCCGCACATCGGCTACTTGTTTCATTGACCTGTGACCGTGGCCCGGCCAGGCTTCGGTCCAGGCGCCCGGGCTGTCGTTCTCACATCGGCTGCCCATGCTGGTCGTGTGGCTCTCATTTGGCCTGCGCGGTCCGGGCGTCGTCCCAGGGCGGGGAGTGGCTCAAGAGCGCCTCTGTGTGTCAACCCGTGCTGGTGGTTAGTCTGAGTTGATCTTTGATGAGGTGTCGGTAGAGAACGTTGGTGAGGCGTCGTTTCAGGGCACGTCGCGCCTCGGCGGGTGTCTTTCCCTCACCGAGTTTGCGCTGGTAGTAGACACGGCCGGGGCCGGGATCGCGGGCTTGGACCAGCGCGATGGTGTGCTCCCGACAATGGCTTGACACAGAGGGGAGCCACGAGAGTGCACGTGCGCGCTGCCGACAGCAGGGCCGTCTTACGGACGGTGACGAGCATACGGAGTACTAGCGGAGTGACCGGAAGCTGGCGCGAACCTCTGCCGAGAAGAGTTGCGGCTGTTCCCAGGCTGCGTAGTGCCCGCCCTTGTCGAGCTTGTTGTAGTAGATGAGATTGGGATACGCCTGCTCCGCCCAACTCTTCGGAGCCTGATAGAGCTCGTCCGGGAAGGAACTCACGGCAACCGGGACGGTGACGCCCTTGGCAGCGAAGAAGGAGAGCTGATTCTCCGCGTAAAGGCGGGCTGCGGATACCGCCGTGTTCGTCAGCCAATAGAGACTGATGTTGTCGAGGATGTCGTCCGGTGTAAGGCCCGCCGGATGTCCGGCGAAGGCTTGGGAAATCAACTCGAGGCTGCGTGCGTCATGGTCGAGCATGAAGGCCGCAAGACCGACCGGAGAATCCGCGAGCCCAGTCAGTGTCTGTGGGCGCGTTCCCATCATGAGGGCGTACGCGACGTGCTTCCACACGAAGTCCAACTGCTCGCACGCGCGCTTCTCGTCGGCCGAGAGACCGGGTGGCAGCGAACCAAGCGCGTTGTTCGCCCCGGTGATGTCGGACTGAAAGAGGCTGTCGATGTCGGGTGGTACCGCGCCGGGCATGTTGGAGTGAATGCCGACCAATTCCGGCGGTGCCTGCACACCCATCAGATCCGTGATGACCGCCCCCCAGTCACCGCCCTGCGCCGCGAACCGCGTGTATCCGAGCTGCCTCATCAGCTCGGTCCAGGCCCGTGCGGTGCGCTCCGGGCCCCAGCCGACCGCGGTCGGCTTGCCTGAGAAACCGTGGCCCGGCAGCGACGGAATCACAAGGTGAAAGGCGTCCGAGGCGTCGCCGCCGTGCGCCGTTGGGTTGGTCAGTGGTTCGATGATCTTCAGGTGCTCGATCACCGAGCCGGGCCATCCGTGCGTGACGATGAGCGGCAACGCGTCCTCGTGCTTCGAGCGAACGTGAATGAAGTGGATGTCCAGTTCGTCGATTTCGGTGATGAACTGCGGCAGGGCGTTCAGTTTCGCCTCGATCTTGCGCCAGTCGTACTCTGTCTCCCAGTAGCGCGCGAGTGCCTGAATCGTCGCGAGCGGTACACCCTGCGACTGATCGGCGACGGGCTCCTCCTCGGGCCAGCGCGTCTCCGCGATACGTTCACCCATTGCCCTGAGTTCCGCCTCCGGGATCTCTATCGTGAACGGCCGCCCTGTGGTGCCTGCCGGCGCTACGGTCTTGACAGCCATACGTGCCCCTTCTCTCGTTGGGTACTGGAGGTCGATCCGCGGCTCTTGTCCACCTGCTGCAAGCAACAACATTGCGGTCTTCCACGCGAGGGCGTCTTCATGCACGGGGCACTACCCGACCTGGTTGGCGACGCGCCTGGGGCCTCCTTGCCATGGCACCGCCCCTTCTTGCGCTCCGGGGCTGAGACCGGCTCACTCAGGTACCGCCGTGCCCAACCTGCGCGCCCATCGACCAGACGGTCACCGTGAGCTCGCTGACCCGACAGACCAGCCTCCGCCAACCAGCCAGCGACATCACCGGACAACAGCTCATCCTTGGGCCGACCACCCCGCATCTACGCGAACAGCGCGACCGTGAGCCTCACCCGTCACCCGGGGCTTCTATCGCATTCGTCATCACCGTCACCCACAGCTGCCAGCAATCGCCGCAGGTGCGAGTGGCGCCGCCACGCGCAGCTCCACGCATTCAACTCGGCATGATCGGACGGCGCGCGCCAGCCACACCGCCACACTCTGTGATCCGTGCCCAGCGGTCGCCGCGCGTGCTCTGCGGCAGATTCGAATGTCATCCGCTGCCTGCGCTGAGCTGTCTGGACGCTTTGACGAAGCCAGGCGGCGGGTGCTGGGGTCCGAAGATCCACTGCCTTCGGGAGCTCGGCGGGCGGGTGAGCCGGCTGCCGCCCGCCGAGCGGTTGCTCAGCGGTGGCTCTTCGTCGTGGGCCTGAGCGCGTCGAGCGTGGACTGGTGCGGCTGGTCGATGACGGCCTTCGACTCGTCGACGAGGCCGGTCAGGCGGGCTACCTCGGCGTCGGTCAGGTTCTTGGCGACTTCGGTTGCGGCGATGTTGGCGCGCAGGTGCGGGGTTGCTCGTGCCGGGGATGACGACGATGGCGGGGGAACGGCGCAGTAGCCAGGCCAGCGCGACCTGGGCTGGCGTGGCGCCGAGGCGCTCCGCGGGGGCTGGTCAGCTCGTCGTAGCCGGTGAGTCGTCCGGATGCGAGGGGGTAGTAGGGGACGAACATGATGCCCTGCGCCTCGCAGTCGGCGAGGACCTGGACGCCCCGGTTCCAGCGTCAACGCCGAACCCGGGGCACGACCTACAGCGCTATGCGGCACTCATTGGATATTGAGGTCGATGCAGGCGTAGAAGGCGTTCGGCGTGTCGGCGATGTTCCACACCGCGAGCACCGTCTGCCGGCCGGACGCCTGGAGGTCGACGGTGTGCGTCACCGACGTCGGCGGCTGAGCTCCGCCGTCGTTGAACTCCGCGACCTTCCTGCCACTGACGTAGTACTGCCACGTGCTGGTGGCGTGGTTGGCCTGCAAAAGCCAGTGGAACTGCGTGGTGCGGCTGACCGGGGTCGCCCTCCACGGCTTGCTGTTGTCGTTGAGATCGGGGAACCGCGGGTTTCCGCCGTTGCAGCTCATACTGCCCTTGGGTGCCTCGACGCTCCACGGCTCATATTTGATCTGCCCGCATTCGACGGTTCCCTCGTAGCACTGGGCCTGCCGGCTCGGCGGAGAGTTGATGTAGCCGTGCGCACTCGCCGGGCTTGGCGGCAGGACGAACATGATCAGCGGGGCCATCGCGGCACCGAGCACCAGGGCCAGCTTTCTCTTGGCGTGCATGGAGCACTCCTTCACGGGACGGGAGCCGCCTGGAAGGGAGAGGAAACGGCCGATGCCCTTCGTATCGGGCCACCTTCTGAGCGACTTGGCTGGGTGGGGGTGGGGGACGTGCAACAGGACGTCGCCATACGGTCTGTCCATTTATGCACATCGATATGTTAGCTCGACATTAGGGATGCGACAGCAAACAGTCAAGACCAAGGGCAGGACGAGTACGCACGGTAGTCGACCAAATGAGGCTGCCTTCGCCTGACGTCGGTGACCAGAACACAACCGACACCGGTGACAGCCCGGGATGGACCGGCGGGCCGAGGCCGAGCGGTCCGCAAGCGCTCTCGCCACACCTGCTCAGTGTGGCCGCCCGCGGAACGGTGGATACACATGGGTGCGTCGGCTCCCGGGCTCGATGACACGGCACTTCACCTGCAGCAGGACGTCGTCGGCCGCACGAACATCCCAGCTCTTCTCCGAAGGGTGCCGCAAGTTCGCCCCGATAGGCCTTCGCGACGACTGTCTCAGCCAAGTCGCCGGCAGGGGCGTTGCGCGACCTGATCACACCACGTTTGATCAACTCGGTTAGGACATTTGAGAACAACCGAACGCGTTGAGTTCACTCATCTCGGCACGACCGGACGCCGCCCGACCCCGAGGCTGACCACGAAGCGTGACGGCGCTGGCTGGAGGGCGCGCACGGTCGGCGGCAGATGCGGATGTCTACTGCGGATGACGCACCGGGACACCTCGCGCTGGCCGGGCCAGAGCGCCGCGACCGACCCGATCCGCGTACTGACCTACCGTCTGGGTGGGAAGGCGTCACCGGCCGAACCGCCGCCGGCCAGATGGGTCAGGAGCAGGCTGGTCATGGTCTCGGGGACCTCTTCCGGGACGTTGTGACCGATCCCGTCGAGGTTGACCAGCCGGTACGGTCCGGTGACCCACCGGTGTGTCGCATGGACGCCGGACGGGGCGACGAACGGATCGAGCGTGCTTGCGACGAACAAGGTGGGCACCCGCACCGGCTCCGGGTAGCCCTCGAAGTCGTTAGCCCGGTACCAGTTCAGTGCCGCCGTGAGGGCGCCCGGTTCGGAGAGCCGCCGGAAGTACTCGGCACACTTCTCCGGTGGAACGCCGGGCAGCCGCGGTGGGCCAGACGCGAGGATCATGTCCTCAGGGATCGGGGTTGGCTGACGGAAGGTGTCCATGTACCTCGACGCCTCCCGCTGCACCGGGTCTTCACGCAACGCCTGTGCGAATGCGCCGAGATGCGGTACGGAGACTGCGGTAAAACTACGCACCCGGTGGGCGTACCGCGCTGCCGCGATCCAACCGACTGCTGCCCCCCAGTCGTGTCCGACCAGGTCAAACCGTCGCCATCCAAGAGAGTCGGCCATCGAACCGACATCCGCGACCGCGTGATCGAGCCGGTACCTGCCGACGCCGACCGGCCGGACGCCCGGGGAGTAGCCACGTTGGTCGGGCGCGACCGCCCGGTAGCCGGCCGCAGCGAGTCCTAGCAGCTGGTGCTCCCACTCGATGCCGAATTCGGGAAACCCGTGGAGCAGCAACACCGGCCTGCCGTGCCGTGGTCCCGCAGCGACAGCGTCGAAGGTACCAGCAGCGGTCCGGATCCGGACCCTGGAGATGCGCTGATGCCCAACGGCGGTCGCGTCGGCGGCACGCGCGGTACCGGCGACGCCGACGGTGGCCGTACCGGCGAGCGCAGCCCCGGCCAGTCTGACAAAACCACGACGAGAGGCGGAGATCGACATACGTCGAGCCTGCCGGTGGACCCGACACAAGAACATCCGACCACCCCCCCCCGGATGCGGAGGGGGACAGCCCTACCAAGACACTCTCGAACACCCCGTCGATCCGAAAAATTCCCTCGCCATGCCCATGCCCATGCCCATGCCCTCGACCGTGTGCGCCCGCTCACCGGAATGATCGGATGCGACTAGTGCCGTGACCGCATAGGTTCGCCGGGTTGCCGGTTGGGACGGGTCGCCCGGTGCGCTCTCGCCGCGGTAAGGGCACGATCATCGGCCTGGCCGCGGCTGAAGCCGATCTCCTCCTATGACCGCGGTGTGCTGTCCGAGCGCCACGTGGTGAGACGAGGGTGCCCCCCGGGCAGTTCGGCGCGGCCGGTGGCCCACAACAGGGTGAGCCAGGGATCCGCGCCGCCCGGAGCCTCTGGAAACAGGCGGCGAGCACCCGCGAGCAAAGGGCGGGGTCCGGGCAAGCCCGAAGCCTTCCGCCAGATCGTGCATGTGTACCAGCGTCTCTTGCATCCCCAGCGCCGCGAAGCCTTCGGGGTCCGACACCCCGGCGGCGTGGTGGGCGCGGACCCGGGGCAGCGTGGTACGCACCATGGCGACCAGCAGCGCGCCGCACGCCTCCAGTCGGATCGAGGGAGGACACGATGGGGCAGGTCATCATCGGCGTGGACCCGCACAAGCGTTCCGCCACCATCGAGATCATCAACGTTCGGGAAAAGACGGTCGGGCAGGGCCGGTTCGGCACCGACCGCGACGGCTACCACGAAACCGCAGCTGGCACGCCGCTTGATCGAGACCGCGGTGGCCGGCGGCCTGCTCTGCCGGTGGGTCACCGGCGACGAGGCCTACGGCGGCGACCCGGCCCTGGCCACGGCGCTACGACAGCATCGGTTTGGCTACGTCCTCGCAGTCGCCTGCTCACACCGGACGCCGACCGGCCTGGGTGTTCAACGCGCCGACCGGATCGCGGCCTGCCTGCCTGCGCATGCCTGGCAGCGGATTTCGTCGGGCGACGGCGCGAAAGGGTACCGCTACTACGACTGGGCATTCATCACCCTGCCCCTGGCCACCGATCAGCACGCCGGCCACCATTGGCTGCTGGTCCGCCGCAACCGCGCCAACGGCGAGCTGGCCTTCTACCGCTGCTGGTCACCCGAAACCGTTGCGCTGCACCACCTGGTCACCGTCGCCGGCCGACGGTGGAGCATCGAGGAATCGTTCCAAGCCGCCAAGCTGGACTCGGCCTCGACCAGCATCAGCACCGCCGCTGGAAAGCCTGGCACCGCTGGACGACTCCGGTCATCGCCGCGCACGCCTTCCTCGCCGCCGCGACCACCATCTGCACCCCCAGCCCGAACGGCCTGATCGCGATCACCGTCAACGAGCTACGCGGCCTATTCCACGCCCTGGTCATCCACCCTGCCCGCCGCATCGCCGACGTCATCGCCTGGTCCATCTACCGCCGCAGACATCAAGACACCGCGAAGACCAACCACTACGCCAGCCAAGCCTTCACCGAACCCTGAAACTGATCTCCTGCTGGAGTACGCCACTGGTGGGCTTCCCCCTGAGATGTGGACACCCTGAGACTGGACGCTGGTCCAGAGGAAGGGGTGTCCCCGTTGGGGCGTCCATCGAAGTACACGGAAGAGTTCCAGCGTGACGCGGTTGACCTGGTCCGTTCGTCGGGCCGGCCGATCAACCAGGTCGCCCGCGAGTTGGGGATGAGTCACGAGACGCTGCGGAACTGGGTCCGTAAGCAGGAGCGACAGGCCGGCACGGGTCCGGGATCAGGTGGGGACGCGCTGTCGGTGGCGGACAAGGACGCCGAGATCGCCCGGCTACGCCGCGAGGTGGCTGAGCTGCGGCAGGAAAAGGAGATCCTGCGCAAGGCAGCCGCCTATTTCGCGAAGGAGATGGATCGGTGATCAGCCGCTTCCGGTTCATCTCCACCCACCGCGCCACCTGGAGCGTCAAGCGGCTGTGCCGGATCCTGGCCGTGTCCCGCTCCGGGTTTTACCGCTGGGCCGCCAGCGAGCCGACCCGTCAGGCGCACGCCGCCGCCGAGGACGCCCTCGCCGAGCAGATCACGATCATCCACGCCGACTCCGATGGCACCTACGGCTCACCGCGGGTGACCGTCGAGCTGCGCGACCGGGGTGTGCAGGTCAACCGCAAACGCATCGAGCGGATCATGCGGCAGCGGGAGATCGTGGGCCGGCACCTACGCCGCCGCAAACGCACCATCATCCCGGATCCGGCCGCCCCGCCGGCACCCGATCTCATCGGCCGCAACTTCACCGCCACCGCACCCGACCAGCGGTGGTGCGGCGACATCACCTACCTACGCGTCGGCGGCGGCTGGCTCTACCTGGCCACCGTCATCGACATCGCCACCCGCCGCCTGATCGGCTGGTCGATCAACACCCACATGCGCACCAGCCTGATCATCGATGCCCTGGACGCCGCAGTCGCCGCTCGCGGCGGCCGAGTCGACGGCGTAATCTTCCACTCGGACAGGGGCGCCCAATACGTCAGCAGCGACTTCGCCGACGCCTGCCGCCGCCACGGTGTCCACCGCTCAATGGGGCGGATCGGCTCGTCGTACGACAACGCCCTGGCCGAGGCGTTCTTCGCCACCCTCAAACGAGAGCTGGACGTCGACCACCATCACTGGAGCACCGAACCCGACGCCCGCCGCGACGTGTTCCGGTGGATCGCCTTCTACAACCACCGACGCCGCCACTCCGCACTCGGCTACCTCAGCCCCGCCAACTACGAACAAACCCTCACACCGGTTACCCTGCAACAGATCGCGGCATAACCCGGTGTCCACATCCCGGGGGGAACCTCACTGGACCTACCCGAACAATCCGGGCCGATTACCGGTCAGCGACGAGATCCGGGACCTGGTGCTACGCCTGGCCCGTGAAAATCCACGATGGGACATCGCCGAATCCAGGGCGAACTACATCGGCTCGGCCACCGCATCGGGGCCGGATGTACGACTTCGCACCCGGCGCCGAATGGCCGAACGTGGACGTGCACGAGAGCGAGGAACGCTACTACGTCATCTCGGGAGAGTTCATCGGCAACGGCCACCGGCTCGGGCCCGGCAGCTACGTGGTGCTCGCACTAGGCAGCACACCGCCCCCGTACAAAAACCGGAGCACGCATGCTCGGCATCAGCATCCTCCGTCACTAGCGTGGGCTTCGACCGGGTGGGACCGCCACGGTGACGCCCACTCACGGTTGGAGCGGGCTCGCCGGGTGCGTACCCAGGTTCTGGGCCGGGTCGGCACCGTCAGCCATAGTGACGCAGAACCATCTCGGTCAGTGCGGTGACGTCGGCGTCGACCATCGGCGCGCCGGTCATGCCCATCCGGTGGAGCAAGGTTCCGACGACAGTGTCGATGACGAGCAGGACCCGGTTCTCCGGCTCGTCCAGCGCGTCCTGAAGCGTACGCAGGTATGGGGCCTGCAACCGGGTGGACAGGACCTCGCGTAGGACCGGATCGCTGACGCCGTCCACGAACACGCCGGCGAACGCCGCGGCGATTCCTGGCTTGCCGATCTTCGCCGCGGCCCAACGGATGGTCGAGGTCAGGATCTCGACTCGGTCGCCGCCGTCCAGTGGCAGTGGACCGAACGCGTCGAGGAGGCAGTCCACGATCAGCGTGCCCTTCGACTCCCATCGGCGGTAGATCGTCGTCTTCGCGACTCCCGCCGCTGCCGCGATGCGATCCATCGTCGCGCCCGCGTAGCCCAGTTCGTGGATCGTGTTCAGCGTCGCGGCGAAGACCACGGCGTCGATGCCAACGCGTGGGCGACCGGGCGGTCTGGCGGAGGGGGCCGCTGGGGTCATGACAGCACCATAGCAATTACGCTACTATCAGTTTCGCTACTTGTGGTAGCGGAACTATCGAGACCGAGGAGAGCCATGAACGACGTCACCGGCGCTGAACGGCCGCCGCTGGGTATCCGGCTGCTGCATGCCCTGGCAAAGGAGCGGGACTGGATGACGTTGACGACCGAGGAGTTGGTCGCCTTCCGCGACGCGGAGAACCGCAAACGGGCGTCCCCTCTCATCCGCGTGATCACCGGGTTCCCGGACCGTGGCGCCGCGATCCAGTGGCAGGAGGTGACGTTGCCGGATCGTCGGGTCCGGGTCCGGGTGTACCGACCGTCGCCCAAGCACGGCGGCGGGCGCACCGACCTGCCCCTCGTGCTGCACGTGCATGGCGGCGGGTTCGTCGGTACGGCGGTGCAGAGCGACTGGGTGAACAGCCACCTCGCCGCACGGTTGCCGGCGGTCGTCGTCTCGGTCGAACACCGTCTCCTCGCTCCGGGGACTCCACTGACGGCCGCCGTCGACGATGGCTGGGACGTGCTGCGGCACGTGGTGCGGCACGCCCTGGAATGGGGCGTCGACCCGGCACGGGTCGCGGTAGTCGGCGAGAGCACCGGCGCGATGATTGTCGCGCTGGCCGCTATCCGGGCCAAAGACTCAGGCCTGTTCCTGCGGGCACAGGTGTTGGTCAACCCCGCTCTGGATCTGACCGAGACGGCGTTCGACCACGCCTCGATAACCCAGCACGCCGACAGCCCGATGCTGACCGTGACGCAGATGCGGCTGTTCCAGCGATTGGCCGTTCCGCCGGGCACAGATGCTCGTGAGGTGTCGCCGCTGCGTGCCGACGACCTGAGCGGGCTGGCCCCGGCACTCGTCGTGGTGCCGACACTCGACCCGGTGGCCGACCACGGACGTGCGTACGCCGAACGGCTGCGCCAGGCCGGGACGCCTGCGCGGCTCACCGAACATCCCGGAGCGACGCATGCGTTCCTCAGCATGCCGGGCGTGGTGCCGCAGGCCAAGGCCGCGCGGGCCGAGATCGCCGACTTCCTCCGGGGTCGCCTCGCTGGATGACGGACCTGGTCGCGACGAGATTGAGGAAGACAGGAGAGCGATGACCACCGCCGACCTTGCCCAGGCGAGGGAGCAGTCCACACCGCCATCGGATGCCGGGTCCGCGGCCGAACGTAAGACGGCAGGGCTGCTGCGCCCCCATCTCCGGAGTTTCGCCGCCGTCGTGGTCCTGCAGGTCATCGGCGCTGTCGCGGGTCTGGCGCCGCTGCTGGCCGTCGTCGAGCTGGGTCGCAGCTTCCTGTCGCCCGGCCCGATCGATCACGGTCATGTGTGGTTCGTCGTGATCGCGGGTGCGGGCGGCTTGTTCGTCCGGCTGCTGTTCACGGCCGCATCGTCCGGTATCGGGCATGTTCTCGACGGTCGGGTGCAGCTGGCGTTTCGTCGGCAACTGGCCGCGCGGCTCGGCCGCGTACCGATCGGCTGGTTCTCGCGGCGCAGGACCGGCGAGCTGGCGAAGGTGGCTGATGGCGGGCCGGACGGTGGTGATGGTGGCGCACCGGATGTGGACCGTCCAACGCGCCGACCGCGTCGTCTTTCTCGACGACGGCCGGATCCTGGAGGAAGGCAGCCACGACGAACTGCTGCGCCGCGGCGGCCGCTACGCCGAGTTCTGGAACATCTCCATGGCACCGGTGGCAAGGTAGCTCACCCTCGATGCTACCCACCCCGCTGTTCGGGGTCAGCCGGGCGACCGCCCACCGCCGGTTCGCCGAGTGGGCCCGGACGGGCTCTGCGATCGGTTGCACCAGGCGATCCTGCACCGCCTCGGTGAGGCCGACGCGATCGACTGGTCGCGGGCGGTGGTCGACTCGATCAGCCTCCGGGCGGAAAAGGGGGCGATCTGACCGGGCCGAGTCCGGTCGACCGAGGCAAGCCGGCTCAACGAGGTTAGCGGGGGTCGGCTGACGGGCTCAGTTGTCGAGAGTGGACCCTGATGTGAGGCTGCCCGTGGCCCTCGATGATCATCTTGTTGTCGAGGCAAGCTGATCACAACAGAAGAGCCACGGGCATGGTTGAGGATACGACTCGGCTGTTGGGCCTTGCGGGTCTGGCTGTCACCGGGGTCGCCGACGGGCCGGACGGGCCGGTCGTGGACCTGGTCACCGCGGATGAGCAGGCACGGCGGTGTCCTGAGTGCGGAACACCGGCACGCCGGTCGAAGGGTCGGCGGGTGACCCGGCCACGCGACCTGCCCGTCGGTGGGCGACGGCCGAGTCCGCGGTGGTGTGAGCGCCGCTGGTGTTGTGACGAGCCCGGCTGCCGGCGCGGGTCGTTCACCGAGGCGGTGTCTGCCGTCCCGGCCCGTAAACGGCTGACCAGCCGGGTGCGGTCGGCGGCCGGCGCGGCGGTCACCGACGGCGGGCGCACGATCGTGCAGTCGGCGCGGGATCACGATGTGTCCTGGCCGGTGGTGGCCGCGGCGTTCACCGCGCACGCCGCCGCGGTGCTGCCCGACCAGCCGCAACCTGTCGAGGTCCTGGGTATCGACGAGATCCGGCGGGGCCGGCCGAAGTGGGTGCTCGACGAGGCCACCGGCACGTGGCAGACCACGGTCGACCGCTGGCACGTCGGATTCTGCGACCTGTCGGGCGGGCAGGGGCTGCTCGGGCAGGTCGAGGGCCGCACCGCTCAGGTCGTGGCCGACTGGCTGCTCGCACGTCCGCGGGCGTGGCGTGACGGGGTGCGCCACGTCGCGATCGACATGTGCACGATCTTCAAGTCCGCGGTCGGGCAGGTGCTGCCCCACGCCCAACTCGTTGTTGATCATTTCCATCTCGTGCAGCTGGCCAACGCCACCGTCACCGAGGTCCGCCGCCGGGTGACCGTGCAGGTCCGCGGCCGGCGCGGACGCAAAGGCAACCGCGAGTGGGAACTACGCAACCGACTGACCCGCTCGGCTGCCCGGATGCGCGCCGAGCACGTCGACGACCTCGAAGGCGAACTCGCCGGGCTGCCAGAACGCATCGGCGTGCCGATCCTGGCCGCGTGGAATGCCAAGGAGGACCTGCTCGACCTCCTCGCCTTGGCCCGCACCCACCCGAACCGGGAGGACGTCGCCGATCTGTTGTACCGGTTCCACCGCCGCTGCGCGCAGGCTGGACTGCCCGAACTCGAACGCCTGGCGACCACGGTGCAGACCTGGTGGCCGCAGATCCTGGCGTTCATCCGTACCGGGATCACCAACGCCGGCTCGGAGGGCACCAACCGGGTGATCAAGACCGTCGCCCGCGACGCGTACGGCTTCCGCAACCCCGTCAACCAGCGACTACGCACCCGCTGCGCCACCACCAGACGAGCCCGAGGCCACCTCGACCCCCGCTAACCTCCGTCTTTCATCAAGCCTCGTGGATTGCGCTGGGGGATGGTCTGGGCGTGGTTGTGACGGTTGTTCTGGTGGTGGGTAGCGGGTATCGCCCGGCCTTAGGTCGGGTTGCTCCGTGGGTCCTGGTCGTGGTTGGTGTGTCGGGTTCTGTTGTCAGGTAACGGGTTCGGGTAGCTGGCCAAGTCGGTGGAATGCGGTGATGAGCTGTGGGGCCCAGGGCCAGCCGGCGGCGATGCGCAGGGTGTTGGTGCGGGCGGTGCGGCTGATCTTCGCGGCGACGTGCAGCAGCCGGTAGCGCAGTTTCTTCGGCTCGGCGAGGGCCAACGGCCCGTCGAGCAGGAGATGCTGGGTCCAGGCGAGCAGGTCGATACCGGTCAGGGCGAGTTCAAGCCACGCCTGGTTGATCGCGAACACCCGTGACGGGAATCGACCGAAACCGGTGCTCTTGCCTGTGCGGATCCGGTCTTCGACCCGGGCGTGGGTGCGGTGGCGGACTTCCAGGTATTGGATTGGAGTGCCGGCGGCCGGTGTGTCGGTGGCGAACACCTGGTGCCGCATCCCTTTGATGGTGTCGAACAAGGTCAGCTGCGCACCCGGATGCGGGCGTTCCCGGCGGCAGATCAACCGGGTGCCGGCCGGGAAACCGACCAGCGACTGCGGATCGACAAGGTCGGTCAGCTCGGCAAGTTCGGCCCCGTCACGCAGGCCGCCGTCGGCGTTGAGGGCGGGAATCCAGTCCTGGGCGGCGGTGATCGCGGTCCGGACCGGCTCGCCGATCGCGACGCCGACGGAGAACCGGGTGTCCAGACCCTGTCCGCGTAGCCCGCGGATGTGGGCGAGGAACGCGTGGCCGGCACCCGGCCGCGGGTCTCGGCCAACTGCGACCAGGCCAGCTCCCGCGTGGCAGCCCGGGCAGCACGCAAACGCCGCAGCGCCGGCTCGTCGATCGAATCGAGGACCCGCCACGCCGTCGCGTCCGAGGCCACCGCCCCGAACAAATCCGGCTGCTGGCGCAGCACCGCCAGATCAGCGATAGTCTCACCGCCTTCGGCCAGCAACACCGCCAGATCGATAGCGACCCGTCCCGGCTCATGCGCTGAGCGACGCAGCCGTTCATGGCCCAACGCCTGAATAAAACTCCTGGTCAGGCCGGTCTTATCGGCGAGATCGGTGAGCAGGCGTGCCGGCATGACCGACCACTCCACGAGCACCAGCAGTGACGACAACCTTCGGACGTGAGCCGGTACTTTGCACCGTGAGAGTGCCTTCCGTGACGGACAATCTTGACCCTAGACAAGTCAGATCATCCCAGATCAGAAGGCACTCTCAGCGCCCCAGGCACTCCAGCACCGGCCGCGCCCTTACTGGAAGCGGACCAGGCCGTCGCTCTGCCGAGCCGCCATATCCCGAAACAGCCCCCGACAGGATTCGAACCTACGGCACCGAGATCCGTAATCTCGTGCTCTATTCCCCGCGACCGGCAACAACGACACCAGCACCCGCAAGGCCGCGCGGGCCGCCGATTGTGCGACCGATGTACGCGCAATATGCACACGTCGTGCTAGCTTCGCCGCACCTTACGATGGCGATTGAGTATGGAGGTACGGCAATGGCACGTAGGAAGATGATTGCACTGCTGGGGGCGGTGTCCCTGACGGCGGCGTTGGCGGTGGGCACGCCGG
>NZ_JBNJMX010000029.1:0-41702 GCF_050936375.1 Plantactinospora sp. CA-290183 | reverse complement strand
CGACCAAATGTGAGACTATTTATCGGCGAACATGGATATCTGGAGGTGCCGTGAAGAATCTCGTTGCCGTTCTCGCTGCGGTTGCCATGGGGGTCAGCGCTGCCGTGCTGCCCGCCGGGCCCGTCCGGGCCGATGGACCGGTCGCGGCCACCCCGTCGGGCACCACCCTTCAGGTGGTGATCGGGGTGCCCCGCGGGTCGGGTCCCAGCGACCGGACCCGGCCGATCGTCGTGTCGTTGCGGTGCGACCTGGTCGGCAACGAGCATCCGTACCCGGTCGAGGCCTGCGCCGAGGTCGAGGCGGTCAAGGGTGACATCGACGCGATCCCGCCCACGGGTGCGGGGTGCACGGACGTGTGGCAGCCGGTCCGGATCAGCGTCTCCGGCACCGTCGCCGACCAGCCGGTCCGGTGGTCCGAGGAGGTGTCGAACGAGGGCTGCGCGGTGATCGCGCACGGACACGTGTTCCGGCTCCCGCTCGACAAGACGGTGTCACCCGCCGGCTGAACAGCGGAGGGCTCAGCTCCGACGGCTCTCCACCGGGATGGTCGACCGCGCCTCGGCAGGTGGCGCCGCCGGGCGGGTGGCCGCCGCAACGGGCCCACGCCGACGGGCGAGGACGGCCAGTACGGTGACGGCGGCGGCCGGGATGAGCGCGTACCCGCTGAAGGCCAGGATGGCGACGACGGCGACGTGCGCGACGGCGGCGGCGATCCGCGCGGGTCCGCGCAGCAGCCGGCAGGCCGCCGCCGTGCAGCCGAGATAGACCACCAGGAAGAAGGTGGTCGGGACGGCGACCAGGTCTGGCATCGAGACGGTGCCGGCGGCGGCCGGTCCGATCAGCGCGCCGCCCGAGACCAGGATGATGGCGAGGTACCAGGCCGGCGGGGTGTCCTCGCGTGCCGCCCGGCGCGCCTGCACCGGACGCACCGAACGGGCGAGGGCGGCGGCGCCCGACAGGTAGGCGTTGGTGGTGCCGACGGTGAGGATCACGGCGCTGACCGCCGCCACGGCGGGCCCAGCGGGCCCGATCGCGATGCCGAGCAGGGCGGCCAGCGGTACCGGGGTGTCGGCCTCGGACCCGAGGGCGGTGACGGTGACCGTGGCCAGGGCCAGGTAGATCAGGCTGGTCGCCTTGCCGTGCCGATGACCAGGCGTTCGCTGTTCGACAGCGGTCAGCGGCGCGATCGCCTCCCAGCCGACAAAGGAGGAGCATCAGCACCGACGCCGCCGGGCCGATGGCGGACCAGCCGTACGGGGCGAACGGCGTCCAGTTGCCGGTGCGGCTCGCCGGCGCCGCTCCGACGATCGCCACGACGACGATGAGCACCAGCAGGCCGACCAGGCCCAGTTGCACCGTCGCCGAGGCGCGGACGCCGCCGAGGGTGAGGGCGAGCACGAAGAGCAGCAGCACGGCCGCGGTCCCCGCGGCGAACCGGGCGTCGGCGCCGAGCAGGTCGGCGACGTAGGTGCCGCCGACCACGCAGACGATCGGGGCGCCGGTGACGATCCCGCAGAGGAAGCACCAGCCGACCGCCCGCCCGGCCCAGCTGCCGAGCCCCGCTTCGGCGTAGGCCCGGACGCCGGTGGCCGAGGGGTGGCGGACCCCGAGGGCGGCGAAGACCACCGCGAACAGGCCCGACAGGACCAGCAGCGCCGCCCAGGCCAGGATCGACGCCGGGCCGGCCCTGGGCTACCCGGCGAGCCGAGGAAGCGAAGCCGGTGGCCGGCCGCCTCGCGGTAGAGCTGCCGCGCGCCGTCCAGGTCGACATCCGTCGTGCCGTCATTCCCCATGCGGTGCAGTTTCGCAGCGCGGGCACCGCACACGATGGCAAATTCGGCCATGCTAGAGGCGCGCGACGCAATCTTGTTTCGCGAATATGCTCGATGGCGGCATGATGTGCGGATGGCCGAATACGACGCGACGGACCGGGCGATCCTCACCCGGCTACAGACCGACGGGCGGATCGCCAACATCGACCTCGCCGAGGCGGTCGCCCTGTCACCGTCGGCGTGCCTGCGTCGGGTACGGGCGTTGGAGCGTGCCGGCCTGATCGCCGGCTACCGCGCGGAACTCGACCGGGCACGGCTCGGCCTGGACCTGACGGTCTTCATCGAGTTGCAGGTCGAGGGGCACTCCCGGCAGACCTCCGCCCGGATCGAGGCGGCGCTGGCCGGGATCCCGGAGGTGGTGGCCTGCCACGTCATCTCCGGCGCCGCCGACTTCCTGGTCGAGGCCGCCGTGCCCAACCTCGCCGGCTACGAGCGGCTGCTGCTGGACCAGATCCTGGTGATCCCCTCGATCACCGACGCCCGGAGCACGTTCGCCATCCGTACGGTCAAGACCCGTGGTCCGCTTCCGCTCAGCCACCTGCGCTGAGGCTGCCCGGCTCAGGCGTCGTCGGCCAGGCCCCGCAGCAGGAGGGCGACCCGCACGGCGACCGGTGACCGGCGGGAGGGACGCCTCAGGCCGGCGGTACCGCGACATCCGGCGGTGTTGGGTCCTCCGGCGGCCCGGAAGCCTCCGGCAGCAGCACCGTCGTCTCCCCGCGCACGATGGGCCGGACGATCGGGGCGATCCCCCGGTCCCGGACCCAGTCGAGGAAGTCCCGCAGCGGCGACCGGAACACCGGGTAGTCGTCGTAGTGGATCGGCACCGCCAGGCCGGGCCGGATCAGCCGGACCAGGTCGCTGCCCTGGCGCCCGTCCATCGTGACGAGGAAGCCGAGCAGCCGGGTGCCGCCGAGATGGATCAGCATCGCGTCGATGTCGGGAAAACGTTCCGGGATCTCGGCCAGACAGGGCCGGTTGAGGGTGTCGCCGGTGATGTAGAGGCGCAGCCGTCGCCGGCCGCGCTCCTCAAGGTCGATGATCGTGCCCATCACCGGTGGCAGCAGCCGGTTCAGCGCGCCGGGCCCGTGCCGGCCCGGAACCGCCGTGATCCGCAGCGTCTGGTCGCCCCGCCGCGTCTCGTGGCTCTCCCACGTCGTCAGTGCCTCCGCCGAGGTGAAGCCCCAACGGCGCAGCCGGCGCTGCGCCTGCGGGGTGGTGATGATCGGCAGGCTCTTCGACAGGCCGGCCCGGGCCACCCGGTCGAAGTGGTCGCCGTGCAGGTGCGACAGAACCACCCCGTCCAGCGCCGGTAGCTCCTCGACCCGGAGCGCGGGATCGGTACGACGCCGGGTCCAGAGCCCGTAGCCGAGGTAGGCCCGCTGGCCGGCATGCAGAAAGTTGGGATCGGTCAGCAGGGTGAACTCGCCCAGATGCAGCACGGTCGTCGCCGTACCCACGAAGGTGGCGGTCGCCCGTGCCGTACGACTCTGCGTCATGCCTGCTCCCCGGGAGGCGGTCGCTGACGTCCCCACCGCTGATCGGCCGACCACGGCAAAAGGTGACAGCTACCGCGTATTCGACCATGTCCACCAGGCTCCTGCCACCGGAGTCGGCACCTGGCGGCGTACCGCTAGAGCAGGCCGGCGTTGCCGGCGAGCGCCGCGGCCTCGGTACGGGTCGACACCCGCAACTTGCGCAGCAGCGACGCGGTCAGCCGTTTCACCGTCCGCTCCGAGACGTGCAGCTCGTCGGCGATCTCCAGCGTGCTCCTGCCCTTGGCGATGAGCCGCAGGAGCTGCCGCTCCTCGTCGTCGAGCAGGGCCGCCGCCGGCAGGGGGGTACGGGCCGGCGCGACGAGCGCCCCGAGCAGCTCCGCGGGCAGCACCGCCCACCCGTCCAGGACCGCCAGCAGGGGCGGCAGCAGCTCCTCCGGTTCGCTGCTCTTGGGCAGGTAGCCCTCGGCGCCCGCCCGCAGCGCCTGCACCGCCAGCTCGGGCTCGGCCAGGCCGGACATGGCGACGACGCGTACCCCCGGGGTGGTCCGGCGGACGGCGGAGATGGCCCGGATCCCACCGGGCGGCGGCATGTGCAGGTCGACCAGGGCCAGGTCG
The DNA here is from genome assembly GCF_050936375.1 of Plantactinospora sp. CA-290183. Lineage (NCBI taxonomy): Bacteria > Bacillati > Actinomycetota > Actinomycetes > Micromonosporales > Micromonosporaceae > Plantactinospora > Plantactinospora sp. CA-290183. The sequence goes on along the minus strand of NZ_JBNJMX010000029.1, from coordinate 37,759 downwards.
GGCAGGCACCGCCGGACCAGCGCCGCGGCGGCCGACGCGTCCCCGGTCGAGCCGCTGCCCTCGGCCCGGCCCCCGGTGATGCTCGGCAGCAGCAGTTCCAGACCCCGGACGAAGAGGGGATGGTCGTCGACCAGGGCGATCCGGACGGTGGCCGGGGCGGGCACGGGGCTCGTTACCCCCGTGCGGCCGGTTCATGCCCGCCGCCGGGGGCCACGTACCGGCCGCGGGCCCGGCCGGTACGTGGCCCCGGTGGGCCGGTGGTTGGCCTCGGCGGGCCGGGCGAACGGGAATGAGCCGGTGTCTGCCCGCCGTCAACCAGGAGGACGCCGTGTTCAGTCACATCAAGGATCTTCAGTTCGAGGCCAAGCCGGACGGCCCGGACGCCGCCTTCGCCCGGCGCCTACAGGAGGTGCTGGGTGGCAAGTGGGGCGAGATGACCGTCGCCAACCAGTACCTCTTCCAGGGCTGGAGCTGCCGGTTGCCCGGGAAGTACAAGGACCTGCTGCTCGACGTGGGCACCGAGGAGATGGGCCACGTCGAGATGATCTGCGCCATGATCGCCCGGCTGCTGGACAGCGCACCGCTGTCCGTACAGGAGGCGGCGGCCGAGGACAACCCGATGCTGGCCGCGATCTACGCCGGGTCGAACCCGGCGCACTTCATCCACTCCGGGGGCGGTCCGCTGCCGACGGACAGCAACGGGGTGCCGTGGAACGGGGCGTTCATCACCGCCAGTGGCAACCTGCTCGCCGACTTCCACCTCAACGTCACCGCCGAGGCACAGGGCCGGTTGCAGGTGGCCCGGCTGTTCAACATGACCGACGACCCGGGTGTCAAGCAGATGCTGCGGTTCCTGCTGGCCCGCGACACCATGCACCAGAACATGTGGCTGGCCGCCATCGAGCAGCTGAAGGAGGACGGCCTGGAGGAGATGCCGGTGCCCGAGGCGTTCCCGGACGCCGAACAGGAGAACCGGTTCGCGTACCAGTTCATCAACTTCTCCGCCGGCGAGGACTCCGCCGAGGGGCGCTGGGCCTCGGGCCCGAGCCCGGACGGCAAGGGCGAGTTCAGCTACGAGGCAGCGCCCACCGCGTACGCCGGGCCGCCGGAACTGCCGCCGGGTGACCCGCGCCTGCACGGGACCCCGCCGCCCACCGCCGGCGCCAAGGCCGGGGCGGGCAAGAAGAAGCGCTGACCCGATTCCCGCCGCGCCGGGTCGTCCGGTGACCCCGGCCGCCCCGGCGCGGCGCAACCTCGGAGAGGTGGAGCATGGTTGAACTGCTGGTCCGTCCCCTGGCGGACGCCTTCATGCAGGTCGGCGTCTACGTCGCCGTGCTGGTCGCGCTCTTCGGCTGGCTGCGCTGGCGGTACGGCGACCGGGTCACCGACGGGCTGACCCACCGGCCCCGGCTCGGCCCGCTGGTCGGCGCCCTGCTCGGGGTGAGCCCCGGCTGCGGTGGGGCGATCATCCTCCGCACCGCTGTACGCGCGCGGCAAGGTCTCCTTCGGCACCGTCGTGGCGGCCCTCGCCGCGACCATGGGAGATTCCTCCTGGGTGGTCATCGCCGCCGACCCCGCCTTCGCCCTGAAGATCCACATCTTGCTCTTCGCCGTGGGCCTGGCCACCGGCTACGTCGTCGACCTGCTCGGCATCGACCCCGCCCGCCCACTGCGCCGACCGACGGCGACGCCCCCGCCCGCCGAGGCCCCCCGATCCCCGGTGCCGGTGCCGGCCGTACCGGCCGCGCTCGCCGCGCCGCCCCGGCCGGCACCGCTGGCCGTGCTCGCCGGGGCGGACCCCTCGCGCGGCCGGCGGGCGACGCTCTCCGCCGCGTTCTGGGGCCTGACCACGCCGGCCTTCCTGGTCTCCGTACCGGTGGTCTTCCACGCCGTCGACCCGGACGCACTGAGCGCGCCGCTCGGCGGCATCGACCCGTACCTCGGGCTCGGCTTCTGCGGCACGCTGCTGGCCCTGCTGATCTTCTCGGCCGGGCGGGGGCGGTTCGCCGACGACACCCTGGAGACCGCACAGCCGCAGAGCCTGCGGGCCACCTTCCGGCACAGCGCCCACGAGGCGTCCTTCGTCACCGTCTGGGTCGCCGTCGCCTACCTGGCCTGGCAGGTGCTGAGCACGACCACCGGATTCGACGGTTCCCAACTGGCCTTCGCCGGGGTGCTCGGGGTTCTGGTCGGCGCGGTGATCGGTCTGGTGCCCGGCTGCGCCGTGCAGATCGTCTTCACCGGCATCTACGTCAGCGGCGGCCTGCCGATGCCGACCCTGGTCGCCAACGCGATCAGCCAGGACGGCGACGCGCTCATCCCGTTGGCGGCACTGCGCCGTCGGTCCGCCGCGACCGCCACCCTGATCACCACCGTTCCGGCGATCCTCGTCGGACTGGCCCTGCTGCTCCTCGCCCGATGAGCCGCCCGATCCGCTCCGGCGCCGGGTCCGACCGCCCGGACCCGTCCGGCGGTGCGCGCCGCCACCCGGCCCCGGCCGGCCGTCGTCGGGGCCGCCCGAACACGTACAGCGGGGCGGGCCGCCGGCCGGCGGCCGCGGACCTCGGCGGTCGGCGGCCGGCCACCCGGCGGCCCGCCCCGGCACCCGGGCCGCTGGCCCGGACCCGGGTGAACCTGCTCGTGTTCGCCACCCTGAGCACGGTCGCGCTCGCCGTCGACCTCCGGCCGTGGCAGTCGCTCGCACTGCTGGCGACGACCGCGCTGATCCCGGCGGCGGTCGCGGTCCAGGACGGCCGGGCCGGGCTACGCCGGCTCCTCCTGCCGGGAACCGGGTCACCCCGGCTGTTCGGCCCGGGTACGGCGGGCCGGCTCAGTCCTCCCGGTCGCGGTTCTTCTCCCGCCAGTCCCGTACGGCGTCCCGCGTCCGGTCGAACACGGCCAGCGGCGGGCCGGCGATGAGGTTCGCGGACGCCGACTCGCCAGCGTGCGGGTGGGGTCGGGTCGGCGCCGTCGCCTCGGCGGCGCGCAGCGCACCGGCCATCCGACGCAACTGCCCCGGCGAGGCGTGCTCCCGCAGCGACGGGAACTCCTCGGTCTCCTCCCGGGTGGCGTGCTCCAGGACGGCGTTCGAGAACGCCGTCAGCCGCGCGTCGAAATCGGGGTGGTCGACCCCCATCTGGTACAGCTCGTGCAACTCCTTCTTGGCCTGGTCCTCCTCGTGCCGGAGCGTCTCCACCACCGCCTCGCCCCGATCGATCTTCCGCTCGGCGTTCGGGTGTACGACGATCTCCTCCGCGCTCTCGTGCACCGCGAGCAGGCGTACCAGGTCCTGGAACAGTTCCCGCTTCTCGGTGCCCTTCGCGCGGTGCAGCTGACTGAACAGCGCCTTGATCTGGTTGTGCTGCTCGATGAGCAGGTCCACGACATCCTGTTTCACACCTGCTGTCACGGTCTTCCCCCTCCTCCGGCCGGGTTCGGTCCCGCTGGTTGTTCCCCCTGCCGGGCCGTCCATGTCCTCCCCCGCCGGCGGCCGCGCGGGCGCCGCCGCACCCGAGGGGGCGGTGGCCGAGTACCAGGGCACCGGAGTGGGTAGTGGGCAGCCATGACGACACGTGATGACGCGATCCTGGTCGGCGGTCCCCGAGACGGGACCTCGGTGCCCGCCGGCGACGCCGGCCTGATCGAGCTGAAGATCGAAGGGCTGATCCACCGGTACATCCGGACCACCAAGCAGCGCGAGCACGACGGCGCCGAGCTGGCCGTCTACAACTACGACGGCGAGGTGCGCCCGACCGGCGGCGAGTCGGGCTCCGAGAGCGGACCCGACCGGGTCGCCTCGCCGATGGCCTCCGGCCAGGCCGTCCCACTCGACTCGGAGGACGTCAACGGCTCCCGGTCCTGACGGCACCGCCGGGAGGGGTTCCGCCCTGGCTCGACGCACGGGCGGGACCCCTCCGGGCGCGCGGGTGCAGCGGGGTCACCGCCCCCGGGTCTCGCTCGCCGCGTCCGCCGGTGGCACCGGGTCGGCCACGGCCCGGGTGTGCCGGGAGGCGGCGTACGTGGCGACCCGCATCCGCTGGATCAGGCCGACCGTACGCAGGTCGTCCGGGCGGTTGCCGATCGGATCGAACGCCAGCGCCGCGTCGACCTCGTCCGGCGCCGGCTCGCCGAAGCTGATCCGGCCGAACTGGCGCCACCGGCCGGCGACGCTGGCCACCGCCAGCCGCAGCCCCGCCCCGCCCCCGGTGGCGATCGAGGTCACCTGGTCCAGGGAAGTCCCGAGCGGCCGTTCGGGGAGGGCGGCCAGGTAGACCCGGCGTCCGTAGAGCCGGTACGACAGGATGCTGGTGTACGGCCCGCCGAAGTCCCGCCGGGGCGTCGGCAGGTGCCGGAGCAGCGGCAGCCGCCCGGCGCTGGAGACCAGCAGGTCGACCGGGTCGGCGTGCCGGTGGATCCGCACGGCGAGCCCGAGCAGGTCCGGCCAGCCCTCCGGGGTCGGAGTGCCCCGGGAGAGGCGTACGGTCGCGGGCCACCGCCCCGGGCCGCCGGCCAGGTGCGCGGCGAACGGCCCCCAGAGTTCGATCTCGCCGCAGAACGAGCGGCCGCGCGGGTGCAGCAGTCGCCCGCCGCGCAGCCGGGAGATGATCCGCCCGAGCGGCGGCCGCCCCGTCACGGGTGCCACATCCCCACCCGCACCGGTACGCCGAGCGAGGCGTGCGTGAGCGGGTCCCCGGTGGGTGCCGGCAGTCCGGCGGCGGTGACCAGGTCCTGGTCCAGCCGCAGCAGTTCGGCCCGGTGCAGGGGCCAGGGCACGTGCTCGGCCTCGGCGGCGACGAGCCGGCCGGCGATCCTCGAGAAGAGCCGGTACCGGGCGGTCAGGAAGTGGGCCAGCGGGTCGACCTCCGCCCCGGTCAGCGCCGGACCGATCCGGGTCTCCGCGTCACAGCGCGCGCCCCGGGGCCCGGGCCAGCGCCGGCGGCACCGGTAGTCGACCCGGTCGCCCTCGACGCGTACCCGCATGTCGGACCAGAAGTAGGGCAGCCCGTACCCGGCCCGGGCGGCGAGGACGGCCGGCAGGCGCGCCGCGTCCAGGGACAGGAACCAGATCCCGCTGCGACCGCGCCGGTCCCGCACGTACGTCCGGACGTTGATTTCGGGAAACTCGGAGAGCCACGGTACGGCCGGCAGCGCCGGCGCCCGGACCTCCTGCATCAGGAACGGGGTCAGCCCGATCCACGCGGAGCCGTCGCAGGTCTCCACCGTCAGCCCCTCGGGCAGCAACGCCTGGAGCGTCGGGGACGGGTAGCGCCAGTGGATGAACGTGATCCAGTTCCACCGGTGGTACATCACCGGCCGGGACACCCGTGGCGGCGGTGGTGCCGGCGTCGGCCCTCCCCCGTCCGTCATCCGCGTCCCTCCCCGGCGTCAGGTTCCTCCATCGATCGAAGTGTCCCTTTCCCGCGCCGCCGGTGTCGAAACACCGCCCGCCCGGGGCGTGGCGGCCCGCCACGGCACGCCCGGGCGGTTTCTCCCGGTCGCCGTCGGGTAGCGCCGTAGTGGCGGCACCGTGGTCGCTCGCGTGGTTCGGGGCGCCGGAGGCGCGAAGCGTTCGGGGTGCCGGAGGCGGAGAAGCGGAGGAGTGCGATGGCGAGCAGGGTCAGATGGTTGATGGTGGGCGTGGCCGGGGTCGCCGGCGTGGCCGGGGCGGGTGCGTTGGTCGCCCGCCGCCGGGCGAAGGAATCCCTTCCGGTACGCCGGGGCGACGGGTACGCCACCGAGCGGGCGCTGACGGTGGACCGGCCCGTGGGGCTCGTCCGGGCGCTGTTCCGGGACCCGGAGCAGCTCTCCGCGGTGCTCGACCGGCCGGTGACGGCGGAACGCCTCGGGGAGAGCCGGTGGCGCTGCGTGGTGCACGGGGGCCCGGACGGGGCCGGCCGGGTCGCGATGGCGACCGCCGAGGAGCGGGACGGGTCGATCCGGTGGCGGGTCGAGGAGGGCCCGACGGCCCACGAGGGACACCTGCGGCTCGTACCCGCCCCCGGCGACCGGGGCACCGAGATCCGGGTGGAGCTCAGCTACCCGGGCGGCCGGCTCCGGCACCGGGCCTCGATGCTGCGCGGACAGGATCCGGACCAGGTGCTGCGTACCGCGCTGCGCCGGGCCAAGTCGGTGCTGGAGTGCGGCCGGGTGATCTCGACGATGCACGAGCCCTCCGGACGGGGCGCCGCCGCGGAGCGGCTCACCAGGGCGGTCCGGGAGAAGCTGACGACGGGAGGGCGGCCGTGAAGGCGCTGTGCTGGGAAGGTGTCGGCAAGCTGGCGGTACGCCAGGTACCGGATCCGACCGTCCAGGACGACGGCGACGCCGTCATCCGGGTCCGGGCGAGCAGCGTCTGCGGCTCCGACCTGCACCTGATCAACGGCTACCTGCCCGCGATGCGGGAGGGTGACATCCTCGGCCACGAGTTCATGGGTGAGGTGGTGGAGACCGGTCGGGGGGTGCAGCGGCTCCGGCGCGGCGACCGGGTGGTGGTGCCGTTCCCGATCGCCTGCGGCAACTGCTTCACCTGCCAGGCCGGCTGCTACGCGATCTGTGAGAACTCCAACCCGAACGCCGCCATCGCCGAGCGGGTGATGGGGCACTCGCCGGCCGGCCTCTTCGGCTACTCCCACATGCTCGGCGGGTACGCCGGCGGCCAGGCGGAGTTCGTCCGGGTGCCCTTCGCCGACGTCGGCCCGATCAAGATCCCGGACGAGCTGCCGGACGAGCAGGTGCTCCTCCTCTCCGACATCCTGCCCGACCGGCTACATGGGCGCCGAGATGTGCGACCTGCGCGGCGGCGAGGTGGTCGCGGTCTGGGGCGCCGGCGGGGTGGGACAGATGGCGGCCCGCTCGGCCCAGTTGCTCGGCGCCGAGCGGGTGATCGCGATCGACCGGCTATCCGTACCGGTTGGAGATGGCCCGGGAGGGAGCCGGTGCGGAACCGCTGAACTACGAGGAGGTGAACGTCATCGAGGCGCTGCGCGAGATGACCGGCGGACGGGGGCCGGACGCCTGCATCGAGGCGGTCGGCCTGGAGGCGCACGACACCGGACCGGCGTACGCGTACGACCGGGTCAAGCAGGCGGCCCGGATGCAGACGGACCGGCCGACCGCGGTACGCCAGGCGATCATGGCGTGCCGCAAGGGCGGCACCGTGAGCATCGTCGGCGTGTTCAGCGGCTTCGTCGACAAGTTCCCGCTCGGGGCCGCGATGAACAAGGCGCTGGTGCTGCGGATGGGCCAGATGCACGCCCAGCGCTACATCCCGATGCTGCTGGAGCGGCTGGCCAAGGGCGAGATGGACCCCGGCTACCTGGCCACCCATCCGATGTCCCTCTCGGACGGGGTGCACGGCTACGAGATCTTCGAGAAGAAGCGGGACGGCTGTCTCCGCTCGGTGCTGCACCCGGCCTCCGGCTGAGCGGGGCCGCCACGACCGGCGGCCACGGTGGTGCCGGAGAGACCGTCGGGGTGCTCAGGGCGCCGAGGCGGCGGCGGGGGCGCAGGGTTCGCCGGGCGCTGGCGCGGCCCGGCGGGCCCGCCGCCGGTACCACCCGGCGAAGAGCACCACGGCCAGCAGCACCTCGGCGAGGTCGCCGCCGTAGTACATCAGCCGCGCCGCGTCGCGCAGGGCGTCGGGCTCGAATCCGGCGCCGGACGGCCAGCGCGGTGCCCCGGCGTAGAGCAGCTTGGCCAGGATCGAGTGCGCGGCGGCGGCCAGGACCAGCACGGCGACCCGTACGCCCGGGCCCGGGCGGCGCGGAGCCGGATCCGGGCCGGCCAGGGACCACGCGAGGAGGTACCCGGCGGCGAAGAGGTGCACGTGCACCACGACGTGCAGCACCGGATCGTCCTGGGCGGCCGCGTAGAGCGGGGTGAGGTAGAGCAGGTACAGGCCGCCGACGTTGAGGACCAGCGCGGTGGCCGGATGGCCGAGCAGGTGCGGCAGCGGGCTCCGGTAGGCCAGCGCGGCGCCGCGCCGGGCCCTCGCCGGCAGGGTACGCAGGGCCAGGGTCACCGGCGCCGCCAGCACGAACGCCAGCGGCGCGTACATCCCGACGAGCAGGTGCTGCAGCATGTGGAACCGCGGGTCGTGGTGGGCCCGCGCGGCGACCAGCGGGGAGAGGGCCACCGCCAGCAGTACGGCACCAATGCCGAAGGAGACCGTCCGGGCCGTACGCCAGCCGGGCGGGGTGTGCCGGGCGCGGTTGGCGGCGGCCAGGTAGCCCACGGCCGCGAGGACCGGCACGAGGACCGGCAGCCACCCCGGCGTCCCCGCCCCGGCCGGCGGGTGGCCGAGGATGATGCTCACCGGTCGGCGCGGCGGACCCGCAGCGCGAGCACCACCCCGATCGCCACCAGCAGCAGGGCGCCGAGGTTCCAGGCGACGTCGTACGGGGTCAGGTCGACGCCGTACCGGATCTGGTGCACCCGCAGCAGCTTATGGTCGACGATGCCGTCGAAGAGCTGGAATCCGCCCAGCCCCAGGAAGAGTCCCGCCCACGCGGCGCGCGGTACCAGCCGTCCGTGCCGGCGCAGGTCGGCGAGGAGGAAGAAGCCGGCGACCAGCGCCACCAGTTCGGCGGCGTGCAGCAGCCCGTCGGAGAAGAGCCCGACGGTCGGGGTGGACCGATCGTAGAAGTGGTGCCAGGCGAGCAGCTGGTGGAAGACGATCTCGTCGATCGCCGCCATCGCGCCGACCCCGACCAGGGCCGCCGAGGCCGCCGACCGGCGCGGGCTCACCCGGCCGGTCGGCACGTCCCCGGGTCTGGCAGCCACAGCGGGTTCCCGTCCTCTTCGGCGTCCTGCGTCCGGTCCGGCGCCTTTGCGTCCGGTGTCCGGATCGGGCTACCCGCTCCGCGCCCGCGCAAACCCGCCGGAGGGCCGGGCCGGCGCGCGGCGGGCGGGGCGGTCAGCTGAGGCTGCGGCAGGCGGTGACCGGCCTCGGTACGCAGCAGGAAGCCGTTCGGCACCACCACCTGGCGCGGGCGCGAAAGCCGGTTGCGGACCGGCCGGCGATGCCCGACGTTGTGGGGATGCGACGGGACTACGCCGGCGAGGACGACCTCCGGGCACTGCTGCTCCTCACCCAGCGGCTCTGGTCGGTACGCGCCCGGTGGCACGTCGGCGACCTCGCCTGGCACCTGGCGCAGGTGCCGGAGGGCCGGCCGGAGTGGCCGACGGCGCTCTGGGAGAGCGGCGGCGAGCTGGCGGCGTGGGGTTGGCTGGAGCTGCCCGGCGAGCTGGCTCTGCTGGTCGACCCGGCCCGGCCGGAACTCGTCGCCGAGGTGCTGGACTGGGCCGAGGGGTTGGCGACCGCACCGCTGGCGGTCACCGTGCTGGACACCGAGACCCACCTCGTCGAGGCGCTGCGGCGGCGGGGCTGGGAACCCGACCCGGGGGGCCCGTTCCTGCTCGCGCAGAGCCGCGGCCTCGCGGAGCTGCCACCGGTACCGCCGCTGCCGGACGGGTTCACCGTGCGGCCGGTACGCGGGGCGGTCGACCTCGTCCGTCGCGCCACCGTGCACCGGGAGGTCTGGCACCCGTCCGCCGTGACCGACGAGCGCTTCCGCAGCGTCAGCGCCGGCTGGCCGTACCGGCCGGAGTTCGACCACGTGGTCGAGGCACCCGACGGCCGGTTCGTCGCCTACTGCCTGGGCTGGTACGACGAGGTCAACCGGGTCGGGGCGTTCGAGCCGGTCGGCACCGTACCGGCGTGGCGCCGACGCGGGCTGGCCCGGGCCGCCTGTGCCGCCACGCTCCGCGCGTTCCGGGACGCCGGCGCCCGGACCGCACTGGTCAACTCGCGTGGTGACGACGACTACCCGGTCCCGAGACAGGTGTACGCCGCCCTCGGCTTCACCGCGCACGCCCGCACGGTGCGGTACCGACGGCGCGACCCGGGTGACCCGGACGGTGGTGCCGGGCGGGGGCGGTCGTCCGGCTGCGACCGTCCCCGCCCGGCACCGGGCCTGCCCGACTCAGGCCATGGCGCAGGTGGCGCCGTTGAGGGTGAACGAGGCGGGTCGGCCGGTGTCGCCGGTGTGGCTGGCCTGGAAGCCGATCCCGACCGAGGAGTTCGGGTTGAGCGTGCCGTTGTGCGCGGAGTTGCGGGCCGTCACCGCGCCGCTGGCCGGGCTGTAGGAGGCGTTCCACCCGGAGGTGATGGCCTGCCCGGCCGGCAGCGTGAAGCCGAGGGACCAGCCGCTGACCGCCGCGGAGCCCCGGTTCGTGATGGTGATCGCGGCGGTCAGCCCGCTGTTCCAGGCGGTGACGGTGTAGCTGACCACGCAGCCGGAGGCCGGTGGTCCGGTGGTGGGGGGTGGTGTGGTGGTGGGTGACGGCGTCGTGGTGGGTGACGGGTTGGTCGGGGTGGTGCTGTCCAGTCCGAAGAAGCGGATCGCCTCGGCCGCGTTCACCGGCAGGTTGTGCGGCACGCCCTGCATGCTGATCGCCTCGACCGGGGCGGTCGGTCCACTGCCGCCGTACCGGGTGCGGGTGTAGCCGGACTGGGGCGTGTCGGTGAAGGTCGGGGTCTGGCTCAACCCGTGGACGTTGGTCCACTGTTTGATCTCTTCACCGAAGTTGGGGTACCGCAGTGTCTCGTCGTTCGTGCCGTGCCAGAGCTGCATCCGGGGCCGGGCGCCGGTGTAGCCGGGGTAGGCGGCCCGGACCAGGTCGCCCCACTGCTGCGCGGTGCGGATGATCTGACCGTTCGCGCACTCACTGTTCCAGGTGGAGCCGCCGGTGGTGGCGAAGCAGCTGTGCGGTACCCCGGCGAAGGCGGCACCGGCGGCGAAGACGTCGGGATAGTTGCCGAGCAGGACGTTGGTCATCATCGCGCCGGAGGAGACCCCGGTGGCGAAGACCCGTCCCGGATCGGTGTTGTAGCGCTGCTGGACGTAGCGGACCATCGACATGATCGACACGGGGTCGCTGCCGCCGTCGCGGCGCAGCGCCTGCGGGGAGTAGACGTCGAAGCACTGGCCGCTGCGGGTCGCCGAGGGGTAGATGACGATGTACCCGTACCGGTCGGCCAGCGAGGCGAACTGGGTGCCGGAGTGGAACGCCGGGCCGGTGCCGGTGCAGTAGTGGATGGCGACCAGGATCGCGGGTCGGGCGGCGACCCGGTCCGGCACGTAGAGGTGCATCCGCAGGTTGCTGGGGTTGGTGCCGAAGCTGGTTACCTCGGTCAACGTGGCGGCCGAGGCCGGCGCCGACGTGATCAGACCCACCAGCGCCATGGCCACCGCGGCAGCCGCCGCGCAGAGTGGGCGTACGAAGCGTCGCACGAAATCTCCTCCGAAACGTTCCGAGGTGGACCAGAAACGTTTCAGCACACAATACATAGACGCTTGTGATTACGGAAGGGTGTTCAGCGGACTCGGGGCGGTGCCGTGCTCTCCCGTACCACCAGCCGGGTCGCCAACTCGACGCGGAGCTGCTCCGGGGTGCGACCGGCGGCCAGATCCACGATCATCCGGGCGGCGGTGGCCCCCATCTGCTCCAGCGGCTGCCGCACCGTGGTCATCGGCGGACCGGACCAGCGGCTGAACGAGAGGTCGTCGAAGCCGACCACGCTCAGGTCGTCCGGGATCCGCCGCCCCGCCTGCCGGGCCGCCTCGTAGACGCCGAGCGCCTGCAGGTCGTTGGCGGTGACGATCGCGGTGGGCAGCGACGGCAGCCGCAGCAGCTCCCGGCCGTCGGCCAGGCCCCCCTCGACGTAGAGCGTGCTCACCCGGACCAGTTCCGGATCCACCGGTACGCCCGCGGCGTCCATGGCCGCCCGGAAGCCGTCCAGCCGCGCCCGGCAGCACGGCCACTCCGTCGGCCCGCTCACCATCGCGATCCGGCGGTGGCCGAGGTCGAGCAGGTGCCGGGTGGCGGCCAGCCCGCCGTTCCAGTTCGTCGCCCCGACCGAGGGGGTCTGGTGCAGCGGCTCGCCCGTGGGGTCCACCACGACGAGCGGGATCGCCCGGGTCGCGAGCTGCGACTGCTGCGCGACGGTCAACTCGGAGAAGACCGCGATCACCCCGGTCGGTCGCCGGGTGAGCACCTGCTCGGTCCAGGCCCGACCCGGGGTGAGCCGGCCCTGCATCTCGGTGAGCACCACGGCCAGGTCGTGCTCCCGGGCAACCCGCTCCACGCCTCGGATGATCTCCAGCGCCCAGAGGCTCTCCAGCGCGTGGAAGACGAGCTCCAGGATCGCCACCGCGCCGGACCCGCCCGGCCGGCGGTAGCCGTGCTCCCGCAGCACCGCCTCGACCCGTTCCCGGGTCTCCAGCTTCACCCCGGCCTGCCCGTTGATGACCCGGGAGACGGTGGGAGCGGAGACCCCGGCCATCCGGGCGATCTTGGCGACCGTCAACGCCCGGGCGCGCCGCCCGGAGTCCAACGGTTGATCGATGCCGGTCATCGCCGCAGCCTATTCGACAGCGGCCGGGGCCAGCACGACGGCGTCGCCACGGCGGGACCGCGACGACCGGCCGCACGCTCCGGGCGCGGCCCGGGGGCGACACCCGAGAAGCCCATCCGCACACCCTGGCACGTCCGCCCCGGCATCCCAAGCGCTACCGCCACCGGTGGAACCAGTCGCGGGCCGCCGCCAGGGCGCCACCGGCGGCGTCGGCGCCGCCCAGGGCGACCATCAGGGCGATCCGGGCCTTGGCCGGGGCGAGGTCGCGGGCGCCGATCGCGCCCAGCTTGGCGGCCAGGCCGACGCCGAGCGGCAGTTCCGTCAGGTCGGCCCGCCGGGTACGGCAGCGGGACGCGACGACCACCGGGACGTCCCATTCGATCAGGTCGCTGATCGTCGCGAAGAGGTAGGCGGGCACGTTGCCCAGCCCGGTCCCCTCCAGTACGACGCCACGGGCGCCCGCGTCGACGATCGAGGTGAGCAGCACCGGGTCCATGCCCGGATACGTCTTGACCAGGGCGACGTCCGGCTCCGGCGGTCCGCCCGCCTCGGGTGGCCGGGGCGGTGCGGCGCCGATCGTCTCGACCCGGTCGCCGACCACTCGGGCCACCGGGGCGAAGGGGGCGGACGAGAACCCCCGTACCGTGGTGGCGTCGGCCAGGGTGACCCAGCGGGCCGCGTGCAGTTCGTCGTCGGCACAGACCAGCGCACCGGCCCCGCGCAGCTCCGGAGCTGTCGCGGCGACGATCGCCGAGGCCAGGTTGCGCGGACCGTCGCTGCCGAGGTCGTCCAGGTGGCGCACCCCGCCGGTCAGCACGATCCCGCCGCGCGTCGCGGCCGGTCCGGCCAGCAGGTCGACGAGGAATGCCGTCTCCTCCAGGGTGTCGGTGCCGTGCGTGACCACCACCGCGTCGAACCCGTCGGCCAGGATCGCGGAGCGGACCCGGCGGGCGAGTGCCAGCATGGTCGCCGCACCGGTGTCCCAGCTCGGCTCGGCGGCCACGTCCACCACGGTCACCTCGGCGCCGAGCGACTCCGCCGGAACCGCCCGGAGCAGGTCGGCGCCGGAGGCGAGGCCCTCCCGGCCCGGGCGGGTCGAGTACGCCATCGTGTCCCCGGTCGCGAGCAGCAGCACCCGTGCGGTCACGCCGATCCCTCCTTCCGTTCCCACGCCCGCCCGTCGGGGCGGGTGTGACCGCGCACGGCGGTCCGACCGTGCACCATGGACCCCGCCGCACCCGGCTGTGGGGTCAGGGCAGCTCGGTCAGCAGGGGCAGCGCGACGAGCAGCAGAAAGACGGCGGTGGCCGCCGCCACGACCAGGCGGGCGCGCACCCCTCACTGCCCGGTCCGCGCGCCGACCCGCTCCTCCAGCCGCTCGATGCGCCGGACGAGCGGCTCCACCTCCTGACGTACGGCGGCGGCCAGCAGGGCGCCGGTCTCCGCCGTACCGGTGGCGGCGCCCTGCTGGGCCTGGGCCCGCAGGTGGACGTAACCGGCCAGGGCCGCCGCGACGGCTCGACGGGTCAACCGCAGCTCGGCGCCGACCGAGCGCAGCACCTGCCCGGCGACCCCGTCGGGCTCGGCGATCAGCCCCAGGAGCAGGTGCTCGCCGCCGACGTAGTTGTGGCCGGAGGCGGTCGCCTCGGTGACGGCCAGCTCCAGGGCGTTGGCGGCGGCCCCGCTGAAGTGCGCGGTGTCGTCCGCCGAGGCCGTGCCCGTCTCCACCGTCGTCTGCCGGGCCAGCTCGCGACCCACGCCGTCCGGCTCGATCTCCATCGCCCGCAGCACGTGCAGGGCCAGGTTGGCGCCCTCGTCGAGCAGGCCGCCGAGCAGGTGTCCGGTGCCGACGGCCGGCGACCCGTCGGTGCGGGCCCGCTCGATGCCGAGCCTGAGCACGGTACGGGCGCGGCCGGTGAAGTGCGGCAGCCGGGCGGCGAAGTCGGCGTCGTCGAGGTCACCGAGGGCGGTCTCGCGGATCGCGGTCACCCGGCGTACCGCCTGTTCGAGGGCGCGTTGACAGACGGCCGAGACCGGCACGTTGGACTCCCGGACCGCCTCGGCCAGCTCGTCCGGCAGGTAGATGTTGATCTTTGGCATCCGGTGCCCCCTGGCTCGCTCCGACACGTGCGCACACTATAACCCCGAGGGGGGTATAAGTGTCGAGGCTCAACGCAGCTCCGCCTCGTCGTCGGGCACCGGGCCGCCGAGTTCCCCGGTGCCGTACCGGTCCAGGGTGGCCAGCACCCGCCGACCCCACCGCTCGTGCGCGGCCTGCCGGCTGACCCCGGCGGCGCGGGCGATCAGCTCCCAGGTCACGCCCCAGCGCCGCAGCCCGACCACGCTGGGGAACGGGTCGACTCCGGCGGCGAGCACGATCCGGAAGTGCAGCAGTTGGGCGGCCACCTCGGACCAGTGCGCACCGTCGGGCCCGACCGGCCCGTCGCCGGGCACGGGACGACCACCGAGCAACAGGTCCGCCTGCCGGCTCGCCTCGTTGACGGCCGCGTCGGCGGCGACGACGGCGGCCCGGGTGACGTCGACGGTGAGCGCGGTTTCCAGGAATCGGTCCATGTCGTCAAGGTAGCCCTGACACGGCCACTCGTCAAGGCAACCCTGACACCGCCCGGCCGGGACCTCAGAGCTGGCCGGGAAAGAAGCCGTGCCGGGAGAGCGGAGCGATCAACTGCTGCTCCTCGTACGCGAAATGCGACAGCAGCGTGTCGGTGAGCAGGTCGATGGCCTCGGTGATCGGGCCGTAGTCGGTGGGGTTGGCGGCCAGGTGCACCAGGGCGGCGTCGATCTCCTCCAGTACCCGGTGGATCGCCAGGTGCTCCTCGTGCAGCCGGTCCAGTACGGCGGCCAGGTCGCCCTGCCGGTGCCGCAAGTGCGGGAAGATCCCCTCGCTCTCCATCGTGTGGTGGTTGGTCAGCGAGCGGCACTGCGCCTGACACACGCCGCCGAGAGTCCAGTCGTTGGCCCGGATGGTCATCATGTTGAGCTGGCCGCGCGCGTCACCGAGCTCCGCCGTACCCTCCTTCACCTGCCGGAGGAGGTCGCGCACCTGGCTCAGCTCGGCGCGGTAGTGATCGTGCACGTCGACCAGGTGCCGCCCGGCGTAGCGGCCCCGGGGCGTGAACGCGACCTCCGGCGGCGGCTCCGCCGCCGTCGGCCGGGTGGTCTCGTCCAACACGCTCTTCGGGCTGAGCCTCTCCGTCGGCACCGCGCTCGGCACGATGCCGGTCCGCCGGGTCAGCCAGTGTTCTTCGCCGGTCATGTCCTGTCTCACGCGATCCACCCTGACGATGATCTGTTACGCCTGCCCACCGCCGGTCACCGGGCCGTCAGGCGAGGATCCGCAGCACGAGCGCGGCCACGGCGAAGGCGAGCGGCGGCAGCGGGGCGGCGAGGCCCTTCGGGTCACCGGCCCGGAGATGGGCGAGCACGGCTCCGACGAAGTAGAGGACGACGCCGGTCGCGGCGGCGATGCCGAGCGGCGCCAGCCAGATGCCGGCGACGAGCCCGACCGCTCCGGCGATCTCCAGCGCGGCGAGCGGCGGGAACATCCGCAGCGGCACGCCGGCCCGCTGGAGGCTGGCGACGACCCGCTCGTCCCGGACCAGCTTGGCGCGCGCGGACATCACCAGGACAGCTCCGAGGAGCACCGCGACGACGAGGTAACCGATGAACATCTGTGGGCCCTTCCCGGGGTGGCGGCTCCATGGAGCCGGAACAACTTCTTCACGTTAGCAGATAGTTGAAGAACCTCTACGATCTGAAGGGCTCGACCATTACACCCCTGGTACCGTGACCGGATGACCGCAGGTGAAGCGCACGCGTCGAGGGGGACCGAGCGCCTCGGCTTCCTCCTCGCCCGGCACGGCGCGATCACCAACGCCCGGCTGCGCCACGTCCTCGCCCTGACCGGGTTGGGCCCCCGGCACGGCATGGCGCTGACCCGCCTCGCCGAGACCGGCTCGGTGACCCAGCAGGGGCTGCTGGAGGCGCTCGGCGTCGACGCCAGCGTGCTCGTCACGCTGCTCAACGACCTCGAAGGGGCCGGGCTGGTCCGACGGCGCCGGGATCCGGCCGACCGGCGACGCCACATCGTCGAGATCACCCCGGACGGCTCGACCGCCCTCGAACGGGTGGACGCCGCCGTCGAGCAGGTGGAACGGGACCTCTTCGCCGACCTCACCACGGATCAGGTACGGCAGTTGCACCGGTTGCTGAGCCGGGTCCGCACCTCGGTCAACGACCCGGCCTGCGCCGAGGACTGACCCGGCACGGGCACCCCCGGCCGGGCCGGCGGGTCACCCGCGGCGGCCACGAGGGCGGGATACTGACCCGGCGGCACCCGCAGGGAGCGGGCGGAACGGAGGATCGACCGTGGCGAGTTGGGGCGAGATCGCGAAGCAGGCGCCGGAGTTCACCACCCGGGTCCGGGAGAGATTCGCGGCCGGCACGAACAAGACGATCGCCACGCTCCGCCGGGACGGGTCACCCCGGATCAGCGCCTCGGAACTGGAGTTCAGCGACGAAGAGGTCACCCTCGGCATGATGGGCGGCTCGATGAAGCTGCTCGACGTCCGCCGGGATCCCCGGATCGCCGTACACAGTCCGACGATCGAGCCACCCGTGGACGCCCCGGAGAGCTGGCCGGGGGACGCGAAACTCGCCGGTACGGTGGTGCCGGTCGACCCGCCGGCCGACAACCCGTACGAGGGCGCCGGGTTCTTCCGGATCGACATCACCGAGGTCGTGCTCACCTACGTCGGGACGCCCGCCGACCACCTCGTGATCGAGTCGTGGCATCCCGTCCAGGGCTGGCGGCGCCGCAAGCGCCACTAGCGGATCGCCTCGCGAACCGGGTGAAGACCTCGCGGAGTGTGGATCCCGGGAAGGTGCCCGAGACACCGATCCGAACCCCGACGAGGTCGTCGCCGCCGGTCTAGCTCCACCCCGGGTGCGTCACCGGCACAGGACCCGGCGACCCGCTCAGCAGTCCCGCCACCGCCCGGTCCACCCCGAACCCGGATCGCTGGTCGGCGGTACCGGTCGACGTCCAGCCGGGAAAGTGTCAAGCCGGACTTTCCTGGTGCCGGGCGGCGGCCCCGGTACGTTTGACCAATGCCGCACACCCCGCACTCCGTACGGTCCTACGTGGTCACCGGCGGCGGCCGGGGGGTCGGCCGGGCGCTGGTCGAACGCCTCCTCGGCGGGCACGACCACGTCGTCGTGATCGAGCGTGACCCCGCCGCGCTGGCCTGGACGGCCGGGCACCCCGCCGGGCGCCGGGTGGTCGCGGTGGTGGGCGACGCGGCCGACGAGGCGGTCGCCGAGCGGGCCGCCGACGCGGCGACCGCCGCGGGCACCTTCGCCGGTTGGGTCAACAACGCGGCGGTGTTCCGGGACGCGTCGGTGCACGACACGCCCGCGCGGCAGGTACTGGAGCTGATCTCGCTGAACCTCGACACCGCGCTCGTCGGCTGTTCGACGGCGATCCGCCGGTTCCTCGGCGCGGGCACGCCGGGGGCGATCGTCAACGTCTCCTCGCACCAGGCCCAGCGGGCCGTACCGGGATGTCTGCCGTACGTGACCGCGAAGGCGGCCATCGAGGGGCTGACCCGGGCCCTCGCCGTGGAGTACGGCCGGCACGGCATCCGGGTCAACGCGGTCGCCCTGGGATCGATCCGGACGGAGCGCTACGCCGACTTCCTGGACCAGCGGGATCCGGCGGACGCCCGCCGGGTCGAGCACGAGATGGAGCGGCTGCATCCGCTCGGCCGGGTGGGCCAGCCGTCCGAGGTGGCCGCCGCGGTCGCCCACCTGCTCTCGGCCGAGGCGAGCTTCATCACCGGCGCCGTGGTGCCGGTCGACGGCGGCCGGTCGGTACTGGCCCAGGACCCCGAGGCGTAGCCCACCGACCGGCCGGAGAACGCCGGGCGCGCAGCTCGACAGAGACGGACGTCGACCGTCCGGCACGG
Organism: Plantactinospora sp. CA-290183; assembly: GCF_050936375.1. Classification (NCBI taxonomy): domain Bacteria; kingdom Bacillati; phylum Actinomycetota; class Actinomycetes; order Micromonosporales; family Micromonosporaceae; genus Plantactinospora; species Plantactinospora sp. CA-290183. The sequence goes on along the minus strand of NZ_JBNJMX010000029.1, from coordinate 19,355 downwards.
CGCGCGCGCCGGACGGGTCAGCCGGCCCGGGCGGTGCGCCACCGGACGGCGCCCCGGCTCTCCCGGGCTGTCCCCGAAAGGTCGCCGGTGGACGCCTCCGCCGGCCCGTCCGCCGGCAGCCAGCGTCGGGCCTGCGCCGCCCGCGCCGCCGCGGTGAACGCCTCCGTACGCAGGCTCCGGGCGGCGGTCGCGGCGAGGTCGCCGTCCCGCCACGCGGCCCGTTCCCGCTCCGCCGCCGCCCGGTAGGCGCTCAGCAGGCTGTCCCGGGCCGCCCGGCGCAGCACCACCTCCTGCTCGACCGGGTGCCGCCGGGGGTCCCACCCGTTGCGGTGGGCCAGTACGTCGCTCAGTTGCAGCACAGACAGCTCGCGTCGCCAGCACGCGGCCATCGCCGCCCTGTGCAGGTAGCGCTCGCGGTCGGCGTACTCGGCCGGTGTCTGGGGCGTACGCGGTGCGGGGAGCACGGCTGCGGCGTCGACCCGGCGGGCGGCGGTGTCCGCGTCCTCGTACGCCTGCCAGGCCGCCTCCGCCGCCTCCTGCGCCGCCAGCCACTCGTCGCGATGCCGTCGCGCGGTGACCGTCGAGCGCTCGGCGGCGACCGCGACCTCCTCGGCGTAGCGGTTCAACTCCTCCGCCCTGGCCGCCAGCAGCGCGTCGCGTCGCTCGGCCTCCCGGACCGCCACGTCGTAACCGGGGCGGTCCCGAGCCGGGCGGACGAGCAGCACGATGGCCGCGCCCACCGCGAGGCCCATCAGGACCACCCAGATCGTCGCCGCTCGCGGTACCTCGACCAGGAAGTTGTACAGCACTCTGTCCATTACCAGCACCTCATGGGTGAACGATGCGAACGGGGTCGGCGGATCCGGACCGGGCACGGTCAGCCGCGACCGGTCCTCAGCCGCGCGGTGGTGCGCGCGCTCCGACCGCCCCCGGGTACGCCTCGTCGGCCGGCCGCTGCCGGGCGGTGGCGCCGGGCGCCGTCACCGGCTCCGGCCAGCCGCCGGGCGCCGCTGGCTGCTCGGCCGGGATCGAAGCCTCCTCGACCTCCCCGACCTCGTCGGTGGCGGCCGAGGCCCGCTCGGCAGGGGCGGCGTCCGGGCCCGGCGCCGACGACCGCGCCTCGTCCGGGACCGACCGGCCCGGGTCACCCCGGAGCGATGACCGCGCTTCCTCCGGGACCGACGGCCGCACGGCCTCGTCCGGGGAACTCTGCGCACCGGCCGGGTCGCCACCGGGCGCCACGGACCGCGGCTGCGTCCCCGGAGCGGCGACGGCACCGGGAGCGTCGGCCAAGCCCAGCGGGGCGCCGGCGCCTCCACCCAGCAGCAGGGCCATCAACACGAGGGCGGTCACGAACCGCACCGACCGGCACGCTATCCACCAGACGGGGCGGACCAGCGCGACGGAAACCACGCATTCCACGTTACCCCCGCCCGGTGCGCGGCGCCCGGCGTACCGCGCCAGGTCACATCGGTGACGGGCGCCGATGCGGGTCGGATCGGAGCGGACACGGAGCGGAAGGACCACAGTGGACGGTGCGACGCGGATCGGGGCCGCTCAGGCCAGGCTCAGCACCAGGGTCGCCGGCCCGGACATGGCGGCGGGTCCTCCTTCCTGGGGCGCGGCGACGGCCGGGCCCGCGACCTGTCGCGTTACGCCGTCAGCGGAGCGGCGCCTCGGCCACTGGCCCCCGGAGTGACCCGGCGACCAGGATGGGGTGATGGCGGAGATGGCGGAAGGTACGACACCGCGCGGCGGCATCGTGCTCTGGCTCCCCGGCGGCGGCTGGCGCGCCTGGGCGACGGAGGACGGCACGGCCCTGGCAGAGCACGGGCTGACCGTGGTGCAGGGCCGGTTCCGGCTGGCGCCCGAGGCGACGTGGCCGGCGCAGCTGGCGGACGTCCGGGCCGCCGCGCGTCCCCTGCTGGCCCGGGCCCGCGCGGCCGGGGTGCCGTTCCTGGTGGCCGGGGACTCGTCGGGCGGCCATCTGGCGCTGCACCTCGCCCTGCGCGGGGTGGACTCCCCCGCGGACGTCGACGGCGTGCTGGCGTACTGGCCGCCGGTGGAACCCCTCTCCGCGCGGTGGCGGCAGGCGCGGGGCGACGACGACCCGTGGGTGGGGTTGCTCGGGCACCGGCCGGCGGCGGACGACCCGACGACCGTGGACGCCATTCCGCTGACCCACGTCGACCGCAACCGGGTGCCCGTACTGCTCGTGCACGGTGCCCAGGACACCGCCGTACCGGTCGGGCAGACGGTCGCGCTCACCGCCGCCCTGCTCGACGCCGGGCACCCGGTGCACTCGCTGGTGACGCACGGCGGTCATGAGCTGGCCCTGGACCGTCCGGACATCCGGGCCGTCACCCGTGCGTTCCTGACGGCCACCCTGGCGCCGGCCGACGGCTGACCGGCCCCGCCTCAGCCGAGCAGGGCTTCGAGCCGGGGCACCAGCTCGGCCGGGGTGGGCATCGCGGCCATCTCCGCGCTGACCTGTCCGGCCGACGCGGCCAGACCGGGGTCGGTCACCAACCGGTCCAGTTCGGCGGCCGTGATCGCGCGCTCCGGCACGGCGAGCCCGGCTCCCCGCCGCGCGACCAGGGTCGCGTTGCACCTGCGGTCGCCGGGGCCGGGCACCACCAGCTGCGGTACGCCCGCGGCAAGCGCCCCGAGCACCGAGCCGGCCCCGCCGTGGTGCACCACCCCGGCGCAGGTGGCCAGCGCCGCGTTGAGCGGGATCCACTCGACGGTACGGACGTTGGGCGGCAGCGGTCCCCGGCTCAGCACCCGCCGGTCGGGGCGGACGAGTACGAACTCGGCGGCGACCCCGGAGGCGGCCCGCACCACGGCGCTCATCAGGCCGCTCCCGCCCGGGCCGGCGACCGTGCTGCGGGTGACCAGGATCCGGGGCCGCGCCGAGGGCTCCCGCAGCCAGTCCGGCAGCTCGCCCACGCCCTGGTAGGGCACGCCCCGCATCGGCCACCCGGCGCGCTCGCCGACCACGCTCGGCGGTGCGATGGTGAGCACGGCCGCGCTCGGCCGCAGCACCCCGACGCCGCTGCGCAGTTGCGCCCGGACCAGCCGGGCGGCCGTCGCCCGTACCAGCTCGGGGCCGTCGAACAGGGAGTTCTCGTGCAGCACCGGGGGTACCCCCCGGCGGGCCGCGGCCAGCGCCCCGGCCACGGCCAGCGGCTCGTGCACGACGAGGTCCGGCTTCCACCGGTCGGCGAGCCGGACCACGCCGTCGGCGAACTGGTCGTTGGCGGCGCCGAAGAGCAGCGCCACGCCCCGGGTGCCGCCCCGGCCGGCCAGTTCGGCCCGGGCGATCAGCGGGTGGCGCAGCAGCGTACGGCGGGCGATCCGGTCGAACCGGAACCCCGGCGCGATGTCCTCGACCGGCAGCCCGGTGCGGTGTACGGCGAGGGCGTCACCGCCGGTCCCCACCAGCACCTCGTGGCCGTCGGCCCGCAACGCCTCGGCCAGCGGCACCATCGGAAAGACGTGACCGAGCAACGGCGCCGACACGAAGAGCACTCGCATCGGGTCAGGCTACCCAGCCCGGCAGGGCGGTGTGGACCTCTCCACTGACTAGGTGGGCATCCAATCTAGATGGCTGTGCTACCTTCTTCGCCGTGGATCAGGAACGCCGCGCCCAGTGGCTACGCGGGGTGCTGGACCTGTGTGTGCTCGCCCTGTTGCAGCGCCGGGAGTCCTACGGATACGAGCTGGCCCAGTCGCTGGACGCGGCCGGCGTCGGGCCGATCCAGGGCGGCACCCTCTACCCGGTACTGCTGCGCCTGCAACGCACCGGGCTGGTCACCGCGCAGTGGCGGGAGGGCGCCGCCGGGCCGGCCCGCAAGTACTACCGGATCACCGGTGCCGGGACCGAGACGCTGAGTCGGACGGCCGCCGACTGGAACGCCTTCACCGGCGGGGTCGGCGGGGTCCTGCGGGAGGTACAGACACGATGAACCACGACGGATGGCTGAGCGCGCTCGCCGGCGAGCTGCGCCGGCACGGCGTCGATGCCGACCTGTCCCGGCACGTGGTCGCGGAGACCGCCACACACCTGCGGGACAGCGGAGAGGCGCCGCTGCGGGTCTTCGGCCCGCCCGCCGTCTATGCGGCGGCGGTCGCGGACAGCGTCGGCGTGGGGGCGGTGGACCGGCACGCCGGCACCGCCCGGGTGCACCGTCCCGGCCCGGTCCGGCTGGAGGTCCGCGGGGTCGGCAAGCGCTACCGACGGCACCGGGTGCTGACCGACGTCGACCTGACCGTACGGGCCGGTGAGATCGCGGCCGTGGTCGGCGCGAACGGCTCGGGCAAGAGCACCTTCCTGCGGATCTGCGCCGGCCTGGCCAGCCCCGACCAGGGGCAGGTCCGGGTGCACGGCACCCTCGGCTACTGCCCGCAGTCCGGCGGCACCAACGACTACCTCTACCCCGAGGAGCACTTCGTGCTGGTCGGCGCGGGCCGGGGGATGCCCCGGCCGGCGGCCCGGGCCGCCGGCCGGGCGCAGGCCGCCGCGCTGGACTGGGATCCCGCCCGGGGACAGCAGGCCCGGCACCTCTCCGGGGGCACCCGGCAGAAACTCAACCTGGTGCTGGCCGGTCTCGGCGAGCCGGACGTGCTCCTGCTGGACGAGCCCTACCAGGGCTTCGACCGGGGCAGCTACCTCGACTTCTGGCAGCAGCTCTGGCAGTGGCGCTCGGCCGGCAGGGCGATCGTGGTGGTCACCCACCTGCTCAACCAACTCGACCGGGTCGACACCGTGCTCGACCTGACCCCGGCCCGGGAGATGGCGTCATGACCAAGACGTACACGGTGGCGGAGCTCGCCCTGCGGGAGATCCTGCGGCGGCGCTCGGTGCTGGTGATCCTCGTCCTCCTGCCGCTCGCCTTCTATCTGAGCCGACGCGGTGACCACCTGGGACAGTCCATCCGGTTCGTCTGTCTCGGCATCGGCTGGGCGCTGAGCACGGCGGCCCTCTTCGCCGGCAGCGCCGCCCGGGGCATGGAACCCCGGCTGCGGCTCTCCGGTTACCGGCCGCACCACCTGCATCTCGGCCGGCTGCTCGCGCTCTGGACGGTCGGCGCCGGCCTCTGCGTGCCGTACTTCCTGCTCATCCGGTTCGACCAGCACGACGTCCGGTACGGCGCGATCGCCCTGATCATGGCCCTGACCGTCGCCACCGCCGCGCCGTTCGGGCTGGCGCTGAGCGCCGTGCTGCCCAGGGAACTGGAGGGCACGCTGGTGCTGCTGACCGTGGTCGGACTGCAAATGATCATGGATCCGGCCGGCACCGCCTCCCGGGCCCTGCCGTTCTGGTTCAGCCGGGAGATCGGCACGTACGCCATCGACCACACCGACACCGGCTATCTCACCCGGGGGCTGGTGCACGGCGTCACGGTCGCCCTCGTGCTCACCGCGCTGGTGGCGGTCGCCTCCGGGATCCGGCTGCGCCAACGCTCCCACCTGCGCTTCGTCTCGGCCCGCTGACCGGCGCCCCGGCATCACCGGGGCCGACCGGCGGCTAGAGTGGTCCGGTGATCCGACTGGAGGCCACCGCCGCCGCGTACGCCCGGTGGATCACCCCCGATCTCCCGCTCTACGGCAACGACCACGAGCGCGCCGACTTCGCTCCCTGACCGGCCGGCACCACCCGCCAACCGGCCCGTCACCCCCACCCCCTCCGGGAGCGCTCCGCCATGTCGTCGACCCTGGACACCCCGCACCCGGGCCCCTCGGAGCCCGGTACCCCGCACCGGGTCCCCGCACCCTCCGACACCTCGGCCCTCGCCGTCCTGCGGACCCCGCAGACCGCGCGGGTGCTCGCCGCCAGCCTGCTCGGGCGGATCCCGCTCGGCGCGGCGCCGCTGGCGCTGCTGGTCTTCGCCCGGGAGACCATGACCCTGACCCTCGCCGGCCTGCTGGTCGGCGCGTACACCGCCGGGATGGCGGTCGGCCAGCCGCTGCTCGGCCGCCTCGCCGACCGCTGGCGGCAGCCGCCGGTGATGTGGCTCGGAGTCGCCGTCTCCACCGCCGGCTTCGCGCTGGTCGCGGCGGGACTCGCCCGGCCACTGACCGTCCTGGCGGCGGTGCTGGCCGGGCTGGGCGCGCCGCCGTTCGAGGCCTGCCTGCGGGTCCTCTGGCGGGACCTGCTGCCCGAGAAGCAGGTGCACACGGCGTACACGTTGGACACCGCGACCCAAGAAATAATCTTCGTGGCCGGTCCGGTGCTCACCCTCGGCGCGGTCGGCGTCGCCGGTCCCACCGGCGGGCTCGCCGCCGCCGCGCTCTGCCAGGCGGTCGGCACGGCCTGGTTCACCACCGCACCGGCGGTCCGCCGGTGGCGCGGCGTCCCGGCGGTACGGCACTGGGCGGGGCCGCTGCGGGCCGGGAGACTGGGGGTGATCCTCGGCGCGCTGGTGCTGGTCGGTGCCGGCATCGGCAGCGTCGCGGTGGCCGCCACCGGCTACGCCGAGGCCTCCGGCGGACGCTCCTGGGCCGGCTGGCTGCTGGCCGCCCAGGCTGTCGGGGCGCTCGCCGGCGGCCTGCTCTACGTCCGGTCCGCCACCGCCCGTCGGCACGGCACGCTGCCCCGGGCAGCGGCCGTGATGGCCCTCGGCTACCTGCCCCTGCTGCTGACCCCGGACCCGCCGGTCATGCTGGCACTGATGGCGCTCAGCGGGCTGGCCCTGCCGCCGCTGCTGACCATCACGTTCGTCACCATCGACCAGGTGGCACCGGACGGCACGGCGGCCGAGGCGTTCGCCTGGGCCGCCACCGCCTTCTCGGTCGGCAGCGCGGCCGGCTCCGCGCTCACCGGACCGCTGCTCGACCACACCGGCAACGTCACCGCCGGCTTCGCGATCGCCCCCGTCGCGGTCGCGCTGGCCTGCGGCATCCTGGCCCTGACCGGCCGGCCGGGAAACCGGACGAGCGAGGACCGGAGCGGCTAGGACCGGCTAGGTCCGGACCGGCCGGGACCAGAGCCGGCGGCCGGTCAGCGCGCCGGCGGATCGAGCGCCAGGGCCAGCCGGTCGACGCTGAGGGCGGTGGTCAGCAGCCGCTCCTTGCCGTTGCCGAGCAGCCGGCGCGTCCAGTCGACGAATCCGCCGTCACCGAGCACGACCCGCTGACCGTTTAGCACGACGGCGATGGTGAAGCAGCAACCCGTGTAGTAACCCCGACCGCCGGACCGGTCCGGGTCGTCGCGCACCACCACCGCCGGCCGGCCAGCCAGCGCGGCCCGGACCTCCTCGGCGACCGGGACCGCCGCCGGCTCCAGCACGGTGAGCGCGATGTCGACCGTCCCGGCCCCGGCGCCCTCCAGCGCGGCGCAGAGGATGTCCAACTGCTCCACGGCGTACCGCCGCTCGAAGGCCAGGCCGCCGGTGTCCCGGCCGGCGGTGACCAGCGCGAGGAGGCCGAAGTGGGCGAACCGGCCCGCCCCGGAGAACCGCTGGGCCCGGATCACCCGTTGCAGCGCCGCCAGCCGCACCGGCGGTGCCGACCGGCCGTCACGCTCCAGCAGCTCGCGACGCCGTACGGCCGCCTCCAGCGCCAACCCGTTGGTCGGGTCCGCCGCCACCTCGCTGCCCCGCACGGTGGTGAGGACGTTGTTCTGGCTCACCCCGGCGACGGCGGAATGGCTGCCGAGCGGCACCACCGGGGCCAGCGTCAGCAGCTCGTACGCCTCGGGGAGCCCGGCCAGGAGCAGGTCCTCGGCCCGGCGCAGGTGGCGGGCCCCGGTCTGCGCCGGCGCGACGAAGCGGTCCTCCGTGTACCGGCGCAGCACGTCGGCCGGGGTCACCAGCCCGGCCCGGGTCCGGAACGCGGCGAGCAACAGCGTGACCAGTTCCGAGCCGGAGAGCCGTACGCCCAGGGTGTTGAGGATCTCGGCGCCGCCGGCCTGGCGCAGCACCCGGGCCAGTGCCCTGCCCTCCGACCGATCGGGATCCCCCATGGCCCTATCGCTACCACGGTGGATCGTCGGCGACCACCCGCATTCCGGCCCGGCACCCGACCGGCGGCCGGCGCACCGGAACCTCCCGCCGCACCGGCTACCGCGACACCGGCCCGCTCCGGCCCCGGCCGAAGGCGTCGGACCGGCCCCACCTCCCCGGTATGCCGATCACCTCCATCCGACCCAGCTCGGCCGGGATGGCCGGTTCGACCCGCAGGTGGTCGCCGTGCGGCCGCAGGCCCAGCAGGCTGCGCAGCAGCAGCAGCGGCGCGCCGGCCGACGAGGCGAACGGGCTGCACGCCCGGGGATACTGCACCGGGAACCGGGTCAGGGTGCGGTCGTAGCCGGCGAACGCCTCCGGCAGTCGCCCGCCGAAGTACCCGGAGGCCTCGATCATCGTCTGGGCGAGCCGGCCGGCCTCCTCACCGAAGCCGTAGCGGCGCAGGCCCCAGGCGATGATGGAATTGTCGAACGGCCAGATCGTGCCGACGTGGTAGCCGATCGGGTCGTAGCGCGCATGGTCGCTGGCGAGCGTACGGATCCCCCAACCGGAGTAGAGCCGGTCGCCGAACAGGTGCTCGGCCACCTTCGCCGCCCGCGACTCCGGGACGATGCCGCTCCACAGCAGGTGACCGATGTTCGACGCCAGCGCGTCGACCTGACCGCCCTCCGCGTCGAGCGCGAGTGCGTAGTACTCGCCGTCGGCGACCCAGAAATCGCGGTTGAACCGGGCCTTCAGCTCGGCCGCCTCCCGCTCCAGCCGCTCCGCGTACGGGTGGTCGTTCCAGAAGGTACGGGCCAACCGGGCGCCCCGCACCTTCGCGTCGTACGCGTAGCCCTGCAACTCACAGCTGGCCCGGGGACTCCCCGGCATCTGGCCGTCGGCGTAGCGCACCGCCTCCGCGGAGTCCTTCCAGCCCTGGTTCTCCAGCCCTCCCGGACTGCGCCGCTCGTACCAGATGTAGCCGTTGCCGACCAGGTCGCCGTAGGTGTCGATCCAGTCCAGCGCCGCCCTCGCCTCGTACTCCAGGCGCCGCACGAGGGAGGAGTCCCCGGTCCACAGCTCGTACTCGTCGAGCAGGATCACGAACAGCGGGGTGGTGTCGGCCGCGCCGTAGTAGACGGTGTGCGGCCGCTCCTCGAAGGCGCCGGGCTCGCCGTAGCGCACCTCGTGCACGATCTTCCCGGGCTCCTCGTCGCGAAAGTCGTCCACCCGGCTGCCCTGCAACAGCGCCAGCACGGCGAGCGCGCTCCGGGCGATATCCGGCACGAAGGGCAGCGCCTGAAGCCCGGTGATCAGGCTGTTGCGTCCCATCAGGGTCATGTACCAGGGCATGCCGCTCGCGGTCAGCCGCGTCTCGCCGGTCAGCCCCGCGTACTGGAGCGCGAGCAGGTCCACCAGGCTCCGCTGGTACGCCTCCGCCAGCCTCGCCGAGTCGCAGGTGAGCCGCGGCGCCCGGTCCACCCACTCCGCCAGCCTGTTCCGCATCTCCGGACGGATCCGCCGGTAGCCGAGCAGGTTCTCCCGGACGTCGCGGCCCCCCTCCGGCCGGATCGTCGCCACCGCCTCGAGGGTGGTGAACCACTGCCCGTGCGCGTCCAGTTCGACCTGGAAGGTGAGGCCGCTCTCGTCGATCTCCGCCGGGGTCGTACTGGAGATGATCGTCTCGTTGATGTGCCGCCCCCGCTGGTAGCAGAGCCGCAACCGGTCCTCCTCGACCACCGTCACGGTCCCGCTCTTCTTCGGCCGGGCCTCCCGGGCGTCGAAGAGGTCGGCGAAGTCGCACTCGATCTCCATCCGGACGGTCAGCGTCACCGGCTCGTCCCGGTGGTTCAGCACCGTCAGCCGCTCCTCGAAGGTGCCGCCGACCGACCGGTGCCGGATCACCGAGACCTTCGCGTCCACGTAGTGGGTCGGCGCTCCGGGCACCAGGAAGAACCGTGACTCGAAGTACTGGAGGTCGTCGATGGATAGTTCGTGCAGCCGCTCGCCGTCGATGGTGAGCGCCCACTTGGAGAGGAACCGGGTGTCCCAGGCGAAGAGCCCGGTCGGATAGTCCGCGGACCAGTCGACGTCACCCCGGGTGTCGCTGAGCATGAACGTGTTGCCGGCGAGGATGCCCACAAGTTCCTTCATCGTCGCCGCTCCGGTTCAGCGGGGACGGTCCGTACCTGACCGCGGGCCCTGGCCGCGAGCCGCTCACGGACCCGCTCCCGTGGGTCGCGGGTGCCCGGCGGCGACGGGAAGGCCCGGCGGAACATCAGCAGCAGTGGGAAGTTGCCCTGCACGGTCACGTCACTGCGGTTGTACGCCGCGATCACCTGCGCCTCGCCGAGCACGAACCGGTCGAAGAGGGCCTGCTCGGTGCCGACCACGCAGTCGGCCTCCCGGTACTCCCGGGAAACCAGCACGTTGCCCCGGTTGATCGAGACGAACCAGTGGTGGGTCCGGTCCTGGTCGGCGAGGTCGAACCGGATCGAGCCGCGGGCCTTGTCGGGCAGCAGGTCGGGCCCCTGCCGCTCCAACCGGGCGAAGAACTCCGCCGTCACGTTCGTCATCGAGTCGTCTCCTCCCTCCCCTGCGTACGGCGGTCAGTCGGGCCCGGCACGCCGGTGGCCGTGCTCCGAGCGGCCCCGGCCGAACGCGTCGATGTAGCCCCACCGCCCGGGGATGTCCAGCACCTCGATCCGCCCCATCGACTCCGGCATCGCCGGCTCCACCACCAGGTGCTCCTGGTGCGGCTCCAGCCCGAGCAGCGTCCGGATCATCAGCATGGGCGTGCCGGTGGACCAGGCCTGCGGGCTGCACGCCGTCGGGTACTGCACCGGGTACTTGGTCAGTGCGCGGTCGTACCCGGCGAACGCCTCCGGCAGCCGCCCCCGGAAGTACTTGCCCGCGTCGATGATGGCCTCGGCGATCCGGCCGGCCTCGCTCCGGAAGCCGTACCGGCGCAGGCCCCAGGCGATGAGCGAGTTGTCGAACGGCCAGACGGTGCCGACGTGGTACCCGACCGGGTTGTACCGACCCTCCCCCTCGGCCAGGGTGCGCACGCCCCAACCGGAGAAGAGCCGCGGCCCGAGCAGGTGCTCGGCGACCTTCGCCGCCCGGCTCTCGTCGACGATCCCGCTCCACAGCAGGTGCCCGATGTTCGACGAGAGGGCGTCCACCTGGCCGCCCTCGGTGTCCAGGGCCAGCGCGTAGTACTCGCCGTCGGCGACCCAGAAGTCCCGGTTGAACCGCGCCTTGAGGTCGGCGGCCTCCCGCTCCAGCCGGTCGGCGTAGAGCGGGTCCTGCCAGACCAGTCGCGCCAGCCTGGCCCCGCGCATCTTCGCGTCGTACGCGTAACCCTGCAGCTCGCAGGTGGCGCGGGGAAAGTCGGGCAGCCGACCGTCCGAGTAGGAGATTCCGTCCCAGGAGTCCTTCCAGCACTGGTTCTCCAGGCCGTTGCGCAGGTTCCGCCGCTGGTACCAGATGTAGCCGTTGCCCATCAGGTCGGCGTAGTCGTCGATCCAGTTCAGCGCGGCCCGCGTCTCGTGCTCCAGTTCGGCGACCAGCGCGACGTCGCCGGTCCAGCGCTCGTACTCGTCCAACAGGATCACGAAGAGCGGTGTGGCGTCGGCGGAGCCGTAGTACGGCGAGTGCGGCTGCTCCTCGAACGCGGTCGACTCGCCGTACCGGATCTCGTGCAGGATCTTGCCCGGCTCGCGCTCCCGGAAGTCGTCCAGGCTGACGCCCTGGGTCAGCGCCAGGTAGCGCAGGGTCGGCCCGGCCAGTTCCGGCGTGAACGGCAGGGTCTGCAGGCAGGTGATGATGCTGTCCCGGCCGAACAGGGTCATGAACCAGGGCAGGCCCGCGGTGGGCAGCAGCTCCCTCGTGGCCAGCGGCGTGTAGCGCAGGGCGGCCAGATCGGTGAGGCTGCGCCGGTACGTCTCGGTCAGCGGCTCGCAGTCGCAGGTCAGCTTCGGTGCCCGCGCCAACCACGCGTCCAGGTCCTGCCGCATCTGCCCCTGCCCGCGGCTGTGGTGCGGCTGGATGCTGAGCCGGAGGTCCTGGCCGCCGGCGCCCTCCACCAGGGTCTCCACGTGCAGCCGGGTCTTCCACTGCTGGTGCGGGCCGATCCGCAGCGTCCAGCTCAGGCCCTGCTCGTCGTAGTCGGCGGGCTCGCTGGACGAGATGATCGCTTCCCGCTGGAAGGTTTCCCGCTGGTAGAAGAGCCGAAGCCGGCCCTCCTCGGCGACGGCCACCGTGCTACCGCGCTTCTCCCGTACGTCCTTGATCTCGAACAGGTCGGCGAAGTCGCTCTCGACATTCATCCGTACCGCGAGTTCGACCTGCTTGTCCTCGTGGTTGAGGATGGTCAGCGTCTCGTCGAAACTGCCGCCGACGGTGCGGTGCCGGATGATGGAGAGCTTCGCGTCCACGTAGTGTGTCGGCTCGCCGGGCACCAGGAAGAACTGCGCCTCGAAGTACTGCAGGTCGTCCACTGACAGGGCGTTGAGCCGCTCCCCGTTGACCGTCAGCTCCCACTTCGACAGGAAACGGGTGTCGAACGAGAAGAGCCCGGTCGGGAACGACGGCGACGGGTCGATGTCGCCGCGGTTGTCGCTGACCACGAAGGTGTTGCCGTCGAGGATGCTGACCAGTGGCTTCATCGGCGCAGCCCCCGTTCGCGCGCCCATTCCCGCGGGGTGTGTGCGTCGGACGGGCCGGGCACCAGGTGGTTCAGATAGCTGTACAGGAGGAGCTTTCCCTCCACGCTGACCCGGTTGCGCAGCAGCGAGGCGAACGGGTTGGCCTCGCCCTTGGCGATCAGGTCGAAGAATCCCCGGTCCGTGCGGACCGTGCAGTCCGCCGGGCGGTCCGCCTGGGTCGCGCTCACGCTGCCCGCGCTCAGCACCAGCAGCCAGTGCTCGACCTTTTCCCCCTGGGTCAGCTCGAACCGCAGGGTGCCCCGGACCCGGGTGAGCAGCGGATCCGGCGGCCGGTGGTTGAGCCCCTCGAAGAAGTCGGTGGTCGGATCCATCGCCTCAGGCCCTCTTCCCTCCATGAGCATCCCCGCGCCTCGTGCGGCATTCCCCTACCTCCGGGCCGGGACCTCCTGGTGCCGGACCGGTCGCGGCACCAGGAGGTGTGGCGGATCCTCGGCAACCCGGGCGCCCTGCTGGTGGACGGCGAGATCGCCGGCACCTGGCGGGCCCGGGTCGCGCTCGGCGGATGGTCGCCTCCGCTGGCGTGCCGACACCCTCAGTTGTTGGGCTCGTCGGCGCTGATGTCGGCGAGCACCGACTGCGGCTCCCGCTCGACCGCCAGGTCGCCGAGGGAGACCAGCCCGATCAGCCGGCCGTCCTCGACCACGGGCAATCGGCGGACGCCGTACGTCCGCATGAGGTCGGCCGCCGCCACCGCGTCGTCGTACTGGGTCACGGTGATGACGTCCTGGGTCAGGATCTGGTTGAGGGCGGTGCTGGACGGATTCAGCTCCTCCGCGACCCCGCGTACCGTGATGTCGCGGTCGGTGACGATACCGATCACGTCGTCCCCGTTGGTGACGATCACGTCACCGATGGCACTGTCGCGCATCTCCTGCGCGGCGGCGGTGAGCGTGTCGGTGCCGTCCATGGTCACCAACCGGGTCGTCATGAACTCTCCGACGGTGGTCATCCTGCTCCCCTCTCGTTGCGGCCGACCCGGTCTACCCGGGCTGACCCCGGCATAACGCGACCGCGTGGGTGGGCCCCGGTGCGAGTGGGTCGGGCGCGGAACGGTGGTGGACGGTCCGGCGGTGATGCCTCAGAGGCATGAATATGACTCAGAGGCATCACATTCGTCCCGCACATGCCCTCCCGCGCCCGATCAGGGACACCTGACCTACGACGCTCTCAGTTCCCGGGCCACCAGCTCGGCGATCTGTACGGCGTTGAGGGCCGCGCCCTTGCGCAGGTTGTCGTTGGCGCAGAAGAGCGACAGCCCGTGCTCGACGGTCTCGTCGGCGCGGATCCGGCCCACGTACGTCGGATCCTGCCCGGCGGCCCGCAACGGCGTCGGCACGTCCGCCAGCGCCACCCCGGGGGCACCGTCGAGCAGCTGCCGGGCCCGCTGCGGGGTGACCGGCCGGGCGAACCGGGCGTTGATCTGCAACGAGTGCCCGGTGAAGACCGGCACCCGCACGCAGGTGCTGGAGACCCGCAGCTCGGGAATCTCCAGGATCCTGCGGCTCTCGTTGCGCAGCTTCTGCTCCTCGTCGGTCTCCTCCGAGCCGTCGTCGACGATCGAACCGGCCAGCGGCAGCACGTTGAAGGCGACCGGCTCGGCGAAGACCCGGGGGGCCGGGAAGTCGACGGCCCGGCCGTCGAAGGCCAGCGCGGCGGCGCCGTCGGCCACCTTGCGCACCTGCTCGTCCAGCTCGGCCACGCCGGCCAGGCCGGCCCCGGAGACCGCCTGGTAGGTCGAGATCACCAGGCTGACCAGTTGGGCCTCGGCGTGCAGTGGGCGCAGCACCGGCATCGCGGCCATCGTGGTGCAGTTGGGGTTGGCGATGATGCCCCGGGGACGGGTCGCGGCGGCGTGCGGGTTGACCTCGGCGACCACCAGCGGAACGGCCGGGTCCATCCGCCAGGCCGACGAGTTGTCGATCACGACCGCGCCCGCCTCGGCGACCCGGGGGGCGAGCGCCTTGCTCGTACCCTTTCCGGCCGAGAAGAGCACGATGTCCAACTCGCCGTAGTCAGCGGTCTCCGCGTCCTCGACGGTGATCTCGCCGTCCCGCCAGGGCAGGGTCCGGCCCGCCGACCGGGCCGAGGCGAACAACCGCAACCGCTCCACCGGGAACCGCCGCTCGGCCAGTATCTGCCGCATCACGCCGCCGACCTGCCCGGTCGCTCCCACAATGCCGATCCTCATACCCGCGAGGCTACCCAGCACCCCGGGCGGCCCGGCAAGGCGATTCCCGATCGGCGCCGGACGCGGGTCAGTTCGCGGTGTCGATGACCTCACCGAGACCGCTGGCGACCAGCTCGTCCCGGATCAACGCCACGTCGCCCTCGACCACCAGGGTCAACCCCTGCGGGTGCAGGTGCGTCGCGGCCGCCGCCGAGACCTCCGGCTCGGTGGCGGAGAGCAGCCGGTCCCGCAGCGTCGCGTGGTAGTCGTCCGGCAGGCCGTGCACCACCAGCGTGCCGAGGGCGTTCGCGATGGCCCGCGGCGTCTGCAACTCCACCGAGAGCTGGCCGGCCCGCCAGGAGCGCGCGACCTCCAGCTCCGCCTCGGTCACCCCGCCCTCCCGGGTACGGGCGATCTCACCCACCGCGTCGACCAACGCGGGCGCGGTCACGGCGGTCTGCACCCCGGCACTGACCACGAACCGGCCGAACCGCCGGGATTGCCCGAAGTCGGAGCGGATCCCGTACGTGTAGCCGCGCACCTCTCGGATCAGGTGGTTCAGCCGGGAGGTGAACGCGCCGCCCAGCACGGTGGCGGCGAGCGTCATCGGCACGTAGTCCGGGTGGGCCCGGTGCGGCGCGACGTGTCCGAGGCGCAGCGTCGACTGCACCGAACCGGGGCGGTCGACCAGGAGGATCCGGCGCCGGTCGGGCACCCGCACCGCGAGCGGCTCGCCGACCGGGGCCGCCCCGCCGTCGGCACCGGCGAACGCCACCGTGGCGAGCGCGTCCAGGTCGACCCGGTCCAGGTCGCCGACGACCAGCAGGGTGCCCGGTCGGGTCAGCCAGTCGGCGTGGAAGGCGGTCACGTCGTCCACCGTGACCTCGGCGACCGACTCGGGGTCGCCGTCCATCGGCCGGCCCGCCCGCTGCGCCGGACCGAAGAGGTCGGCGCGCAGCGCGGCGTCCGCCCGGGGTCCCGGGTTGGCCCAGTACATCCGCAGCGCGGTCACCTCGTCGTCGCGCACCCGGGTGATGTCCGCCGGGTCGAGGCGCGGCGCCCGGAGGGCCTCCGTCATCAGCTCCACCGCGGCCGGCAGCCGGTCCACCGGGACCTGCACACTGACCTGGAAGGCGTCCCAGTCGGCCGAGATCCCCAGTTCGGTGCCGAGCCCCTCCAGCGCCAGCGCGTACGCGCCCGCGTCGCGTCGGGTCGTACCCTCCTCCAGCGCCTTGGCCACGACGCCGACCAGGCCCTCGCGGCCCAGCGGCTCACGCTCCGCCCCGCCCTCCACGATCAGCACCGCGACGGCCAGGTTGTGGCCGGGCAGGTGCGCGGCGACCACCTCACCGCCGGCCACGCTCCGGCGGATCACCTCCGGGAACCGGTACGCCCGGGCCTCGCCCGGTACGGGCCGTTCGGTGATCAGCGTCATCGGGTGCCACCTTCCGCGGCCACGTCGCCGCGGCCACTCGTCGCCCGCTCGTCCGGCAGGTACGTCAGCGTCACCCGGTCCTCCGGGCGCAACATCTCGGCGGCGACCTCGGCCACCTGCCCCGCGGTGACGGAGAGCCAGCCGGGCAGCCGGTCCGCCGCACGGGCCGGATCACCGAGCTGCAGGGTGTAACGGCCGAGGAGGTCGGCCCGCCCGTCCATGGTGGAGAGCTGCCGCCACCAGGCCGTGGTGAGCAGTGCCCGGGCCCGGTCCAGCTCCGCCTCGGTCACCCCGTCGGCGAGCCCGTCCAGCACCTCGACCAGGCCGGCCTCCAGCCGCTCCGCCGTCACTCCGGGCCGGGCGGTGGCGGTCACGATCAGCGGGGCGGGCGCGTGCGCCAGGTCGACCCCGTACGCCCCGACGCTGTCCGGCTGGGCGAGCCGCGCGCCGTCGGCGAGCCGTTGGTAGAGCCGGCTGCCCCGGCCGGCGCCCAGCACCATCGCCAGCACGGTGGCCGCGTCGTATCCGGGTGAGCCGAACGGGTGCGTCCGGTGCGCCAGGTAGAGCCGGGGCGCCGGCACGTCGGCGGTCACCGACTCCCGGGCCGGTACGCCGGTCGGGCGCACCACCCGGCCGTCCGGCGCCGGCGGGATGTCGGACCGCGCGGAGAGCTTGCCGAAGTAACGGTCGGCCAGCGCGAAGACCTCGTCCGGCGCGGCGTCCCCGACGACCGTGAGCACCGCGTTGTTCGGCGCGTAGTAGGTGGCGTGGAAGGCCTGGAAGGTGGCCAGGTCGGCGGCGTTGAGGTCGGCCATCGAGCCGATCGTGGCGTGGTGGTACGGGTGCCCCGGCG
This sequence comes from Plantactinospora sp. CA-290183, assembly GCF_050936375.1. Lineage (NCBI taxonomy): Bacteria > Bacillati > Actinomycetota > Actinomycetes > Micromonosporales > Micromonosporaceae > Plantactinospora > Plantactinospora sp. CA-290183. Next base: position 2,221 of record NZ_JBNJMX010000029.1, on the reverse strand, counting down.
GGTAGAGCATCGGCAGCAGCCGCAGCCAGGCGTCCCCGTACGGCACGTTCTCGTAGCGCTGGCGCCGCTCGTTCTTGACCACCTCGCGCTGGTTGTCCAGCGTCTCCTGGGTCAGGGCCGGCACCAGGCCGCCCATCCGGTCCGCCTCGAGCCAGAGCGCGAGGGCCAGATGCTCGGAGGGGACCGTCTCGAAATAGTTGGTCCGGTCGGGGTTGGTGGTCGCGTTGAGCGAGCCGCCGGCACCCTGGACCAGCCGCATGTGCTCGGTCTTGGCCACGTTGACCGATCCCTCGAACATCAGGTGCTCGAAGAGGTGGGCGAAGCCGGTCTGCCCCTCGGGCTCGTGGCGCGAGCCGACGTCGTACCAGAGATTCACGGCCACGACGGGCACGCTGCGGTCCTCGCTGACCACCACGCGCAGGCCGTTCTCCAGCCGGGTGGTCTCGATCGGCCAGGGGTAACCGGTCTCGGGCATGGCACGACGCTATCCGATCGACCGGGCCGACCCGGGGGGAACCCCGCCGGGAGGCAGGTCGGGGCGAATCGGCCCGGTCGGCATCCCGACCACACGGAGGCTGTCCAGAGCGCTCCGCGAGCCCTATCGTCTGATCACCCCCCTTTGATCACCCCCACTCTGTTCACCCCCGCTCCGCTCACCACCGCTCTGCTCACCCGCACCGACGATCGCCCTCCACAGCGATCGCCCGACCCCCGACCTGGGTGACAGCCAGCGCCGGCCCGACCGGCCGCCGCGTCCGAAGTCGCAAGGAGACAGAAGTTGACGACCCCCTCGTTACCCGCCGCCCCGCGCGGCCCGGCCGCGCCACGGCGCCTGGCCGGCCTCCTGGTGGCCGCGCTGATGGCCACCGTGCTGCCGGTGCTGGCCACCACCACACCGGGCGCGGCCGCGCCGAGCCAGCCGGGCAACCCCTGGACGAAGCTCGGTGAGAGTTCGGCAGCCGCCCGCGGCGCCGGCCCGACCGACATCCGGGCCACCCGCTTCGCGGGCTACACCCTGGACCGCGCGGCACTGGAGTCCCAGCTGGACCGCGCCCCCCGCCAGCGGCCGGGGGCGACCGGTGCCGAGGCCCTGGTGGTCTCGCTGCCCACGCCCGCCGGCGGCTTCGAGCGCTTCGCGCTGACCGACTCGCCGGTGATGGAGGCCGGACTCGCGGCGGCACACCCGGAGATCCGGACGTACGCCGGCAGGGGGATCGACGACCCGACCGCGACCGTGCGGGCCGACCTCACCCCGCTCGGCTTCCACGCCTCGGTCCGCTCCCAGCGCGGCGTCTGGTACGTCGACCCGTACAGCCGGCAGGACCAGACCCGGTACGCCAGCTACCACGTGCGCGACACCACCAACCCGGACCCCGCCTTCGCCGAACGCGAGGACGTGGAGTCGACCGCCGCGGCCCTCGCCGACGACGTCACGCCGGCCGCCGCCGGTGCCCCGGTGCGGCTGCGGACCTACCGGCTCGCCCTGGTGACCGATCCGTCCTACGCCACCTTCTTCGGCGCCGAGAACGTCACCGCGGCCAAGGTGACCCTGGTCAACCGGGTGACCCAGATCTACGAGGACGAGACGGCGATCCGGCTCGTGCTGATCGACGGCACCGACAGGACCAACCTGAACACCGCGGCGCTGGCCGTCGAGCCGAACGGCCCCTGCGGCGCGGCTGCCTGCTACACCCCGGCGCAGCTCACCTCCTGCGGCAGCGCCACGCTGAACCGCAACCAGATCGTGCTCGGCCAGCTCGTCGGCGCCGGCGCGTACGACGTCGGGCACATCGGACTCGGCGTCAACGGCGGCGGCATCGCCGGGCTGGGCGTCGTCGGCGGTGCCGGCAAGGCGCGGGGCTGCACCGGCCTGCCGACCCCGGTCGGTGACTTCTTCGCCGTGGACTACGTGGCGCACGAGATCGGGCACCAGTTCGCCGGCAACCACACCTTCAACGGCACCCAGTGGAACTGCTCCGGCGCCAACCGCAGCGCGGCCAACTCGTACGAGCCGGGCAGCGGGTCATCGATCATGGCGTACGCCGGCATCTGCCAGCAGGACAACCTCCAGCCGCACAGCGACCCGTACTGGTCGCAGCGGAGCTACACCGAGATCACCACGTACGTCGGGTCGGAGCGGCCGGCGCTCAACGAGGTGCAGACGGTGTCGCTGCGGGACTTCGACACCGTCGGTGACGCGTTCCGGCTCAGCTACGCGGGC